>JAKASG010000005.1 GCA_021828285.1 Acidobacteriota bacterium | reverse complement strand
GTGGTTCCGGCCCGCATCCACTGCCGGAGAATTTTCGCTTCCTCCGCATCAAGGGAAATGACTGCCGCTTGTTTGCTCATGCCGGCAGTCTGACATATAACGCTTACTAATGCAACTAAACACTAGCTGACGCCGGCCCGTATTGCCGCGTTCAAAAGGCGAGGGCCTTTTCGAGGTCGGCGAGCAAGTCCTCCCCTGCTTCGACGCCGACGGACAATCGGACCAGGCCGTCCGTGACGCCCATCGCAATCCGCTGGTCGCGGGGGACGGCCGCGTGGCTCGTCGAGGCGGAGTGAACGATAAGCGATCGCGTATCGCCGAGGCTTGCGGCGCGAGCGAAGAGTTTGACGCGATCCATCACTTTCTTCCCGCTTTCATACCCTCCCTTGACTTCAAAACTGATCATCGCGCCGAAAGCCGTCATCTGTTTTCTTGCGACGGCGTGGCCGGGGTGCTGCGGAAGGCCCGGATAGTTGACCCGCTCGACTTTCGGATGCCGGGCGAGAAATTCCGCGATTTTCTGGGCGTTCGAGCAATGCGCCGGCATGCGAAGATGCAGGGTATGAACGCCGCGCAGAACCAGCCAGGCGTTGAAGGGGCTGATGACGCCGCCGAAGTCGCGATGAATTTCGCGCGAAAGCGACTCGATGTAGTCCTTCGAGCCGATGATCGCCCCGGCCATTGCGTCGCCGTGCCCGCAAAGATATTTGGTCGCGGAATGGACGGAGACCGTTACGCCCATGCGCAACGGCTGCTGGAGCGCCGGCGATGCGAAAGTGTTGTCCACCATGGTCGGGATGCCGCGCGCGTGGCCCAGGCGTCCCATGGCCTCCAGGTCCACGATGTCGAGGACGGGATTGCTCGGCGTTTCAAAATATATCAGCCGCGTGTTCGGCCGGATCGCTTTTTCAAAATCCGCAGTGTTCGATGAAGGAATGAACGTCGTCGAAGCGCCAAAGCGCGGCAGAATCCTGTTGAGAAAGTTGTACGCGGCGCCGTACAGCGACCGCGCGGCGACAACGTGGTCGCCCGCTTTCACATAGCCGAGAATGGCCGTGGAAATCGCCGCCATGCCCGAGGCCGTCGCAAGCGCGGATTCGCCGCCTTCGAGCGCGGCCAGCTTTTCTTCGAGAGCGTGAATCGTGGGATTCCCGTACCGCGTGTACATATAGCCGGGCTTTTCGCCGCCGTAAACTGCCGCCATTTCATCGGAGTTGGGGTAAGCGAATGTCGTCGCCTGGTAAATCGGCGTATCCAGCGCGCCCGTTACCGGGCAGGGCTCTTCACCCGCATGCACCGCTAGAGTCGCGAATTGAAGATCGTTCTTCATGGCTCACCTCGGCGTTCAGGACGTAACTGAAAATACTTAGAGTAGCGCGGCAGGCGGCCCCTCGCCAAGCGAGAAATCGCGGGCGCGTCCCGGCCGCTGCCTGCGCAAGTTTCCGGTCTTCCACCTCCCGCCTTTCGCTGGACATCCATAGGCCGAATGACTAAACTCAGAATGAGCCGGGAGACTTCCCTGCACGGTGATCGGTGGCGATTTGTCCGGAATGCGAAGCCAATATCGAAGTGGATGACGACGTCGACGAAGGGCAGACGTTTGATTGCCCGGAGTGTGGCGCGGAACTCGAAGTCGTCAGCACGAATCCGCTCGAGCTGGATGCCGTGCCTCCCAATGAAGATGAAGAGGATGAAGGCTATGCCTGATTTTGACGGCGGTCCCACGCGGCACTCTGGCAGTCAGAGGGCGTTCGGCCGCAAAAGGGGGGCGAAAGCGGCCCTTGCCGCAGCAATTTTGCTGCTCACTCCGCCATTGTGGGCAAAGCACCACCCGGCGCCCACGCGGACAATTCAGGGAACCGTCTTCAATGCAGCGGGTAAAGCAGTTACCGGCGCTGAAGTCGACCTCACCAATTTGACGACCGGAAAGACGGCTGCAATTTACAGCATGGCCGGAGGGTCGTATGAGTTCGATGGACTGCCGATGAGTGATAGTTTTGAACTTCAAGCGAAATTCGGCGGCGCCATTTCAAAACCGTTCAAAGTGAGCTTCCTCGAGCCTCGCAATATCGTGGTCGTGAATCTTCGACTCATTCCGCAGAAGAAGTAAATCTTCCCTCCTATTTCAAGCGGGGCAAGGTGCGCGGAAGTGAAGCGCCGGTCTTGCGGTCACGGCAGCGGCCGCAGGACGCCAAGCAGCTTTGCGGGTGGAAGCGTATTGAGAACATCCTTTGGGGTGAGCCAGCCGCGGCGCGCAGTGATCACGCCGTAGCGCATGAGATTCAGGTGATCGGGATGGTGGGCGTCGGTCGAGATGATGATCTTCATGCCGCGCTCTTTTGCGAGCTTGACGAGGCGATCGGAAAGATCGAGTCGCTCAGGATTGCCGTTCAGCTCCAGAATCACACCCTGCTGTTTCGCCGCCGCAAACACCTTCTCGACGTCGAAATTGAACGGGTCGCGCTTCAGGATTTGCCGTCCCGTGGGATGGCCGAGAATGCGGACGTAGGGGTTGGCAAGCGCTTTGATGATCCGCTCGGTCATCTCTTCGCTGGGCATCGTCATCCGCGAGTGGATGCTCGCGAGCACGATATCGAATTGCTTGAGCACCGCGTCCGAATAATCGAGCCGGCCGTCACCCAAAATATCCACTTCCGCGCCCGCCCAAATTTCAATGCCTTTTACTTTCTTACGAGCATCGTGAATTCGTCGGATATTTTCGACGGCGCGCTTTTCGTCCAGGCCGTTCGCGATGGTCACGGCTTTTGAATGGTCGGTGATGAGAATGTATTTATAGCCCAGGCGTTTCGCCGCTTCGGCCATTTCCTCGACGCGGGTCTTGCCATCCGAGGCAGTCGTGTGCATCTGCAGATCGCCCTGGATGTCGCCAAGCTCAACGAGCTTCGGCAATTCATTGCGTTCAGCGGCTTCGATTTCACCCAGATTCTCGCGCAGTTCGGGAGGAATCCACGGCAGGCCGAGCTTTTTATAGACATCCTCTTCCGTCCTGCGCGCCAGAACCTTCTCGCCGTGGAAAAGCGCATACTCTGAAAGCTTCCAACCGCGCTTCTTGGCCCGATCGCGCAGCGCGATGTTGTGTTCCTTCGAACCGGTGAAATACATCAGGGCCGCGCCATAAGCCTCTTTATCGAGCAGCCGAACATCTACTTGCATTCCATTTTTGAGCCGCACGCTGACTTTATCTTCGCCCTGCGCCAGAATGGCTTCAACAGAAGGATGGCGGACGAAGCGTCCGGCAATCTTCGCGTGATCGCGCCCCGTAACCAGTAAATCGAGATCGCCTACCGTCTCGCGACCGCGCCGCAGCGATCCTGCGGGCTCAACACGCTCAACTTCATTAAGCTCCTTCAGGTAACCGGCCAATTCCTCCGCGGTTTCATAGGCCGTGTCGAGACGAAAACGGCCGGAAGCCCGGCGATACAGCTCGATGGCTTTAAGGATGTTCTCCTCGGACTTTTCGTCCATTTTCGGCAGTTCGCGGAGTTTGCCTTCCTTGGCCGCCGCTTCCAGCTCGTCCACGTCCTTGATTCCAAGCTCGTGAAAGAAGAGCCGGGCTTTCTGCGGGCCGACGGTTTGTAAACGGAGCATTTCAAGCAAGCCGTGCGGGACTTTCTGCAATTGCTCCTGGTGATATTTGGATTGCCCGGTCTCGATGAGCTCCTTGATTTTCGCAGCCAAATCTTCACCGATGCCCGGAATGTCCGTGAGCTTGCGATTGGGATCGCGCGCCACTTCTTCCAGGCGTTCCGGGTAACTCTCGATGGAGCGCCGTGCGCGGTCGTAAGCCGCGGCCTTGAAAGGCCACTTCTTGTCGTCCTGAACTATTTTTAACAGATTCGCGATTTCTTCGAAAACTTCAGCGATGGTCCGGTTTTCCATAGCGGATCAATCCTTCTTCGCGCGCCACTCGAATGGTTCGATTCTAACTCCGCCCGCTAGCGTCGCGCGTGCGGGGCGGCGGCGCCGGATCCATTGAGCTTCCAGACTTGGTCGTAGTCCGGCGGACCAAAACTCCTGACTAGATGATAGCGCTTTCGCAAAGCGTCGCGCAGCGGCGCAAGCACCGCGGCATCAAAGTGCGGATCGGCACGGTGCCGAGGCACGTCAAGCCATACCGACCAGAGAACGTACTGAATTTTGCGTGTGCGCAGCGCGCGAGCTGTCGCGCGAATTTGTGCAGGCCTCGAGTAACCGCTCGCCGTAACGAAAGGGACGGGAGCAGGATCTCTCAGCTCGAGCGGAAAGTAAAGGTCGCAATCGCTCGCTTGAAAAATAAAATCGCCGGGCGCAGTGCGCGCGAGAAGCCAACGCAGTTTTTCAAATCGGCTGCGCGAGAGCAGTGCGGCCCTGCCTGCCGGAAACTGCAGCGTTCCTTGAGAAGAGGTCTGGACGATCGCGGGGCGGGCAACCAGCATTGCGGCCGCCGCAAGGGTGAGAAATCCGATTGCAACCCCGGCGAAACGCGATTGCCGGACCCTCCAGACCAAAATTACCAAAGCGGGAAGTGATATGGAAGAAACGCGCAGCCAGGAGGGGCTGAACAGCACGCTCACGAGCTCGAAAAAGCCTACAAAACCGAGGAGCGCTACGTAGCGTTCGCCCTCAGCCCACGCCTTTCCTTTTTCAAGGCAAATCTGCGCCGGCCAGGCGACGTAGGCGAATCCAACGACGGCGTACATGGACGCCCAGATCACCAATGCAGGGACTTCAAGAAATGCACGGCGGCTTGGAATCTCCGCGGTCATCGCACGCGGCGTATTCCAGAACCACAGATGAAAATATTTGAGTGGAAAGAGCAGGGTGCAATAAAGAAGCCGTGCGAAGCCTGCCGAGTGAATCAGCCAAACGGCTGCCGGGAGCGTAATCAATGCAAAGCCCGCCGCAAGCTCGCCCAGATTCTCAAGGGTTTTCCGCGCCACGCTCGCGTGGTTGCGACCATCCCATGCAAAATATGCAACGAAGCCCAAAACCGCCAGGACGCCCGTGCTCTGGGTGAATAGTGTTGCGAGACCGAGGCATGCGCCCGCGCCAATCATGCGTTTTGGCGCCCACCCTCGGGCCACAAACGCCAAAGCGCCGAGAACGGCCAATCCGCTAAACCAATGGTGGGTCGGGTCGCGCTCGGTTGAAAATGCAAAGGCCAGAAAGAGAAGGCTCGCGAGATGAGCCAGCGGTTGCTCGAAGAGCGCGGACGAAATCTTCCAACCAAGGAACGCGAGCGCCACCCCAAGCGCCACGAATACCGCGCTCGGAATCCACATGTGAATTCCAAACCATTTGAGCAGCAGGAAGTAGATCGCCGGCGCGCCGGGAAGCGTCAGCTCAAAAAAATTCTTATAGATGATTTCTCCGTGCAGCATCCGCATCGCGTCGAGAAGAAAAATCGGAGAACTGTCTCCCTGATAAATCGGCGTGCCGGGCAGGAGGAAAGCCTGAAGGTAGAGGCTTGCCGCGGCCAGAACAAAAAAGGACGCGCCCCAATGCCAGTGTTTTGACTCGGAAGACTTCATGGTCACTCGTCCACTCTCCCGGGCCGAAACTCTTCATTCGAACGCGGCGGAGGACGCGAGAATTATAGAGGGCAGCGGACATCGAGAAAAGGGCTTTGTGCGTCATGAGAAGGTGGCGAGTGCGGGTCTTTCCGAATGCCGGCGGCGTTGCGTACTTCAAACGCAGGTGATAGTCTCAGGGTGAAGAACTATGCGGGTTTCGCGCCTCAGTCTGCAAGCCAAAATCATCCTTTTGACAGGCCTCACCGTCATGCTGGTGGCCGCCGTCTCGACGTATTTTGCCCTTTGGCTTACGCGCGATCCCATTGAGGCGGAAATCTATCGCAAGGCTCTGGTCCAGGCTGAGCTGACGGCGCATCAACTGGTCAACAACGGCCAGCTCCAAACTCCGCAAACCCTTTTGCATTCGCTGCGCGACGCCCAGCGCGCGTTTCCGGGGGTAAAGCAGGCGTCCGTCTACGCACAGGTTCCGCAGAAACAACTGCTCGCCACCACCAATCCCAAAAGCGAACTCGTCGAGCTGGACGCGCTTCCGAACGTTCGGCACGCAAACGCTTACTTCAAACCCAACGCGAATCAAATGAGTATTGAAACTCCCGGCGGGCGGTATTGGATCATCAGCACGGCGATCCACAGCAACGGACGGAAAGTGGGCTCGCTGATCCTGAAAGTTTCAAAGTCGCCGCTCAACGCCGTGACCTGGCAACTGGTCGGCCAGGACCTGGTCCTGCTGCTGCTCAGCCTGGGCGCGGTGATTCTGGTGATTCACGTTTTCTTCCTGCGTGAAATTCGCAGGCCGGTGAAAGAAATGATCCGCGTAATGGAACGCGCGCAGCAAGGCGAGCTTGACCGGCGCGCGCGAGTTTCGAGCGGCGACGAAGTCGGCCAGCTTGCCGGACACCTCAATCGAATGCTCGAGCGCATTGAGAATTTCAGCACGGAGCTGAATCGCAAGGTCGAGGACGCAACAGCGGAACTCGCGCGCCGCAACGAGGAGCTGAGGCGAATCAACCAGGAGCTGTTCGAGACGCAGAAGACGCTGGCGCGCTCGGAGCGGCTTGCCATTGCGGGCCAGCTCGCGGCGAGCCTCGCGCACGAGATCGGCACGCCACTCAATTCCATCTCCGGGCACGTTCAACTGCTGGGCCGGCAGAAAAGCGGCGACGCCTCTTCGGCCCGCCGGCTCCAGATCATCGAGCGCCAGATCGAGAGCATCGTCCGCACCGTCAAGCAACTTCTTTCCTGGACGCGCCAATTCGACCTCCGGTTCGAGCCTGTGGACCTCCGTCGCCTGCTCGAGGAATCGCTGCTGCTTTCCTCGCCCACGCTTCAGCGCCGCAAAATCCGCGTGGAAACGGAATGGGACAAATCGTGCCCGCGCATCGAAGGCGACCCCGGTTATCTCCAGCAGGTTTTTTTGAACCTCATCAACAATGCGCTCGACGCGTTGCCGCAAGGCGGCCGGCTGATTGCGCGTGTGCGCGGCCCATCGCTCGAACGTCCGAGCCAGGTGCGGATTGAGATTGAGGACTCGGGCGTCGGCATTCCGCCCGATGCCTTGGCGCGAATCTTCGAGCCGATGTTCACCACCAAACGAATCGGCGCGGGCGCGGGCCTCGGCCTTGCAATATGCGAACAGATCATCCGCCAGCATGGGGGAACGATTCGCGCCGAGAGCGAGCCGGGACGGGGCACGTGCTTCACGCTTCTGCTGCCGCTCGAAGGCCCTCCACACACCGTCGAAGCTGAAGCAGCGCGCGAAGCGCCTGCGCACTCGCCGGTCTAGCGGAATGCAGCAGCCGCCCAGGGTTTTATGTCCACCTCGAACGCGCACATTCTGGTCGTAGATGACGATTCGGATACGAGAGAACTCCTGCTCGAGATCCTGGGCGAGGAGGGTTACCGCGTCACCACGGCGGCTGACGCCGAGCAGGCGCTCGCCATCAGCAAGCAGGAGCGCTTCCAGGTCATCATCAGCGACATGCGCCTCGGCGTGGACCAGAGCGGCCTTGACGTCTTGCGAGCGTACAAAAACGTCCAGCCGGATTCGGAAGTCATTCTTATCACCGCCTTCGGCTCGCTCGAAACCGCCGTCGAAGCCGTGAAGGCCGGCGCGTTCGATTATCTTTCAAAGCCCTTCAAGATCGAGGATGTCCTGCTCCATGTGCGCCGGGCACTCGATCATCGGGACTTGGTCCGCCAGCAACCGCCCGAACCGCCTCCCCGCGCTGCCCCATCGCTTTCGATGCTGGTCGGGCGAAGCGGACCCATGCTTGAAATCTACAAAAAAATCGCTATGGTCTCGGCGACCCGCTCGACCGTGCTGATTTATGGCGAGAGCGGAACTGGCAAGGAGCTCGTGGCCCGCGCCATCCAAGCGAACAGCCCTCGCGCCGGGCGGAAGTTTCTTGCTGTCAACTGCGGCGCATTCACGGAATCGCTGCTCGAATCCGAGCTCTTCGGCCACGTTCGCGGTTCCTTCACCGGAGCGACTGCGACCACCAGTGGCATTTTCGGCGACGCGAGCGCCGGCACGGTTTTTCTCGACGAGGTTTCCGAGATGAGCCCTGGGCTTCAGGTGAAGCTGCTTCGCGCGCTGGAAGAGCAGGAAGTGCGCCCTGTCGGCAGCGCGCAGCCTGTCAAGATTGACGTTCGTGTGATCGCCGCGTCGAATCGCAATCTCGCCGAGCTGGTGGCCCAGGGGAAGTTTCGTGAAGACCTCTATTACCGGTTGCGCGTCATTGAAATTGATCTCCCCCCGCTGCGCGAACGCGGCGAGGATATTCCGCTGCTCATCGAGCATACGCTCGGCCGCCTGGGCCAGGAGGCCGGGCGGAAGCTCGGGGTTTCCCAGGAAGCTCTTTCCGCTCTTGAGGCATACTCCTGGCCGGGGAATGTCCGCGAGCTCGAACATGCGATTGAGTCTGCGGCAGCTCTCAATCGCACGGGGGTCATTGCGCTCGATGATCTTCCCGCAAAAGTCCGCGGAGCGGCAGCGCCGGCCGACGCGGTTGCGCCGCTTTATTCCGACTTGCCGTCCCTTGAAGAGCTGGAGAGGCGCTATCTTTTCCACGTTCTCAAAGCCACGCGCGACAATAAGAGCGACGCTGCCCAGGTGCTCGGGATCAGCCGCAGGACGCTTTACCGCATGCTCGAGCGATGGAGCGTGCGGCATTGAAACTGCCCGTGGGGGCGCTAGAACGTTTATAGGCCCCGCGCTCCGAGTGCGCCGTAATCCCTGCCCGTTCAATCCACCGTCAGCGTGATGGTTGCGCAGTGCGCGAGCGTTCCCGACGTAGCGTTCACGGTGAGGGTGTAGGTCCCCGCGGGAGTTCCCGGAGTTTTAGGATCCGGAGCTGCTCCGCCGCCGCCGCATCCGGCGAGAGCCGCAGCAAGCAAAGCAAGCGTGAGCGCGCGCGCAGCACGGCCACGCCCGAAGCTTCGAGCGCGCCTCGCCCTCGAAAGAGATCCCATGATCGCGAGGGCCGCGGGGACCCATACCCACACCCAAGGACTTCCGAGGGGCGCGGAATGGCGCCGGCCAAACGGCGGCACGGACGAAGAGGCCTTCGTCGTCACAGTGAGTGTTGCGGCCGCTCCGCTTGCGGTCGGAGTGACCGCGGCGGGCGATATGCTGCAAGTCGATTGCGCAGGCTCCCCGCTGCAAGCGAGGGAAACCGATTGGCTGAACCCATTCACTGATGCGAGCGTCAGGGTGGCGCCGGCAATTTGCCCGGCTGCGACCGTCATGGCGCCAGGCTGGGCCGCGATCGTGAAATCGGCAAATTGAATTTCGATCGGAAGCGTAACAGTTTGTGACCCATTCGTTCCGCTCACCGTGAAGCTCACGCTGCTCGCTCCAACTGAGGAAAGACCTTGGATGGTCAGCGTGCTCGAAGCGCCGGGAGCAATGCTCAAGGGATTGAAGGAACAGCTTGAGGCTCCAGCGTTCGAACAGGCAAGACCAATCGCGCCGGTAAAGCCGTAAGCGCTTGAGGCCGAGAGAGTGAACGAAGCCGTATTGCTTCCCCGGAGAATCGTTACCGAAGGGCTTTCGGCCGCTAGAGCGAAAGCTGTCACGCCCGTTCCCGAAAGCGCGACGGATTGCGGGCTGCCCGCCGCGTTATCCGTAATCGCGAGCGCTCCCGATGTTGCACCTGCGGCTAACGGCGTGAACTTCACGCCGATCGTGCAACTCGCTCCGGAAGCAAGGCTCGCCGGGCAGGCAGTCGTCTCCGAGAAATTGCCCGTGACGGAGATCTTTGAAATATTCAGGATGCCCGTGCCGGTGTTTGCCAGCGTGACCGTCTGCGCGGCGCTGGCTGTCGAGACGCCCTGATCGCCGAAACTGAGGCTCGCCGGCGATAGACTGACCGAAGGAGAGACTCCGGTTCCCGAAAGCGCGACCGACTGCGGGCTGCCCGGCGCTGTGTCATTAATCTCCAAGCCGCCCACGCTCACCCCATCAGCGGTCGGCGCGAACTCGACGTTGATCGTGCAACTGGCGTTTGCGGCCAGCGAGCTGGCGCAATCGTTGGCTCCAGAGAAGTCGCCCGTCGCGATGATGCTTGAAATGTCGAGCACGCCGGGTCCGGCATTCGTCAGCGTCACGCTCTGGCCCGCGCTGACTGCGCCTACCGTAACGGAACCGAAACTCAAGCTGTGCACGGATAGGATCGCATCGCCGCTCGTCGCTAGACCGGAGAGCTGAACGCTCTGCGGACTGCCCGCGGCATTGTCGGAAAACTGGAGCTGCCCGGTCCGCAACCCGGGAGTGGTGGGCGTAAATTTAACGCCGATCGCGCAAGCGGCGCCGGCGCCAAGCGAACTCCCGCAAGCCCCGGTTTTCGAGGTGAGCGCGAAGTCGCCGGTCACGCTCACTCCATTCAAATCGAGCGGAGCGCTTCCTGCGTCCATCAACTTGAGCACGGCCGCCGTGCTCGTTGTCCCCACGGCTTGCCCGGGGAAAATGAGCGAGCCTGGCGCGACAGCTAGTGCCGCGGCGTTCCCCGGTGCAATTTGGGCGACGAAACCGTCATAGCCGCCGCCACCGTATATCCTCTGGAAAGCCTCGGGCGTGATGGGAAGATCGGTCGAAAACGTTGCGCCCGCAACGTCCGCGTTCCCCGCGGAATCCACGGCAATCGCCGTTCCAAAATTGTTTCCGCTGCCGCCCAGCACGGTTGCACACACAAGTCCCGAGCCGGAAGCAGTGAATCGCGCAATAAACGCATTGTAGTAGCTGCCGGCGCTCGATTGGATGGCATTCACAGAGGGCAAGCCCGCGCCATCTACCCATCCGGTTATCGTCGCTTCGCCCGAGGCGTCGAGTCCGATGCCCGCGGCTTCATCCGGATTGATTCCGCCAAAAAACGTTGAGTAAACGAGTGAGCCG
Organism: Acidobacteriota bacterium; assembly: GCA_021828285.1. Taxonomy (GTDB): domain Bacteria; phylum Acidobacteriota; class Terriglobia; order UBA7540; family UBA7540; genus JAKASG01. The sequence continues at coordinate 52,990 of JAKASG010000005.1, read as the reverse complement.
CCGCCCGCGGCAAGCTTCGCCACGAACGCGTCGTAGGTGCCGCTGTAGTGAGTTTGGAATGCGCCTGCCGTTACTGGAAAGTCGGAAGATGTCGTCCACCCCGCGACGAAAGCTTCATCCGCGGCATCAATGGCGATGGCGTTCCCGTAATTCCCTCCCCCTCCGCCGAGGTAAGTTGAATAAACGAGTCCAGTGCCCGTGGGATTGACTTCCGTGACAAATGCGTCGAAGCAACCGCACGCGCCGCCCGTGTACGAATTCTCAAAAGCGTTGACGGCCGGGAAATTATCCGAGTTCGTCTGGCCGGTGACGAAGGCATCGCCCGCGGAGTCCACGGCGATCGCATTTGCGTGATCTTCCCCGCTCCCGCCCAGGTAGGTCGCATAAATCGGCGCGCCGCCGGAGGGCCCCAACTTCACGACGAACCCATCGTAATTCCCTCCCTGATAAACCTGTTGAAACGCCCCGGCCGTCGTCGGTAGATCCGTCGAGTCGGTGAGGCCCGCGACGTAGGCGTTTCCGAATTTATCAACGGCAATCGCAGTTCCGTAGTCGTCGAGGCTGCCACCGAGCAGTGTTGAGTAGCTGAGCGCCGAGCCCGCGGCGTCGAGCTTCGCGGCAAAAGCGTCGTAGCACGGATAGGGCGACGAGTCCGCGCAGGTCCCCGCGCCGAGCGACGTTTCAAACGCGTTCACGGCGGGAAAATCCGAAGAGTCCGTGAATCCCGCGACGTAAGCGTTTCCGGCGCCGTCCACAGCAATTCCCGTCGCCTCATTGTCCGCCGAGCCGCCCAAATACGTTGAGTAAACGAGCGCTGTTCCAGTGGCATTCAGCTTTGCAATGAAGGCGTCGAAACAGGGCGACGTGCTGAGCGCGTTGCTGCAAACTCCGCCCGTGCCCTGCCCCTCGACTGCGCCGGCGATCGGAAAATCGAGTGAACCGGTATAGCCCGCGACATAAACATTGCCGGAGCCGTCCGCGGCGATTGCCGTCGCGTAATCCATGTCGCTCCCGCCGAGAAAGGTCGAGTACGAGAGGACCGGATCGATCACGAGAGACTTTGTGGGATCGTATTTCCCGATTTCAAATCGGACTTTGCCATGTTTGAATTGAACGAATCGAGCGGGAATTCGCTTTGAATCGGGGATTCCCGGCGCCTCCTCTCCAAGGCGAAGTTTGCGGGCACGACGGCCTTCGCTATTCCGAACGGCTTCTGCATCTTGATACGCGAGAGGCTTGAGGATTCGAATTTTACCTTCCGCGGTCTCGATCACCAAATCGCCATCAGCGTCAATTCTCATTCGGAATGGCTGATGATTCGTCTCGGGTTCGAGCCCTTTGGGGTCTGACGGACGGCTTTCGATTCCCTGCCCCCGCTTCACGCCTCGCATCGTGAGAGGTGCTATTGCAAACGTAATGGCATTCGGGTTTGCGCCGGGCGCGACGACAAAATCGAATTCCAGACTTCCGTTTGCTGAACGACTGCCGTGAAAATCCAAATCAATGCCGGGGTAGACGTTCGCGTAATGAACCTTCGCATAAGCCGGCAAGTTTGTGCGCCACTTGGAAGGGTCGTTGCCGACCAAATAATTCGTTCGCCCGGGCAGCTTCTGAACGCCCTTAATCTGCGCGATTGGGTTCGCCCCCGCGAGGGTCAGTTGCAGGGCGATTGGAGCAAGCGGCAAGCGATGAGTGGTAAGGCGCGCCGACTTGGCCGCTCGGCCGATTTTCACGGTTCGGAGCGCGCCGACGGGGCTCCCGCCTTCCATTCCTGGGCTCGATGCATCGAATCTCTTGCCGGCGGCGAATCGGAGCACGGCGCCGTTTCGGCTGAGAAAAATTGTGTATCCATGGCCAAGGGCGAAAAACTTGACGCGTGGGTCGGTCACGCCGTGATTCGGCGTGAAGGCAAGCGGCAGACGCCCGTATTCGCGCGCAATCTGCGCGGGCGCGGGCGAACTCCTCGCGCTGAGCCCTCGCGCTGCGAGCAGTACGCTCGCCGCAGCGAGCCATCTCCGCCGATCCATGGCGATCCTCCCGCCGGTCAGCGCTTTCCGCCGGGCGTCTAGCCCAGCGCCTGGCCCGGCTCACGGGAGGAATCGTCAGTTTCGGCAGGTTTCTTGAATACTCATGCGGAAGCAGAGCGCGTGAAGAGCTGGTCGAGCAGTTCGATGGCGAGATCCATCTCTTCCTTCGTGATGGTGAAGGAGGGTGCGAGCGTAAACACGTTCTTGAAATATCCGCCCACGTCGAGCACCAGGCCCATTTTCCGGCCGCGCGCGTCGAGATCGCCCGCGAGGCCTGCGGCGAAAATTCGGTCGGTAAGTTCGCGGTCGGGCAAATAACCGTCGGGCTGGGTCACTTCCAGGCGCAACGCGAGGCCGAGCCCTTCGACGTTGCCGATGCGCTTGGGATGCTTTTTCTGAAGGCGGCGCAATCCTTCGAGCAGATAGGCGCCCTTTTCCGCCACGACCTGCTCGTAATCACTCTCTTCCATCATTTTCAGCGCTTCGAGCGCCACGGCCGTCCCGAGCGTGTTCGATGAAAAAGTCGAGTGCGTCGAGCCGGGCGGGAACAGTTCCGGCGTGATCAGCTCCTCGCGCGCCCACAGTCCCGAAAGCGGATTCAGTCCGTTCGTCAGCGCCTTGCCGAAGACGATGATGTCGGGAACGATATCGAAGTGCTCGATCGCCCAGAATTTCCCTGTGCGATAAAAACCCATCTGGATTTCATCGGCGACGACGAGGATTTTGTGTTTCCGGCAGGTTTCCGCGAGCCGTTTGAAATAATCGCGCGGCGGGATGACGTAACCGCCGGTTCCCTGCACCGCTTCAATATAGAACGCGCCGTATTCCGATGCTTTCGCCTTCGAATCCCAGACGCCGTAATATTCGGAATCGAACAATTTCTCGAACTGCTCTTCGCAATAAAGCCCGCAGGTTTCGACTTTCTTGTCGTAGATACAGCGGTAGCAATACGGATAGAAAACGAATTGCGCCCGTTCGCCGAAGTGCCCGTAGCGGCGGCGATAGCGGTAGCTCGACGTAATGGCCGTGGCGCCGAGCGTGCGTCCGTGATAGCCGCCCATGAAAGCGAACATCAAATTCCTTCCCGTATAGTTGCGCACGATTTTAAGCGAATCTTCAATCGCCTGCGAACCGCCGACGTTGAAGTGGACGCGGCCTTTTACGCCGAATCGCTTTTCGCAATACTGCGCGATGCGCGCCGCGACTTCGATCTTCTCCGCGTGCAAGTACTGACATGCAAGCTGGGGGAGCCGATCCAATTGACGCTTGAGGGCGTCGTTGAGCCGCCCGTTTCCATAGCCAAAGCTTGCGGCCGAATACCACATCTGCAGGTCCAGGTAAGGCGTGCCCTGTTCGTCGTAAAGATAACTTCCTTCCGAGCGAACGAACACTTTGGGCGGCTCGAGATAGTGGACCGTATCTCCCCGCGAACAGTATTCCCGCTCGAGCTCGAGCAATTCCGCCGTTCTGGTCACGTTGTCAGTTAAGCTCATTTTTCACCCGAATAACGCCGGGCCACTCCACCCGGCTCTGCGCCTTGGCTCCTTGGCGTGAGATGTTTTCCGGTTTCCATCTCGCGCGAGGTCGCCGAATCGCTGAGCGCCGCCTGGATATCAGCGAAAGTTTCAAACGGCCTGCACGCGAGATCGTGATTGCGGCAGTAATCGAGCAGTTGGTTCTTTGCGAAAACGATTTCTGCCAGGCCGATGGCGTAACGGTCGGAAAGGCCGTCTCCGACAAAGATCACCGGATCATATGCCCGGCCGATGCGTTCAATCACTTCCGCCTTACACGTGGCGCAGCCGTGCTCGCAGGGCGGCGCTGGAAACGATGCGCTCAGTCGCCGGTTCTGTACCTGGAGCGCGCTCGAAAACAGGTGCGAGCCGTTCTCGAGCGGCCCTTCCATGCCCGAACGCCTCAGCACGCGGCGAATGATGTAATCGAAGCCGTCACTGACAACGTAGAGCGGGATGCGGCGCGCGCGAGTGAACCGGTAAAACCCGGCGAAGCCCGGATCAATCGGAACCGCGTCAATCAGCGCATTGATCTGGTCTTCCGACGCGTCCACGAGCGCCATCTGTCGTTCCAGACATTCGCGTGAACCGATTCTCCCACGCACCCATTCGTCCTCCAGGGCGCGCCAATCGGGCGCAGCCAATTCCTCGAGAATGCGGTCCGTCACATCCCCCTGAGTAATGGTGCCGTCGAAATCGCAGAAGACGGCAGGCCGTGTTGGATTGGTCCGATTACCCGCCATAATTTCTTTCACAAAAAAAGAAAAAACTTCTTCACATCCGCCCGGTCCCTGCGCTAGAATGACAATCAATCGGCGAGTGTGGCGGCGAGGGCACCTCGTAGGGGATCATGGGAACCACCCTCTTACCTCCTCCCGCACACTCGCCACCCTTGTTTTAGCCCGCTCGCTCATCCACCAATCGCTTAGGCTTGCGGCCCAAAGGCAGGCTTCCTGGCGGAAGAAACCGGAAAGCCATCCGGTACATTCCGCACGTGTGGTTCGCCCAAATCTCCGGATATCGCTTTTCGAGATTCTCGCGCACGCGGCGTTCGACCGCCTCGGGCTCGCGGCCGTTCGAAAGCTGGAGCCGGAACTCCAGAATGTCGTGGACGCCTTCCTGGCGGACGGCAACCTGCCAGTTTTCCTCGATCCCCTCCACGCCCCGCATCACGTTCTCAAAGATTTCGGGATGCATATTGCCCGCACCCATCACAACCATTTCGTCGCGCCGGCCGCGGATGGGGCTGATGCGCCGCAGAGGCGCTCCGCAGGGGCAAGGCTCCGGAATCCAGCGCGCCACATCGCGGACCCGATAGCGGATGAGCGGCATCGTGCGCCGGGAGAGCGTCGTCATCACGAGTTCCCCGTAACCCTCCGGGTCCGGGTTGAGGATTTCAAAGAGCATGTTGTAATCGTCGAGGTGGTATCCCGACCGTGCGCGGCATTCCATTCCCGCCCCGCCGCCCATTTCCGTCGAGCCGTAGCCCAAAATCACGGGCGCATGCCACACCTTCTGCACGTAGTCGCGATAGGCGCTGGTCATGCGGTCGCCCGCGGCGAAAATGAATTTCATCGGCAGAGCGCCCTGCGATTCGGCGATTTCGCTCAAGCTAACCAGCCAGGTCGGGTCGGCAAGGAGGACGTTATAACGATAGAGCCGAAGGCGCTCGAAAACTTCCGCGGGCGCAGGCTTGCCAATCGCCGAGCAGAAAACTCCTATCTGCTTTGCGGCAAGGAACGTGACCCAACTGCTGATCCAGTAGCCGGCGTCGAAAGTGCACAAGGCGCGGTCGCCGGGCCGCACGCCGCTTTCCCACAACGCAGCCGCCTGATAGCGCGCCGCAAAGTCGAGCTCCTCGTAGCTGAAGTAGACGTGTTTCGGTCCTCCCGACGTGCCGGTCGTTTCAAAAACCGCCTGCGGCTCACGGCAGAGAAAATCCTCAGCAGGCAGCGTGATCAAGTCTTCAGGAGTGGTAAAAATTTCGCCCAAATCTTCAGGACCGCGCACACTCCCCGGGTCAACGCCCGCCTCGCCGAGCTTGTGCCGGAAAAACTTCTGGCGCGCCGCCGCGTATCGAATCACCTTGCGGAACTCCTCCGCCTGCAGCCGCCGCATAAGGCCTGGCGGCACGCTTTTGCCCCAGCGCACGAGCGACGGAATCGAATCACCGATCACTTTGCGCTCGACGAATTGGCGAATCTCACTGAGCATCTTTCAATCCGGCCAGGCGCCCTGCGTGAAGCCAAGAGTCAGGATGCAGAAGGGCGGCGCATCCCCTAGCCATCGCTCGAGCCTTCTGTCTCCCGCCTACTGATTTCTGTCCCGAAGTCACATTACAAAGATGGACTCGTCCGGCCGGAGGGTAGGCGAAGCCAGCAGGTCGATATACGTCCCTTTCTCGAGGACGGCGCGAGCGATTTGAGCAACAGCAAAAGCGGCATCGGGGCGGGCCGCTTCGCGGGCCTGCTGCGTCATCCGCTTGAGTGCAGCGCCGTCAGCGAGCAAGGCGGAGACCACTCCTGGAATCTCATTAAGCGATTTTGCCTCGACCGCCACGGCACGCTCGGCCAGGTAACGCAGGTGCAGCTCTTCCGGCCCAGGAATAGGATGCGTCAGGACCATGGGCAATCCCACAGCTAGGGCTTCGGCAGCCGTCACGCCACCCGGCTTGGTGATCAGGAGGTTGGACACAGCCATCAGCTCAGGAATTTTGTCGGTCCATCCGAAAACGTGCAAGTCGAGCATGACCCGCCCACGCAGCGCCTCGAGGCGCGCGCGCAATTCCCGGTTGTTGCCGGCGACGGCCAGCACCTGAAGCGGCTGCCGGCAGAAAGCCAAGCGCTCGACGATCTGATCGAGCGGAGCCGGGCCCATCCCTCCGCCCATCACGAGCACCACAGGCCGCCCGGCGTCAAGACCCAGAGCCTGGAACAGTTCGGCGCGATCGAAGCGCAGAGCAAAGGCGGAGTCTACGGGGATTCCGCAGGTCACAACCCGGTTCGAGGAAACGCCCCAGCTAATCAGTTGCGACTTCGCTTCCTCGCTCGCCACACAGTAAACGTCAATTTCCGGCTGCACCCAGGGGGGCTCGGTATAAAAATCGGTTTGCACCGCAATAATGGGCGCGTCGAACCACCCTCCGCGCCGGGCCATGGCCGCGAATTCCGCGGCGCCCACCTCCGTCGCTATCACAAGATGCGGCGCAAGCGTTTTCAACTGCTCGAGCGCCGCGCGGCACCCCCGCCGGAAGATCCACCACGGCGCCGTCTTGCGGTGCATCTTCTTCTGGCGTCGGATAAACAACCAGCGCCACATCCAGGGCGCGCGGCGAAGCATCTGCCAGTACGTCGTCACATAGACGGCGAGAAACCACCGGCTCGAGTGCTTGAGCAGGTCAATGGTCCGCGCATCGACATCATCGCCGCCCGCGTAAACGGCCCGATGGACCGCTTCGGCCGCGCGCAAGTGTCCCGCGCCAACACTCAAAGTCAAGATGGCGACTCTGCGAATCTTCATCTCTGCACCGCCTCCCGGGCGGCCCGTCACATCGCGCCTGCTAACCTTCCATGCGCCGCACGAGCAGCACGGCGTTCAAACCGCCGAACGCGAAAGAATTGGAGAGCGCAATCCGGATGGGCTTTTCGCGGGCCGTATTCGGCACGTAGTCGAGATCGCATTCCGGATCGGGCGCCGTGTAATTCGCGGTGGGCGGAATCAGCCCGCGGTCGAGCGCGAGGACAGTTGCCACCATTTCAATCGCGCCCGTCGCGCCCATCGTGTGTCCGTGCATGGATTTGGTCGAGCTGATGAAGAGGCGCCGCGCGTGCTCCTTGAAGACTTCCTTAATGACGGCCGTCTCCGTCGCGTCGTTGAGCTTCGTTCCCGTCCCGTGCGCGTTGATGTAATCCACTTGCTCGGGCGCAACCTCCGCCTCGCCGAGGGCCATGCGGATGGCGCGAGCGGGACCGTCAATGCTCGGCTGCGTGATGTGGCAGGCATCGGAACTGAGGCCGTAGCCCGCGAGTTCCGCGTAAATTTTTGCCCCGCGCTTCCTCGCGTGTTCGTATTCCTCGAGCACCAGAATGCCCGCGCCTTCGCCGATCACCATTCCGTCACGGTCGGCGGAAAACGGACGGCAGGCCGCCCGCGGATCGCCGTTCCCCGAAGCCAGAACGCGCACGGACTCCCAGCATCGAAGCATCCCGTAAGTAATCGGCGCGTCACTTCCGCCGGCCAGCATCACTTCGGCCGTACCGTGCTTGATGAAGTGGAACGCCTCGCCGAGCGCGTGGCCCGAAGACGAGCAAGCCGTCGCGATCGCGAGCGAGGGACCCTGCGCGCCAAATTCCATGCAGACCTGGGAAGTCGCTGCGTTGTGCATGATTTTAGGAATCGTGAACGGATGGAGCCGCGTCGCCTGCTGCGCGAACAGGTTGTAATATCCCGTTTCGAACGTCCCTGCGCCGCCCATGCCCGTCCCAATCACCACGCCGAAGCGAGGACGCTCCGCTTCCGAAACTTCAAGACCACTTGAAGTCACCGCTTCTTTCGCGGCGATTAAAGCAAACTGCGAAAACCGGTCGAGAAGGTCGAGGCGCTTCGCAGGAAAATAATCCGTGGGGCTGTAGTCGGGCACTTCGGCGGCAATCTGAATCGAAAGAGGCGATGGATCGAACTGCGAGATGCGCCGAACACCGGAACGCGCCTCCAGCAGGTTGCGGAAAAAAGTTTCCGCGTTCTTCCCCGTGGAAGCGATCAAACCGACACCGGTAATAACGACTCTGCGCACCCTTGGCTCCTCAACCGCGGCGATGGATTTAATTGCCCGGCGCGGGCGCGCTTCCCTTGCTCAGGGCGACCAGGTCCGAGATGTCCTTTCCTTCGAGCACACGGGTCAGAGCGTCCACCACCTGGCGCACGCTCTTCATGTTCTGAGCCACGGCATCAGGGATGTCAATCTTGAATTCTTCTTCGACGGCAAACAGGATGTTCACGCCATCGAGAGAATCAATGCCTAACTCCTCGAAGCTCGAGTCGATGGTGACTTTACCCGGCTCAAGATGCTGCTCGCGCGTGATGATTTCGATGACCTTGTCGGCAACTTCCATCGTAGCTCCTTACGTCCGCAATTTTGGCCGGTCGAGTCCGGCCTTGAAACCCTCAGTTCGCCAAGCCGAGCTCTTGCGTTTGTTTGGCAACCGCCTCTTCGACGGCGCGCAGAAGCTCGGTAAGCCTGAAGGGCTTTTCCAAGAGCGCCTCCGCTCCCATCTGCTCCGCAAGCTCTCGTTCTCGCCCTGTCATAAACGAGGACATCAGTATGATGCTCTGCTTGAAATTATGCTGGCGAAGATTCCGCATGAGTTCCAAGCCTGTTTCCTTCGGCATCTTCACATCCGCAATCACAACGTTGTAGGCGCCGTCCTGATCCACGGCAGCACGCGCCGCAGCCGCGTTTTCCACGGAATCCACGACGTAGCCGTTTGCCACGAGAACTTCCGCCACCAGCTCACGGCTTTCAGCGTCGTCATCAACAACCAATACTCTTGTCGAGCCCACGTTTGGTTCACCTGGGGGTAAGTACAATCCCCCAATGGATGAACTGCAATCCTCGTGCCATTCCAAATTTGCAATTAATCTATAGCAAACAATACACTTACAAATAAAAATGGAGATTATGATAGAACACATGGTCTTACTGTGTCAAATTGATACATTCTTACGAGCGGTTTAGTGTCAAATTGATACGTCCAGCACGAAGAGTTTTTGAATATCTCCATGCCGCGGAAACCGGTAATTACTCACTGAGCCTTAGGAAGTTCAAAGCAGACTTAACCGCGAGCATTGGACTGTTTGTGAAGGCGCTTACTTCGTACGGACAGCCGATCTTGCAGCCTTTGCAAAAATCCCAAAGCGTCTTTTCCTGGGAAATAATTTTGCGAGCTTCTTCCGAGGCGAAGATTTCTTTAAGAGGGGTTTGGGACTTGAACAGGGTGTAAAAGGCGCACGGGAGGTGGATGGCGCCGTCAGGCTTCATAGAAATAAGTTTTGAAGGGTGGCGGCACGGGAAGTGGGGCCCAAAACCGCCCTTACGATAGAAGTCGTAATAATGAGAATAGAAGCGCACATTCTTCGGAAAAGCAGTACGCAGGGCGCGCAAGGCCTGCTCGACGCGGTCAATTTCCGCCCCGTGCAATTCGCAATCAGGAAGTAATTCGCCAGCCCTCATGACATTGTGAACGGCCTCAGGATGCAGCACGATGTCGTGTTGTTTGGCGAAATTGGCAAGCTCAGGCAAATCATTGAGATTTTCCAGATTGACCGCGGCATTGATTTGGGTCGTAAACGGCTTCCGCTTGGTGAGCACGAATTCCAGGTTCTCAATGATTTTGGGAAGCCCGTTGATTCCGCGGCGCTTGGCGAATCGCTCGGGATTGAGCGAGTCAATGGAGACTTCGAGCATGTCGAGCCGCGCAATCCCGTCGGCGTACTTGCGAATCAGCAAGCCATTCGTCGGCATGGAAGTCCACATGCCTTTGTCCGCCGCATAAGCGATGTAGTCGCAGGTATTGGGATTGAGCAGTGGCTCGCCGCCCGAAAAGCTGAGCGCGAAAACTCCAAGGTCCACCATCTCATCAATGCGCTTGAAAATGCGCTCGCGTTCGGCACGCGACTTCAGGTCGTTGAACTTCCCTTCCTCGCCAAAGATGCAGTATTCGCAAAACATATTGCACATCAGCGTCGTCTCAAACATCGTCATGTAGGGCAGCTTAAAGCCCGACCAGAGATGCTTGACCGCGCACTTGGCGATGTAGGAGTACTTCATGGCAATGTCCGCGGGGGAAATGCTTTCCAACCGCTCCTTACTAGGATACCCTGAAAGCTCCGGGTCAGGGGATTTTTTCATTTTGCAGCGATGATGGGAGGGAAATTATGGCACGGCGAATTGTCGGGAGCGCTGCTGCAGTAATGCTGCTTGCGTTAGCCGGCGGCTTGATGGCGGCGGGCGGAAGCCAGTCGCTTCGTAGCGCGGGTGCGCGCATCGGCATTCTTGCGGGCGCTGCGGCCGCTCCGCAGCACTTCAGCGACCCGAATTATACTGCAACGCTTATCCGCGATTACAGCATGATCGAGCCGGAAAATCAGATGAAGTGGCGGGCGACCGAGCCGGCGCGCGGGCAATTCAACTTCCGGCCGGGAGACGAATTGGTCCGGTTTGCGCAAGCGCACGGCATGAAGGTTCGCGGGCACAATCTGCTTTGGGCGAAGTTTAACCCCGCCTGGCTCTACCGCGGCCACTTCACACCCGCGCAATTACGGGAGATCATGAGGCAGCACATCACGCGCGTCGCCGGGCATTACGCGGGCCGGGTATTTGCCTGGGACGTTGTCAATGAGGCCTTCGATCGTGAAGGTCACCTGCGGCATTCGATCTGGTACGACCGGCCGGGAATCGGTCTCGCGGGCGACGGAACGGCTTATATTGCGCAGGCTTTCCGATGGGCGCACGCGGCCGATCCGAAGGCGCTGCTCTTTTACAATGACTTTGACGCGGAGGGGATCAACGCGAAGTCTGACGCCATTTATGCCATGGTCAAGGACTTCAAAGCTCGCGGCGTGCCGATTGACGGCGTGGGGCTGCAGGCGCATTTGGGCCTCAATGCAGCCGGCGTGTCACAACTCGCCGCCAACATCGCGCGCTTCGGAGGACTGGGCGTTCAAGTTCAAATTACCGAGCTCGATGTGCGCGTCCCTGTAAACGCGCAGGGCCAACTCCTCAGCTCGAATGAACTCGCGCGCCAGGCCAAAGTCTACGGCCGGGTCGCCGAAGCCTGCGCGCAGGAACCTGCGTGCACGGCGTTCCAGACGTGGGGATTTACCGACCGTTATTCCTGGATTCCGCATCATACGCACGAAAAATTCGGCTTCGCGCTTCCCTTCAGTTCCGCCTACAAGCCGAAGCCCGCCTATTACGCTATCCTCTCCGCATTCAAAAAAGCCGAGCGCAACCGCAGCGTGACCGGGCAAAGAATTCGCTTGGAACGCGAACGATTGCGATGAGCGCGAGCGCCCTCGTCTCGGGGGCCGGCTTTGTGGGCCTCAAGGCGAACAGATCAAAGGGTCTTGGGAAGCTCACTTCAGTGAATCGAGGTAACTGATCAGCGCTTTCATTTGCTGCGGCGTGAACTTGAAATGAGGCATTCCGCCGGCATTCATCTTCGGCGTCGGATGGGTCAGCAGATATTGCAATTGGGTCGGATTAAACTTGCTCCCAATGCCGATGAGCTTCGGCGCAATGGACGTTCCCACGCCGCCCTCGCCATGGCACGCAAAGCAGGAGTTCGACTGAAAAACTTTCTTTCCCTGAGCCACGAGCGGGTTCGCCGCCGCCGGCGCACTTGCGGCCAATGAGGCCCCGTTCATCGCCGGCTTGAAAGGCTCGCGCATATACTGCTGCTCTTCGAGGCGTTCGTTCGCAAGCTCCATCCGGATGGACGGACGATGGTCGTCCTGGTAATAGCTCAGCCCGCCCAGATAGACGAGGCCCGTAAACACAATGCCAAAAGCCCAGACAGCCGCCGGCCTGCGCCACGGGCGGCGCTCGCGGCTACGATCATAGAACGGCAATCCCACGAAGAGGAGCGCCACAATCGCAGGAATCACCAGAATTCCGAGAATTTCTGCAGAGCCGTGCCAAAGCTTGAGCCACTGGAAAACCGAGCGGTAGTACCACTCGGGACGAGGAATGTATTGCGTATTGCCCATATTTGCCGGCGGGCCGAGAGGCGCGGGGAAAAAATACGCCAAAGCTCCCAGGACGGTGATGAGCACCAGCGTGAAGCCGAGGTCCATCAGAAGCTGGCGCGGATAGAAAAATTCCGTTTTCTGTTTGGGTTCCTGAGGGTCTTCATCCACCGGCCCGGCCGCGCCTGCTTTGCGGAAAAGGAAGATGTGGATGGCTACAAACGTGAAAATCAGAGCGGGAATGAAGAAGACGTGCAGCACGAAAAAGCGGGAAATGGTCAACGTTCCGAGTTGCGTGCCGCCGCGCAATAATTCCTTGAGCGACTCGCCAATCCACGGGACCTCGCTGATTACATTCGTCCCGACGGCGGTCGCAAAGTAAGCTTTCTGATCCCAGGGAAGCAGATAGCCGGTGAAAGCCATTCCCAGAACCAGCGCGAAGAGGACGCAGCCGGAAAGCCAGAGCAACTCGCGCCGACCCTTATAAGAACCATACATAAAAGTCTGGGTGAGATGCAAAACCAGAACGATGACCATGGCGCTTGCGCCGTAAACGTGAAGGCTTCGCAAAAAGGATCCTGTCGCAACGCTTTTCGTAATATAGGCGACCGTCGTGTGAGCGTCGTCGGCGGAAGGAACGTAATACATGGCCAGGAAAATGCCGGTGATCACCTGGGAAATAAATATGAAGAGCAAGCCTGAGCCGAAAATATAGGCATAGCTCGCCCCGCCCGGGATCGGTTCGTCGAGCGCTTCGTGAAGCAGCTCGCGAATGCCCGTCCGCCGGTCGAGCCATTCGATAAGCCTGCCGTGCTCGCGCGGTTTTGGAGAATTAGTTTGGGTCTCTGGAGCCGTCGGCGTCGCCATAGGCGGGAATTCCTATCCCATCACTTCCTTATCCGGTACCAGTTCGCGGAAATACTCAAAGCGAACCTTCAGGTCGCCATTCTGCGATTCGATCGGAAGCGTATCCATTCCGCGCCGGGCGGGCCCGGAAACGTAAGATCCGTCGGCGGCAAACACGCTGTTGTGGCAGGGGCACACGAACTGACCCCGGTTTTCATTCCACGGAACCTCGCACCCGAGATGCGGGCAAACCGAAGAAAGCACTTCAATTCCGTTTTGCGCTCCGGGCCGCGTCCCTTTCGTGACATAGACCGGCTTCTCCGATACCGACTCGCGCCATCCATCCACCTGCAATATTTTTACGGTCTTTCGCATCGGCTGCGTCATCGCAGAGAAACTATCCAGCGGACCCAAGCTCGACCAGGAGGTCTTGGTGGTATTTGCGAGGAGCGGGTAAATCGTGTACCGAATAAGCGGGATGCTCAGCAAGGCAGCAACAAACGCTCCGCCCACCCCCAGCAAGACCATGAAGAAAGACCGGCGGCCCGGAAATTCAGGCTCCGGAGGCTGACCTTTTTCCCTCTTCTCGGTCCACTGCGAGCGGACGTGAAAGGGATCCGAATTCATCGTGCGCCCTCCATCACCCCTTGAATGTAAACCTAGGTTATTATATCGCAGCACGCGCCGGGAGCGCACCTTTTCCTCAGCCTTTTCCTCAAGCCATCCGGCCTTGTTATCAAGACGGGCGGTGGGCTAAGATGATGCTTCGTGATGAAGCCCGCGTTCAGCGATCATTGTCAGCGAAATTAGAAGCTCATCACCAGGAGGTAGCGCATTGGCGGAAGCGGCGAAGTACGACATTGCAATCATCGGCAGCGGGCCGGGCGGGTACGTAGCCGCTATCCGCGCGGGGCAGCTCGGACAAAAAACCGTGGTCATCGAGCGCGACGACAAACTGGGGGGAACGTGCCTTCACGTGGGCTGCATCCCCACCAAGGCTCTGCTATTCGATGCGGAGGTCTACGACCAATTCAAAAACTCGAAGGAATATGGCATCGAGTGCAAGGAATTTTCGGTGGATTGGGCGGCGGTGCAAGCTCGCAAGACAAAGATCGTCACCAAGCTTTCGAAGGGCATCGAGTTCTTGTTCAAGAAGAACAAAGTGGACTGGATCCGCGGAGTCGGAAGGCTTGCGGGCCCCGGCAAAATCAGCGTAACCGACGCGAAGGGCACGGTGAGTGAAGTCACGGCCAAGAACATCATTCTCGCCACCGGCTCGGAAGCCAAAATGCTCCCCAGCCTTGAGGCAGACGCCAAAGCTATCCTGACGAACAAGGAGATTCTGGACCTCAAGGAAGTTCCGAAATCCATGATCATCATCGGCGCGGGGGCCGTGGGCGTCGAGTTCGCTTCGATTTACCATCGCTTCGGCTGCGAAGTGACGGTGCTTGAAATGCTCCCTCACGCGGTTCCACTCGAGGACGAAGAAATTTCAATTGAACTTGAAAAAGCTTTTCGGAAACAAGGGATTCCCGTCCACACGCAGGCGAGGGTCGAGAAAGCGACGAAAACGCCGAAGGGCGTCACCGTCGCCGTTACGCACGCGGATGGCAAATCGCAGACCTACGAAGCGGAAACTCTCCTCGTTGCCGTCGGCCGCGCGCCGAATACTCAAGGCATCGGCCTCGAGCGGACAAGAGTCAAGTTGGACCGCGGCTTCGTCAAAACAAATCCGGCCATGCAGACCGACGAGCCCGGCGTTTACGCGATCGGCGATATCGTGGCAGGGAGCCCGTTGCTCGCGCACGTTGGCGAAATGGAAGGCATTGTGGCCGTCACGCACGCGGCGGGCCAGGCGGCCGAGCCCATCAACTACAACCAGATTCCCAATTGCACTTACACGGAGCCGGAAGTCGCGAGCGTGGGCTTAACGGAAAAGAAGGCGCGGGAGGCAGGTTATAAAGTGAAAGTGGGCAAGTTCCCGTTTTCGGCCAACAGCAAGGCGAACATCCTCGGAGCGCGCGAAGGGTTCGTGAAAATCGTGAGCGAGGAGCGGTACGGCGAAATCCTGGGCGTTCACATGATCGGGCCGCGCGTCACCGAAATGATTGCGGAGGCCGTGGTCGTGATGCGGCTCGAAGGGACGGTGGACGATCTCGCGCACACCATCCATCCGCATCCGACGCTCACCGAAGCGGTGCTCGAAGCGGCCGAAGGCGCGCACGGAATGTCCATTCACATTTAATCGGCCCGGCCGAATCTCATTCCTAAGCAGGATTCGCGCCTCGATATCAGGCGAGGGTTGAAGACCGGCGGCTGATCGCTTTTATGCTTTGCCAGGTTGAACAACTCGGGTGCGTGGGTTATCAGGAGGCGCTCGACATCCAGCGGGCCCGCGTTCGCGCGCGCAAGGCGGACGAAATCCCCGATACGCTGCTCTTGCTCGAACACCCGCACGTTTACACGCTGGGGCGCAACGCGCGGCGCGAGAATCTGCTGTTCACGCCCGAACGGCTGGCGCGGATCGGCGCTGAAGTTTTTGAAAGCGATCGCGGCGGCGACGTCACTTACCACGGACCGGGCCAAGTGGTGGGTTATCCCATCCTCGATCTGGCCCGGCATCGGCGCGATATCCGGTGGTACATGAATTCGCTCGAAGAGGCGTTCCTTCGCGTGGCGCACGATTACGGCATCGAGGCCGGCCGCGTCGAAGGAGCGCGCGGCGTTTTCGCCGGCAGCGACAAACTGGTTGCCCTGGGCGTCCACGTCTCGCGCTGGGTCACTTCGCACGGCTTTGCGTTCAACGTCAATACGGACCTGCGATATTTCGAATGGATCGTTCCGTGCGGGCTGCGCGACAAAGGCGTGACGTCGCTTGAAAAATTGCTCGGCCGGCGCGTGGACACCGAAGAAGCCACCGAACGCGTGCTTTATCACTTCGGCGAAATCTTTGGACTTGAAATGAGGCGAGAGGCAATCGCGGAGACCCGGAAGTGAGCAGCGCGCCGGGCCATCCCTTCGAGGTTTTGAATTCGCCCGTTGATTCCTGAACTTCCCCATGAACCCATCGCGCGCCCAACTCCACGAGCTTTATTACTTCCTGCGGCTCAACCGCCGCGTGGACGAGCAACTCGTGAATTTCTATCGCCAGGGAAAAGTCGTGGGCGGCGTTTACTCTTCGCTCGGACAGGAAGCGATTTCCGTCGGAACCGCTTACGCTCTCGAAGCTCAGGATTTTGTCGCTCCCCTCATTCGCAACGTCGGCGTGATGCTGATTCGCGGTTTCCGGCCGCGCGACGTTTTCCTGCAATATATGGCGCGCAAGGACGGCCCTACGGGCGGCCGCGACGCAAACACGCATTTCGGCGACCTCGCGCGAGGGGTGCTCGCTCCCATCAGCATGCTGGGCGAGACCCTTCCGGTCTGCTGCGGAATCGCCCTTGCGGCCCGCATGAGAAGGGAGCCGCGCGTGGCCGTGGCCTACATCGGCGACGGCGGAACGAGCACGGGATCGTTCCACGAAGGAGCGAACTTTGCCGCCGTGCAAAAACTCGCCGTGGTGATTGTGGCGGAAAACAACGGCTGGGCTTACTCGACGCCCACCGAAAAACAGATGGCGATCCGCAGCCTCACCGAGCGCGCACAAGGCTATGGAATTCCCGCCGCGAGCGTTGATGGAAACGCCGTTCTCGCCGTGCACGCCGCGATGGCGAAAGCCGCGGCGCACGCTCGCTCAGGCCGCGGACCGTTTCTGATTGAGTGCCGGACGATGCGCATGAAAGGCCATGCGGAGCACGATGACGCTCGCTACGTGCCGAAAGCGCTGCTCGAGAAATGGCGCAAACGCGATCCGATTCTGCTCTTCGAGAAATTCCTGCGGGCGAAAAAACTGATGACGCCGAAGGAAAAAACGTCCATCGAGGAACGGCTCGAGTCGGAAATTCGCGCGGAAGCGGCCTTCGCGGATTCAAGCCCGCTGCCGCCCGGCGAAGACGCCGCGCGGCCGGTGTGGGCTTAGGGCTGGATTCCAATGCCAATCCTGACGTATCTCGACGCAATTCGACAGGGCATTTGGGAGGAAATGGAGCGCGATCCGGCGGTGTTCCTGCTGGGCGAAGACATCGGAGTCTACGGCGGCGCGTTCAAGGTGACGGCGGGGATGCTCGAAAAATTCGGCGCCGAGCGCGTGATTGACACTCCCATTTCGGAATCCGCGATTGTGGGCGCAGCCGTGGGCGCGGCGCTCATGGGCATGAGGCCCGTGGCGGAAATGCAGTTCATGGATTTCATCGCCTGCGGGTTCGATCAGATCGCCAACATGGCCGCAAAGATGCGCTACCGCTGGGGTCCGGCGGTGCCGCTCGTGATTCGCGGGCCGGCGGGCGCGGGCGTTCACGGCGGGCCGTTCCATTCGCAATCGAACGAGATGTGGTTCGTGCACACGCCGGGACTCAAAGTCACCGCGCCGGCGACGGCCTATGACGCGAAGGGGCTGATTAAAGCCTCGATTCGCGATGACAACCCCGTCATCTTCTTCGAGCACAAATTTCTTTACCGCAGAATCAAAGAAGAAGTTCCGGCGGATGATTACATCGTGCCGCTCGGCAAAGCGCGCGTGGCGCGCGAAGGCGATGACATCGCGGTCATCACTTACGGCGCGATGGTCTGGACCGCGCTCGAAGCGGCGGAAACGCTCGTGAAGGAAGGCATTTCTCTCGAGGTCGTTGACCTGCGGACGCTCCTGCCCTACGATGAGGACACGGTGCTTACGAGCGCGCGCAAATGCAGCAAGGTGATTCTGCTCCACGAAGACACGCGCACGGGTGGCATGGCGGGAGAACTGGCGGCGCTGATCGCGGAGAAAGCTTTCGAGGATCTCGACGGGCCCGTCGTGCGCATTACGTCGCCGGATACGCCGGTTCCCTTCTCGCCGCCGCTTGAAGAATTTTTCCTGCCGAACGCGAAGAGGCTGGCGGACGCGGCGCGAAAGCTCGCAGCGTATTGACTTCTGGCAGGAGCAAAGTTGCAGGTTCAGGAGTGGGACTCATGCCGACTAATGTGATTATGCCCCAGATGGGGGAAAGTGTTGCCGAAGGAACCGTCACGAAGTGGATGAAGAAAATCGGCGAGCGCGTCGAACGCGACGAGCCGCTCTTCGAGATTTCGACGGATAAAGTGGATGCCGAAATCCCCTCGCCGGCCGAAGGCGTGCTGAGCAAGATTCTCGTGAAAGAAAATGAGACCGTTGCAGTCAACACGGTGGTCGCAGTCATCAACGGCAGCGGCGAAGCTTCGATTCCCTCGCCCGTCAAGGAGCAACCGTCCCCGGCTCCTGTTCCCGCGGCAAAAACCGCGCCGTCGCCTGCCGCTCCTGAGCCCAGGCCGGAACCATCAGCGCCAGCTCCCTCCCCAGCCGCCGATGAAAAAGTGCGCTCCTCGCCGCTCGTGCGCCGAATTGCCCGAGAACAGCATGTGAATATCAGTGAAGTGCACGGGACAGGTCTCAGTGGCCGAGTGAGCAAGAAGGATATTCTGGCTTTCATCGAGCAGCGCGACGTCGAACCGAAGCGGCTCTCGGCGGCGCCTCCTCCCGCTGCCGGAATGCCCGCTCGAGCCGAAACGCCGCCAGCCCGGCAGGCTGCCGCGCCGGCGCGCGCTCCGGAAATCGCCTTCAAGGGGCCGGCCGAAACCGTCCCCATGACGCCTATCCGCAGGCAGATTGCGGAGCACATGGCGCTCAGCAAGCGAACTTCCGCTCACGTCACGACAGTGTTCGAGGTGGAAATGACGCGAGTTGTAGAGACGCGTGAGCGCTTCAGCACGGAATTCCTGGCTCGCAACGGCTTTAAACTGACGTTCACGCCGTTTCTGGTGCGCGCGGCGGTCGAGGCGATCAAGGAATTTCCGATTTTCAACTCGTCCATTGACGGCAGCAACATCATCTACAAACGCGACGTCAACCTGGGCGTCGCGGTCGCGCTCGAAACCGGGCTGATCGTCCCCGTCATCAAACGCGCGGACGAAAAGAATTTTCTCGGCGTGGCGCGCGCGGTGAACGATCTCGCCGAACGCGCCCGCTCGAAGCGCCTGAGCGTGGACGAAGTAAAGGACGGCACGTTCACCCTCACAAACCCCGGCGTTTTCGGCAGCCTGTTCGGAACTCCGATCATCAACCAGCCGCAGGTCGCGATTCTGGGCGTCGGCGTGATTGAAAAGCGGCCGGTCATCCGCAACGATGCCATCGCCATCCGCCCCATGGTCTACCTCATGCTTTCCTTCGACCATCGCTTGATTGACGGTTCGGTGGCCGATCAGTTCGTAGCGCGCGTCAAAGCCGTGCTCGAGAACTGGGATGAGCCCGTGGTTTGAAAGGCCTCGAGGCGCGGATTGTTGCGTCGCCCCCGCTTGCCTTTTTCTCACGTAAGCGTTTTCAGGGCGTGGAGTTCGAGCTGGCCGGAGGAGTACCGAAGCTGGTGAGATCCGCAGAGCAATCGTGAGGATTGGTTCCCGCCGCTTCCCATTGGTTATCGAAGGGGGAAGAATTCGATTGAAAGAATTTCTGCGCCTGCTGGCTGAAGCCGAGCACCGAGTACTGTGCCGTAATCGTTTGAAGCAATCCAATGGTTCGCATTTTGCTTTGCTTCCACTGGGCAACCTCGCTCTTCAAGACCGATTCGAGATAACCCTCGAATTCCGAAGTGTGGTCGGCAAACCCTGAAGCGCCAAAACTGTAAACTCTCACGACATCTGCGGAGTCCGTTCCTGCGCCGCAGGAGGTTCCATACAGACGATGGGCGATCAATTGCCAGCCGGGTCCTTTGACTTGCCGAACTTCCAGCCCTTGGAACGGCCACCCATTGAGGTCGTTAATCTGGCCGATAATTTGCGGCGACGTTTTGCCCAGCTCAATAATCGTAGCGGTTGTGCAACACTGATTACCGCCTGAGAATTGGCCCACGATGAGGTCGGGTTTGCCGTCCCCGCTGAGCTGCCGGGTGTAAACGGGGTAGCCGCCGGTCGCGTAATTCGGAAGACCATTGCGGCCGGCGAAATCATAGACCTGCGTCCAGGGATCCTTGACGCCTTCGAGCGTATCGAGCTTGACCACCGGCTGCTTTGCACGGTCAAAAATCACGAAGCGCCCTGTCGCCAGACCGAGGCTCGAAACCGTTGAACGGTAGAGCGCCGCACGGTAATTTAAGGGCAGCAAGATTGTTTGAAGTTTGCTGTAGCCCTCGAGATCAGGAACTTCGCCCTGGGAACTGCCGCTTTTCAATGTCAGCGTCGCTTTCGTCGCGCTTTCCTTGGCCTTCTCGATCCTCCAATAATGGGCGATCGCCGCCAGGCATAGCGCAACGGCCACCGCCAACGCTGCCGATATGATTCCCTCGCCTCGCCGCACTGCCTGCCACTTTTCGGGCGCAAAGTGACCGCTCTGCGCCTCCCTTTTCCATTAAATCACTTTCGCCGAACCTTGTCGCGCCATTTTCTCCTTCAGATGAGCGGTTGCAGGGCATGGTTGCGTCAATTTTTGATTGAGACGTTTAGTTGCAGCGCGGCATATCTGGTGTTTGACTTGGTCATGGCAAATCTGGTATAAAAGGTTACAGGATAGCTCGTCGAGAACTTGATATCCTGTCGGTATGTTATTGAAAAACAGACAGATATCGAGAGGCCAGGCATTATGAGCAATCTAGGTTCCAGACGGTCGAGGGTGCAGCGTGGCCGGTTAGCGACCAGATCGAAGGGCGTAGCCCATCGAAAAGGGCGAAGCGCAGGCGGCGCGCGGCGAGCAGGTTCGAAGCGGAATCACATTGGCAAGAGCCGGGCTTCTTCCCGGCGGGAAACGCCCGTTCTGAACGCCCAGTATGTTGCAGCGCTCAAAGAATTTACTGCCGCGGCCCGGCAATTCCAAAAAGGCAATTACGAAGCCTCCGCGGAAATGTTTGAGAAGTTGGGGACGAATCCCGCGCGCGACATTGCCGACCGGGCTCTGATGCATCTGCGCTGGTGCCGGCAAAAGATCAATGCGAAGACCGCCACTCCCAAGAGCGCAGAGGACTTATACGTCACGGGGGTAGCGGCTCTGAACACGCGAAATCTTGACGGCGCAATCGAACGCTTGAGCAAAGCGGCGAAAATCGATCCAAGCAAAGAGCACATTCATTACGGCCTGGCGGCGGCCTTCGCCGTCGCAGGCAACTCCGACGCTGCACTCGATAGCTTGAAAACGGCCATCCACCTGCGGCCCGGCAACTGGGGGCAGGCGCGCCATGATGAGGATTTTCAATCGCTGGTTGACGATCCAAGGTTCTTCAGTCTTGCGCCTTCGCTCAAGCTGTAACATCGGCAGGATCCCAACCGGGTTTCCCTGAACATGACGCCGCAAAGTGGGAGCGAGCCGAGCCCGAGCCGTAAGCTGAGAGTTGTGGCGATCGGCGGCGGCACAGGACTCGCGGCGCTCTTGCGCGGGCTGAAGCGGCACGTCGCCGATTCACCTTCGGCCGGGCAGCCGCTGATTTCGCAACTGACCGCCATTGTTACGGTCACGGATGAAGGCGGCAGTTCAGGCCGCCTGCGTCGCGACTTCCGCATCTTGCCTCCCGGCGACATTCGCAACTGCCTCGTAGCGCTCGCCGAAGACGAGAAGCTCATTACGCGCCTGCTGAACTATCGCTTTGCCGCCGGATATGGTCTGCGGGGACACAATTTCGGAAACCTGCTGCTCACCGCGCTCACCCATCTGACCGGCGACTTCACGAAAGCGGTGAGAGTGACAAGCGAAATTCTGGCGGTGCGGGGCGAAATTTTTCCTTCGACGCTTTCCGACGTCCGCCTCCGTGCACGCCTCGCGACCGGCCGCCATGTGGCCGGAGAATCTCCCATCAATAAGACGCGGTCGCCGATTGCGCGGCTCGCCATCGTTCCGGCCAATTGCCGCCCGCTGCCGGAAACGCTTGCTCGAATCGCCGAAGCCGATTTGATCACCCTCGGTCCCGGCTCGCTTTACACTTCGCTGATTCCAAACCTGCTGGTTCGCGGGATTGCGCGAGAGATTCGGCGCGCCAAGGCGGTCAAAATTTACATTGGAAACCTGATGACCCAGCCCGGCGAGACTCGCTCCTATACTGCCTCCGCGCACGTTCGTGCGCTGACCGAGCACGCCGGCGGGAACCTTTTCGATTACGTCATCCTCAACACAAAGCCGCTCTCTCGCGCGCTGCGCCGCCGCTACGCCACCGAGCATGCGGAACCCGTGGCCAATGATTTGGAGGCCGTGCGGAAGCTCGGACCTGCCCCTGCGACTGCCCCGTTGCTCGTTGAAGACCGCGTCGCGCGGCATGATTCGGCAGCCCTCGCTCGCCTTGTTCTCACCCTCGCCGTGCGAGCCCCCACCCGGCGGTCCGCTGGTTGAGGCCGGCCGTTCCGAAAACTCAAGCCCGCGCAAACTTTCTACCGCCGCGAAGTTTTCGCACCCCAATGTGCGCGGCGCTTTTGAGGCAGCTTTTCGACCACCCGATCGTAAGAGCGCCGAAGCAGCCGCTTGACCTCGTCCGGCATTAAAGCTGCGGGCGATTCGACGGCAATCCAATGCGCACGCGCCAGATAAGGAGCGGGAACGATGCCCGGCCGCTCAACGAGCGCGGCGGAATCTTCCTCGGTGGATTTGAGCGTCAGCCAAGCATCGCCGGGCTCGAGCGCAAGAATGGCATAAATCTTGCCGCCCACTTTGAAGACCAGATTGTCGCCCCATTGAATTTTCTCCGTGGTGTGAGGGAACGACAAACAAATTCGCCTGACGGTTTCAGCATCCATCCGCGCAATTATAGCCCGCTCGCTGCATCGTTGCGCCGAGCTTCAGCTCGGCATCGGCGCCCCTGAGGATGGGATTTACGGACGCCGTCCTTGGCGCTCCCCACATTAGAAATGAAATCGGTAGCGCACTTCGCCGTAAATCTCGCGCGGATTCACGTAATGCGTGCCGCCGAATGTGTTGCTCGTATCGAGCAGATACCGAGCATTCGTAACGTTTGTCGCATCGGCGGAAAGCCTCCACGTATCACCAATGGATTTTGCGAGCGAAAGATCGAAGGTCGTATGGGGCGGCAAGTGCGCAGGCCCGTTGCCCCTAAGGAATCCCGAGCCGTAGTGAACCGACGCGCTCGCCCAAATCCGCTTCGGCAGCGACGACGTGACGACAGCGTTCACCGTATTGCGCTGATCGTGGTCGAGGTAAAAGTAACTCGTGGGAGAAAATTCGATCAGGCCGCCGGTGATTGGACCGAGCCCTTTGGCCACTTGATTCGAGTAAGCGACGCTGACGCCGAACCGGCCGAAAATTTTCGGCGACCGCAAGCTCGCTTCATTGCCGCTGATGAGCGCGGCAAGGTCGGTGAGCGGCAGAAAGATGTCCGAGGCGCCGATTTCATCGTGATCAAGGAAATTGGCCGCGCTCGTGCGGAAATGATCGAAATTCAAATACCACCGCTCGAAGGGGATGGAAAGCCCGGCGTCCCACTGTTTGTCGCGCTCCCCGGGGAGCGGAATGAAGCCGAATCCCTGATGGACGGCGAAGGACAATAACGGACCCGAGACCGTATCGAGCGGCGGCGGCTGGTAATAATCCGCAACGTAACTGCGCAATATCCAGTCAAGACGGGGAATCCTGAAACTCGCGCCCGCGCGCGGGTCGGCGGCGTTTTCGCTAAGAAGTCCGCCGTAATGCGTCAAGCGCACACCGGCGTTCAAGGTCAAGAGGGCGCCGGCGCGGTAAGCATCCGCGACATAAAGCGAATCTGAATTTCCCCAGGGATGAAAGCTTTGATTGATGGCCTGTGTTCCGGGATTGGCGCGCAAATCGAAAAGCGTATTATCGTGCTGGCCCCAAACCTCGATGCCCGCCTGGAAACGGTTTTTCCTGTGAGGCACGGTGAGATCGGCCAGGGCGCCAACGTAGCTTGACCGGCGATTGTCGTTCAGGATGAAAGGCGTGTCGGCAGATCCGCCGAGGTAATCAGCGCGGTTGAAATGGAAGAAAGGCGAAACGGTGAACGCCGCGCCGCCAGCCCAGGCGTGGCTCCAGGTGAATCCGAGCATATCGTCACGCTCAAGATCGAGGTCGCGAATTCCGCTCGCCTGCTGCGCGGGCGTGTTGGGTATCTGATAATGGTCGCCGCGAACCGATGCGACGAACCGGAATTGGCTTTTCGGGGACTGGTTGTAAAGCAGTGAAGCGAATCCGCCGAGACCGCTCTCCGTATCGTGGAGAACCTGCGAGGTGGGCGTCGCGAGGCCCAAATCCGAGCGATTGCCGTCGAGACTCGCGAAGTAGGCGAAGCGGTCGCTGTGGCTGCCGAAGCTCAGAAAATCGTCTGTCTGGCCGTAGTTTCCGAAGCTCGAGTCAAATTCTCCTTGGTTATTTTCACCGAATCCGGAGGGCGTGATGACGTTGAAGAATCCGTAGCTGCGGTCCCCATATTCGGGAGAATAGCCGCCGGTCTGCACTTGAAGCGCTTCAATGTCGTTCGGGTTGATGACCGACCCGACGTTGCTCGCGATATTCGTATTGAGCACCGGAATGCCGTCGAAAAACCAGTTTTCCTGATGGCCGCCGCGGACGTGGAGCATGTCGTGAACGACGGTGGCGCCGGGAACGTAATCGGTGATCATCGCCAGGCTGTTTGTCCTATCGGCGCCGGGCGTGCGAGTGATCAGCCGGCCGGTCACGACGGTTTGGGTGGTCGAAGTCTCCGCCGCGAGCGCGGAAGGACGGCCGGAAACCCGGACTGTTTGCATGATGCCTTTGATTTGCAGCGGACAATGAAGGATCGGCGTGCCGCGCGCGCCGACTGCGATGGATTCCGAAAACTGCCGGAATCCATGGGCCGCCACGGAAAGGGTGTATTGTCCCGGAGCGACCTCGCGGAATAGGAACTCGCCGTTTGAATTCGAGTTTGCGGTTCGCGACCACGAAGATGCCGCGGCGCGCAAAGTAACTTGAGCGTTCGCAATGGGCCGGTGCTGGGGATCGTGAACGATTCCCCGAACATTTCCAAAATTTTCCGCAGCGAGGGCGATGCCTGCCGAAAGCAGGAGCGCCGCCATGGACAGAGTTGCATACTCCGAGCCTATGCGCATGCCGAGCCTCCAAGGACAAAATTTCCCGCCTGCGCCGTCCCATGAAATCGGCGCAGCTCAAGAATCGAATGAATTGTTGGCGGAAGAAGCCGGCCCGCCGTGACGGGCAAAGCCACTGCAAGCCGGATTGATTAAGCGAACGTCCTTGGAGGAGGGTCGAGTGGAGACGAAAAGCCCGTGGCGCCTGCGGTGACTTCGAGGTTCGGATGGAAAACGCCCGAAGGAGAGCGGCAGCCTGCGCGTCGCGGGGCAAGTCAAAGCGAAGGGTAAGAGGAGCCTGCATCATCACGGAGGATTGCGAAATCGAGCAACTGCACCTCACGGCGCTTCGAGGATGGTTCGCGCGGCGCGGGCAATAGCCGGGTCCCCTTGCATCTCCCCTTTTCATCCGGCAACACGCCCCGCCGCTACAGCAGCCGCAAGCGCAGCAAGAGCCCGTCAGCGTTGCGGCGATACTCACAAGACCTGGAATGAAGCCCAAGGTCATTATCAGCGCCAGCGCCCAAATCTGCCGCATCGGCCTCACGTTTTCATCTTATCATAATTGCGCTGAGGGGGCCGGAGAACGGCCGGCTCCGAAGGGCCGAATGAGAATTCCGTGGGCGCATTACCTTTCCGAGTTCGCTGGAACGGCGCTGCTGATTGCCGCGGGGCTTTCCGTGGTGATTTTTGATTTCGGACAAGGCAGTCCGATGCTCGTCTGGCTGCCGGGTGCGGCGCTGCGCCGCCTCGTCACCGGCTTTCTTTTTGGAACCATCGGCGCGCTCATCGCGATCTCGCTCGTCGGCAAAATAAGCGGTGCGCACATCAATCCCGCCGTGACGCTGGCCTTTTGGGTGAAAGGCAAGATGCGAGGACGGGACGCCGCCGGGTATGTGATCGCGCAATGTGCGGGCGCCGCTACAGGAGCATTGCCGCTGGTTCTTTGGGGAGCTATGGGGCGGAGCGTCGAATTCGCCGCGACGTTTCCGGGACCATCGGGCGACGGCGCGGCGCTCGCCGGCGAGCTGGCGACCACGTTCATCATGGTTACAGGCCTCTTTTTCTTCATCGGCCATTCGCGGCTGCGTCGGTTTACTCCGCTGATGTTTCCATTTCTTTATGCCGTCATGGTGTGGCTCGAGGCGCCGATTTCCGGGACGAGCACGAATCCGGCGCGCAGCTTCGGCCCCTCGCTCGTCGCCGTAGCCTGGCGCGGCTGGTGGATATACTGGCTGGGACCGATTGCGGGCGCGCTCGCCGCCGCTTGCGCGCATCAATTTACCTGGCTGAAGCGCTTTGAATTCGATGTGGCGAAAGTCTATCACTTCACGCACGATCCGCGCGGTGTTTTCCACCGCGGCGCCGAAGGACCGTCGCCGCTCGCTCGATTCTTTAAGCGCAGAAGCCAGGCGGGGAAATGATTCCGTCCCCGAATGCCTCGCCCGGCTTTGCGGCGTCAGAGTTTATGACGATGATAAAAACTATTGATTTAACCCGGACAAGCGCATCCGTCAGAATAGAGTTTCGCGCAAAGCGTGCGCGTCCTTACAAACCATGGCGCAGAAGGAAAGCGAAAGTGAATGGCGGGGCGGACTCTATAAACGCGAAGAGCATGACGCGTGCGGGGTCGGCTTCGTCGCGCAGCTCGATCAGCCGGCTTCGCGCCGGGTGGTCGAGCAGGCGCTCGCCTGTCTCGGCTGCCTCACGCACCGCGGCGGCGTGGACGCCGACGGCGCAAGCGGTGATGGCGCCGGAATTTCCGCTAATTTTCCCGCGTCTTTTTTCGCCCGCGAAGCCGCGCGGCTGAATTCCGCATTCAATCCTCAATGGAAAATCGCCGCGGGAGTGTTCTTCCTCCCTCAGGATGAATCATCGCGCACGCAGGCGATGGGCATCGCGCAGGAGGTCGCGGAGCGGCGCGGCTTGTTCGTTGCCGGCTGGCGACCGGTGCCCGTCGAGCCGGAGGCTTTGGGCCCGCAAGCCCGCGAGACGCAGCCGGCCATACGGCACCTGCTCCTCGCAGAGCCCGAAGGCGGCGAGCGCGAATTCGAGCAGGAGCTTTATCTTGCCCGCAAGGAGATTGAGCGGCGGCTTCGGGACGCGGGTCTTGAGGATTGGTATATCCCGTCGTTTTCCTCTCGCAACGTGGTGTATAAGGGGCTGCTCGCGCCCGCGCAGCTCGCCCGATACTATCGGGACCTTGAGGACCCAGAATTCAAGACTTCGGCGGCGCTCTACCATCAGCGCTACAGCACAAACACTTCGCCGAGCTGGTTCCTGGCGCAGCCGTTCCGTCTCGTGGCGCACAACGGCGAAATCAACACGCTCCTCGGCAATCGCAACTGGATGCGCGCGCGCGAAGCGGTGCTCGAGCATCCGGTCTGGGGCAAAGACGTCGAGTGGCTCAAGCCCGTCATCCAAGCGGGCGGGAGCGATTCAGCGAGCTTCGATAACGCGCTTGAATTGCTGACACGCTCCGGCCGCGAGGTCCATCACGCGCTGCTGATGATGATCCCCGAAGCGTGGGAAAGCTCGGTCGAAATTCCCGCCGACGTGAAGGCGTTTTATCACTATCATTCCTGCCTCATGGAGCCGTGGGACGGGCCGGCGGCGATGGCCTTTCTCGACGGGGCGCTCGTGGGGGCGGCGCTCGACCGCAACGGACTTCGGCCGGCGCGCTATACGATTACGCACGACGGGCTGGTCGTGCTCGGATCGGAAGCCGGCGTGCTCGAAATCGAGCCGGAGCGCGTGGCGGAAAAAGGCCGTCTCGGGCCCGGGCAAATTCTGCTCGTGGATCTCGAACATCACAAAATCTTCAAGAACGACCAATCGAAGCGGCAGGTGTCCCACGGGCGAAAGTACCGCAAATGGATCACGCGGAATATGCTCTTCGCTCCGCGCCGGCGGGCTGCGGATTCGCAGCTTGCACGCGCCGCGGGGTGGACGGAACGATTGGCCGCGTGCGACCGCGAGCGCTTCGTCGCCGTCGCCCACGCCGCGGGTTATACGGAAGAAGATCTCGAGTTACTACTCAAGCCTCTCGCCGGCGAGCGCAAGGAGCCCATCGGCTCGATGGGCGATGACACGCCGCTCGCGGCGCTCTCGAGCCGTCCTCGCCCCATTTACCATTATTTCCGCCAGATGTTCGCGCAAGTGACCAATCCCGCGATTGATCCGCTGCGCGAAGCGCTGGTCATGTCGCTCAATTTGTATCTCGGCCCGCGCCATTCCGTGCTGGTTGAAACGCCCGAGCACGCTCGCATGATTCGCGTGGAGTCGCCCGTCCTTCTCGATGAGGAACTGAGCGACCTTCGGCGCATTGCCGAGCCGAAATTCAAGCCCGCGACCATCTCAACGCTTTTTGACGCGAAGGAAGGAACCGACGGCTTGCTGCGCGCTTTGGCCCGTATTGAAGACGAAGGCGCCGCGGCGGTGAAAGCAGGAAGCTCGATCCTGATTCTGAGCGACCGGGGAGTGGATTCCGAACACGCCGCCGTGCCCATGCTGCTGGCCGTCGCGGCGACGGTCGAGCGGCTGATTGCGGAAGGCGTGGGCAACAAGGCCGATCTCGCGCTCGAAACCGCCGAGGCCTGGGAAGCGCACCAATTCGCCTGCCTCATCGGCTATGGCGGCGCCGCGGTGAATCCTTATCTCGCGCTCGAATTCGTCGCCGACATGGCGCGCCGCGGCGAGCTCGGCGAGCTTTCCGTGGCTGAAGCGCTTGAGAATTATCGCGCGGGCATCGAAGCGGGCTTGAAGAAGATCCTTTCGAAAATGGGCATTTCAACGCTCGCGAGCTATCAGGGCGGAAAATTTTTTGAAATCATCGGGCTCGACCGCCCGGTCGTCGAGCGCTTTTTCCCGGAGACCAAATCGCTGGTCGGCGGACGCACGCTGCGGGACCTTGCCGCCGACGCGCTCGACCGGCACAGCGAGGCGTTCCGCAAGCCCGCCACGAAACCTCCGTTTGCGGGTTTTTATCGCTACCGGCACGGCTTTGAGCGCCATGCTTTCACGCCGGAAGTGATCCGGACTTTGCAAAAGTCGGCGAAAGAACACGATGCGGAAGCCTACCGGCGTTTTTCGAAGGAAATCGAAGAGCGGCCGCCGCTCACACTTCGCGACCTTCTGCGCTTCCGTTCAGCCAAGCCCGTTCCGCTCGATCGCGTCGAGCCGGCGGAATCCATCTGGAAGAGGTTTTCGACGCAGGCAATGTCGCTCGGCGCGCTCAGCCCGGAAACACAGCACACGCTCGCGCGCGCGATGAATCGTCTGGGCGGCAAATCGAACACGGGCGAAGGCGGCGAAGACGCGAACGTCTACATCGAGCTTTTTGAAGGCGAATCCGCCGAGCACAAAATCAAGCAGGTCGCCTCCGGGCGTTTCGGCGTGACGCCGCAATATCTCGCGCGCGCCCAGGAACTTGAAATCAAGATGGCGCAGGGCTCGAAGCCCGGCGAAGGCGGCCAATTGCCCGGCCACAAAGTGACGCCGCTCATCGCCCGCGTGCGCCGTGCCGTGGAAGGCATCGCGCTGATTTCGCCTCCGCCGCACCACGATATTTACTCGATTGAGGATTTGGCGCAGCTCATTTACGACCTCCGGGAGATCAATCCGCGAGCGAGGATCGGCGTCAAGCTGGTTTCGCAGGCGGGCGTAGGGACGGTCGCGTGCGGCGTGGCCAAGGCGAACGCGGACGTCGTCCTCATCAGCGGGCACGACGGCGGAACGGGCGCTTCCCCGCTCGGCTCCATCAAGAATACGGCGTCGCCGTGGGAAATGGGTTTGGCGGAAGCGCATCAGGCGCTCCTCGCCAACGGCTTGCGCAATCGCGTGCGGCTGCGCGCGGATGGCGGACTCAAGACCGGGCGCGACGTGGTGATCGCGGCGCTGCTCGGCGCGGATGAATTCGGCTTCGGCACGGCGGCGCTCGTCGCCCTTGGCTGCGTTATGGCGCGGCAGTGCCACTTGAACACCTGTCCGGCCGGCATCGCGACCCAGCGCGAGGATTTGCGCCGCAAGTTCTCGAAAGACCCCGACCGTCTGGTTCGGTATTTTCAGTTCGTCGCCGAACAGGTCCGCGAGTTGCTCGCCCAATTCGGCGCCGAGCGGCTCGATGACATCGTCGGGCGCACCGAGTGGCTCGAACCTCTGGACTTTGCCACGCCGGGACGGGAAGGAAAGATTGACGTATTCGGGCTGCTGTATCGCCCGTCGGCTGTCGGGCCGGTTTCGGACCGCCGGGACCGGCCCACGCCTGAAGATTGCAAAGATGAAGGCCACGCGGTTCCTCGCGCCCGCGCCGTGGATCCGCTCGCGCAGCGCATGGCGGAGGATATTCAGACTTCGCTTCGAGAAGGCGCTGCCCTGGTCCGCGAATATACGATTCGGAACACCAATCGCACCATCGGTGCGCGCGTGGCGGGTGAGGTCGCGCGTTCAGCGGATTTTGGCGATCCCACGCGCGATTTTGCCGGCGCGGAATTTCGCTTCGTGGGAAGCGCGGGGCAGAGTTTTGGCGCGTTTCTGACCGATGGATTGCGCCTCGTGCTTGAGGGTGAGGCGAACGATTACGTCGGCAAAGGTCTCGGCGGCGGAGAAATCGTGCTGCACCCGCCAAGCGCGAGCCGCTTCTCTTCCGAAGCGAATGTGATTCTTGGCAACGCAGCGCTCTACGGAGCGACCGGCGGAAAGCTCTTTGCGGCGGGACGCGCGGGTGAGCGTTTCGCCGTCCGAAACTCCGGTGCGATTGCCGTCATTGAAGGCGCCGGCGACCACTGCTGCGAATATATGACGGGCGGCATGGTTGTGGTTCTCGGTGAAACGGGACGCAACTTCGGCGCGGGCATGACGAACGGCCTCGCGTTCGTTTATGACGCGGCAGGCCGTTTCCCGCACCGCCTCAACCCCGAGCTTGTCCGCATCGAGCGCATCATTGAGCCCGACGACACTCGCGCGCTCCATCAGTTGGTTCTCGAACACGCGAGCAAAACGTCGAGCCGCCACGCCCAGCGCCTGCTCGATCACTGGTCATTTAGCCTGCTGAATTTTTGGAAGGTCGAGCCGCGCTCGAAAACCAAAGCTGAAACTCCGCTCCATCAAGCCTCCGCTGAACCTGCCAAGGTTTAGGCGCTGAATCAACAATAGACTCCTTCAATCGTTCATCGAGTCCGTCGTGATTGACGCCACAGGTCCCGCCTCGACTCCCTCAGGCGAAAAATCGCCATGTGTGCAGGATGCATTGACCTCGCGATGCGCGGATGGCATCATAAAAAGTATCGGGATTGAGGAGGGCAGTGATGCGAGGCGTTTCGAGAGAACGGCGCGTAACCACGAAGATCCTGGCGGTAAGTTTGAGTGCCGCCTTATTCGGAGGGGCGGTTGCGGCTTTCGCCCAGCAACCGGATCAGAGCCAGCAAAACCAGCAGCCTTCGTCCGGACAGGGCCCGCAGCCCCAGGAGCAACCGGGATCTGAGATTTATATTCCCAAGAAAGCTCCGCCGCCCAAGCCCAAAGAAGAAAAGGTTCAGAAGATCAATCCGAATCAGGTCTACACCATCAGGACTCAATCGAACCTGGTCAACGTCAACGTGCTCGTCACCGACCGAAGCGGTGATCCCATCACGAATCTTGCGAAATCGAATTTCCGGATTTACGATAACGGCGTTGAGCAGCCGATCACGAATTTTTCGACCGCCGCGGCGCCCCTCACCGTCACGCTGCTCGTGGAATTCAGCAACAAATGGTGGGGCTATCTTTATCTTGCGCTTCAGGACGCTTACGAGTTCCTGAACTTCATGCGCCCGCACGATTGGGTTGCGGTCGTTTCCTTTGGAATGAAACCCCATATCCTCCAGGATTTCACACACGATCCGCAGGCCGTGCGCTCGGCGCTCGATTCGCTTCGCATTCCAGGCTTCAGCGAAACGAATCTTTATGACGCCCTGGCCTTCACTGAAGACCGCATGAAGAATATTCAAGGGCGCAAGGCGATCATTGTGATTTGCACCGGGATTGATACGTTCAGCAAGATTACCTATCCCCAGATGCTTAAGATTGCCAAAACCTCCGACACGCCGATATATCCGGTCAGCATTCTCCAGTGGGTTTATATGCGAAACGGCGTCTCGGATATGACCGCCGCGCTGGCGCGCAACCAGCTTTCCTTTATCGCCCGCTACTCCGGCGGCCAGGCTTATTTCCCTGCGTTCACGGGTGCGGTGCCGGACATTTACCGGCAAATTGGCGATACGCTTCGGCATGAATATAGCTT
Source organism: Acidobacteriota bacterium (assembly GCA_021828285.1). GTDB lineage: Bacteria > Acidobacteriota > Terriglobia > UBA7540 > UBA7540 > JAKASG01. The sequence continues at coordinate 20,462 of JAKASG010000005.1, read as the reverse complement.
GGGCTTCATTCCCACTCACACTGCGCAAAGCGGCAAGTACCACAAACTTGAGGTAAAGCTCGTGGACCCCGCCGGAAACCCGCTGCGCATCGTTAACAAAAAGGGGAAGCAGGTGAAGTACAAGATTGTCACCCGCCAGGGCTATTACGCGCCGGGAGCGTAGGCTGGGCTTTCACCCATCGGTTTTCAGCATTCGGCAAAAATAAAAATTGATGAGGGATGCCGTGCGCCGTGGCGAAGGCAGCCCGCGGCGCACTCCAATCCACGGCGGCAGCCCCTGCGGACGAGACTCCTACGCAGAAAGCCGAAGGCTGAGCGCTTCACTAATGCCTGAAGTGGCGGATTCCGGTCAGCATCATTGCGAGGCCGAGGCGATCCGCTGCGGCGATGACTTCGCTGTCACGGACTGATCCTCCCGGCTGAACAACGGCCGTCGCGCCGGCGCGGGCCGCTTCCTCAACGCCGTCGGGAAACGGGAAAAATGCATCCGAGGCGACGACCGCCCCTGTCAGATCGTGCTTTAATTCCCGTGCTTTCATCGCCGCGATCCGGACCGAATCCACGCGGCTCATCTGCCCCGCGCCGACGCCGACGGACTCGCCGTCACGCGCAAAGACGATCGCGTTCGATTTGACGTGCTTCACCACGCGCCACGCAAAAGCGAGTGCGCGGCGCTCCTCGTCCGTCGGCTGGCGCTTTGTGGCGCATTTCCAGTTTTCCGGCTGCGCGCCCATCGTGTCCGGAGTCTGAACGAGCAGCCCGCCGCCCACACTCTTCAGTTGCCACCCATATTCATCGCCCGCCGTCGCCGACATGTCGAGCACGCGCAAATTCTTCTTCGCGGCGAAGCGTTCGAGCGCGGCGGCATCATAGCCGGGCGCGACCACTGCTTCGACAAACAATTTCGCCATGGCCTCGGCCGTCGCGCCGTCCACCGGCCGATTGAAGGCGACGACCGACCCGAATGCGGAAACCGGGTCAACGGCGAGCGCCCGCGGAAAGCTCTCCGCAAGCGTCGCTCCCGTGGCGATGCCGCAAGGGTTCGTGTGTTTGATAATCGCGGTGACGGGCTCTGCAAATTCCTGGGCCACGCGCCAGGCGGCCTCCAAATCCACGAGGTTGTTGTATGACAACTCCTTGCCCTGCACCTGCCGCGCCGAGGCAATTCCTCTTCCGCCGGACCGAGGATCGCGGTAGAGCGCCGCCTGCTGATGAGGATTTTCTCCATAGCGCAGGTCCGCGATCTTTTGGAAAGTCAGGTGCAGATTTTGCGGAAGAGCGTCACCGGCGATTTTCTGCAGGGTGGTGGAAATCGCGGCATCATAGGCCGCGGTAGAGGCGAACGCTTTGCGAGCCAGCCGCCAGCGCGTTTCGCGCGAAATCTCACCGTCCTTTTTCCGAAGCTCTTCGAGCGCGGCGTCATAATCCGAAGGGTCCACGATCACCGCCACATCTTCGAAATTTTTCGCCGCGGAGCGAATCATCGCTGGACCGCCGATGTCAATGTTCTCGATCAATTCTTCGAACGGCACATTGGGCTTGGCCGCCGTCTGCTCGAAGGGATAAAGGTTGACCGCGACCAGATCAATCCATCCGATGCCGTGCTTGCGCGCGGCCGCCTGGTGTCCCGTGTTCTTTCGAATGCCCAAAATCCCGCCGTGAATCATGGGGTGCAGCGTCTTGACTCTGCCGTCGAGCATTTCGGGAAATCCGGTCGCGTCCGCCACGTCGCGGACTTTCACGCCGTGTTCGCGCAGCAAGCGGGCCGTTCCTCCCGTCGAAAGAATTTCAATTCCCAGCGCTGAGAGGCCGGCGGCGAATTCCACGACTCCTGCTTTATCGCTCACACTGACCAAAGCTCGTTCAATTTTGCCCATGGAACCTTCCCTTCTGAAGATTGTGTTAGAATTGCGTCGCGCAGAGCAGGCTGCGTCCTCCGGGCAGTCGAATCCCCTCGTCCGGCCTTATCGGCCGAGCGCAAACCTGGCAGGCTGTCCCAGAGAGAACCGCGGCCTTCAATCACTCTTGACGGCGGTAAACCTGACCTTGCCTTCTTCAATCGAAACCGAGAACTGAACGCGCTGGCATCCGAGCGACTGCTTCAGTTGCTGCGTTTTTTCCCGCACGAATTTCTGAAAGTTCAATGGATCCACCTGGTCAACCCGTTCGCCGACGCGGCGCTTTGCCTCGATGAGTGCGCTCAGCAGTTGATCCACCTTCTCGCGTTCATGCTCGGGGTCCGAACAGACCACGCGCGTCACTTCAGGTTTTGCTGCGGGAGCCGGCGTGCGCAACACGCTGAATTGTCCACGCCCTTCTTCCTTATCGCGCAATTTCCGGCGCCAGAGCTCGCTGTGCACCGCGTACTTCTGCGCGAGAGCGTTGAACCGAAACCGTTGTCCGAAATTGAGTTTGGCCGCGTCGCCCGAAAACTGCTTGATGGCGCGTTCGACACGGTAAAGCGTATCCTGCGGCGGGCGCGGCGTGCCTCCGGCGAAGTAGGACTCGTACTCGCTCTTCAGCCGGCGAAGGTTCTCTTCAAGCTTGGTCAAATCTTCGTCCGCCGTCATGCACGAGCCTCCCGAAAGGATTCTATTATATTCCGCCTCGACCCTTAAAACCCAAAAAGTTTGACCGCGCCCGCGGTCTATGTTGAAATGGCGGTAGAGCGGGAGCGGAACTGGGACTCCGGCTGCGCGATGAATACGAAACACCCGGAAACCAAGTGCGAAAGTCCGGCAACAGCGAAGTGGCGCGAAATTCCCTCCGTGGATGAGCTCTTGCAGCGCCCCGCGCTCGCGAGCCTCACCACTCGGATGGGGCGTCCCCTGGTTGTCGAGGCGACCCGCCAAGTGCTCCATGACGTGCGAATCCGCATGGCGCAGGGGCTTCACGATCGCGTGTCCGTGGAGGCGCTCGAGCTCGAAATCCTGCGCGCCTCGGATGCTGCGGCGGAGTTTTCCCTCCGCCCGGTCATCAATGCGACAGGAGTCATCCTTCACACGAATCTCGGGCGGGCTCCGCTCTCGCGCCGCGCGATCGAGCACATAGCCGAAGTTGCAGGGCGCTACTCGAACCTCGAATATGATTTGGATGTAGGAGCGCGCGGGAAACGAGACGTGCACACCGACCGCTTGTTCGCACGCTGGGCGGGAGCGGAGCGCACCCTGGTCGTCAATAACAATGCTGCGGCGGTTTACCTCGCCTTGAATACGCTCGCCGAAGCAGGCGAAGTGATCGTCTCCCGCGGCGAGCTGATCGAGATCGGAGGATCCTTTCGCATTCCGGAAATTTGCGCGAAAAGCGGCGCTGCGCTGCGCGAGGTGGGCACCACGAACCGCACGCGGATCGGCGATTATGCGGCTGCCGTCAACGAGCGGACGCGAGCACTCCTGCGCGTTCATCCCAGCAACTTCCGCGTCGTCGGATTTACGGAGCGGCCGCGCCTCGACGATCTCGTCGCCCTCGCGCGTGAGAAGCATCTTCCGCTCATCGAGGATTTGGGCAGCGGATGCCTGCTCGACCTCGCCCCTTTCGGCATTGCCGGCGAGCCGCCCGTCGGCGAGAGCATCAAGGCGGGCGTGGATGTGGTGACGTTCAGCGGCGATAAGATGCTCGGCGGACCACAGGCAGGTTTGCTGGCGGGCCGTAAGGAACCTCTCGACCGAATCCGGAAGAACCCTCTGTTCCGCGCCTTCCGCGTGGACAAACTGACCATCGCCGCGCTTGAAGCGACCCTCCTGCTCTATCTTGAAGAAAACTTCCGCGCCATCCCTGCGCTCCGCATGATCCGCTTGACCACGGATGAAATCGAACCGCGCGCTGCGAAGCTCTCCCAGCGCATCCGGACACTCCCGAGTTTCGAAGCGGAGCTTGCCCCGGGCGAGTCCGTCGTAGGCGGCGGCTCAACGCCTGGGCAATCGCTCCCCACGCGCCTCATCGCCGTCACCCACGCCACGCTCTCCGCCCGGCAGCTTGAAGCCGCGCTCCGGCGGAATATTCCGCGCGTGATTTCGCGCGTTGAGCGGGACCGCGTGGTCCTCGACTTACGCACCGTTTTTGAAGATCAGGATGAAGCCCTCGCGCTCGCTTTCGAGCGCCTCGGCCATGGAGAAAACCGAAGTGGATAGCACACTCAAGCTGCAATTCAGCCCCCGTCCGGGATGGAGCGGAAGAATTTGCGTTTCCCACAATCGATCCAATTCCAAGAGATGCCGGCAGCTCCGGCTTTTGGCCGTCGTCGCGGTGGCGCTCACCGTGTTTTTCGGACCGGCCCATGCCTCCGCTCGTCGCAGGAAGAAACGCGGCGGCAAGCCGCCCGCGATGTCCGCGCGGGTTCTTCAGATCGCGCAGCAGTTGCCGGGCGCAACTCTCGATGACGCCCAACCGACCGCTCGAAAAATCGAGCATCTGGTGCTCGCCGACCTCGATCAGTGGTCGGCCTCGAGGACAGTATCTTTCGTCGAAGTGCGCTCGCACCTGGAGCAGGATTTCTCGCTGTTGACGGATCCGCTCTCTGGCAGCGCAGCGAGCTTCGAGCAGCCATGGCACGGCGAAACGCTGATTGTTGCGGGGTACACGCTTGGATGGAGCAACTACGATCGCGTCAACGTTATTGCGATTTACCGAACGGGCAAGGGCTCGACCCGGCGGATTGCGACCATAAACTTTGTTCCTCGCACCGATCTCCGCTTTATTCCTCTCGCCGGAAGCTCTTTCGGCAGTTTGCGATTCATCGCTTACGGCTGGCGGTTTGGCATGAGCGAGCCGCGCTTGACGGCGGCGCTTTACAGTTTCGACGGGAAAAGCTTGAGAAGGCTCTGGGAACGGCGCGACGCCTTTGCGGGTAAAATTTCGGTTTTGGGCGAAAAGGTGATGATCCGCTACGTGGATGAGCAACAGTTCATCAATTCGACGTCAGCGGGAGACGCGCCGCAGGCTCACGAGGCGATTTATCAACTCACGCGCGCGGGGCTGAAGCTGCTTAGCATTCAGCCGGTTCGCTTTCCCTGATCGCCCCAGCGGCAATCGAAGTCCGTCGCCTATCTTCTTGAATCTGGAATCATCAGCCCCGCGGCCCCGGAGCTTTTGAGCGCCTCGGATATGTGGTACACTCCCGAACGGCTCATTGCAAAGTTGCAGAGCGTGAATCGCATGGAAGAGATCAGCCATTTGATGCTGACCGTGCTGAAGCCGCACGTTCGGCGCTCGGACGCGAGCGCCGTAGGGTTTTTTGCGGCGTTCTGGGGCACGATTGTCGGGCGCGCGATTGCCGGAAATTCGCGGCCGATTGCATTCGCCGACGGCACTCTGACGCTTGAAACGGATTGCCCGAATTGGACGGTCCAGCTTCAATCGCTCGAGCGAGAAATTCGGGAGGCGGTCAACCGCTTTCTGGGCGAGCCTCGGGTCACGTCTCTGCGAGTCCATTTTTCAGGAAGCGCGCGGGAATTGCAGCGCACGATTGCGCGCCGGGAGCAGCGATGGCTTTGACGGAAAAAGATGTGCGTTACATTGCCGGCCTCGCGCACCTCGAGCTGGGCGAAGAGGAGATGCGCAAGTTCCTGCCTCAGCTCGATGCGATCCTCGGCCACATCGAAAAACTCAATGAACTCGATACGGCGCGCGTCGAGCCGATGGCTCAAGTCACCTATCCCGCCGCCGAAAATCCTGCGCTTCGAGCGGACGCGCCCGAGCCCGGCATCGAGCAATCGGATGCCCTCGCGAACGCGCCCGACCAGGGCGCAGGCTGCTTCAAAGTGCCGAGCGTCATCGAAAAAGATTAGCCGGCTGCTCGAAAACCATCAGGGCAGCGTCATTCTGAGCGAAGCCAACAATCGGCTTCATTCATTTTCGCAGGAATTTTGTGGACCTTTGCGCACTTACCATTTCCGAGATTCACTCCGGCCTCGGACGGAAACAGTTTTCGGCCGAGGAACTGGCGCGCGCCCACTTCGAGCGCATTGAGCGCGAAGATTCAGCCGTGCGCGCCTATCTCTCGCTCTCGCCCGAGCGCGCCTTAGCGCAAGCAAAGAAGGTGGACGCGGCCATCGCGCGGGGTGAGCCACTCGCGCCGCTTGCCGGCGTTCCCATCGCCGTCAAGGACGTTCTTCTCACGCGCGGCCTTCCGACGACCTGCGCCTCGAAGATGCTCGCGCATTTCATCGCGCCTTATGACGCAACGGCTGTCGAGCGCGTTGAGGCCGCGGGTGCGCTCGTCCTCGGCAAAACGAATTGCGACGAATTTGCCATGGGTTCTTCGACGGAAAACTCCGCTTTCGCGCCCACGCGCAATCCCTCCGATCTCACACGCGTCCCCGGCGGATCGAGCGGCGGCTCGGCGGCTGCGGTTGCCGCGCGGCTTGCGCCCATCGCGCTCGGCTCGGACACGGGCGGCTCGATTCGCCAGCCAGCCGCGCTCTGCGGCGTCGTGGGAATGATGGGCACATACGGCCGAGTCTCGCGCTACGGCCTGGTCGCTTTCGCTTCTTCGCTCGACCACGTCGGCCCTTTCGGCCGCTCGGTCGGCGATGTCGCGCGGCTGCTCGGCGTGATTGCCGGGCGCGACCCGAAAGACTCGACCTCCGCCGGCGTTCCTGTTCCCGATTATCCGGCCGCCATGGAAGCCGATGTCCGTGGCCTCAAAATCGGCGTGCCCAAGGAATATTTCAACGGCTTGAGCGCCGCCATCGGCGACAACATCGAGCGAGGAATTGACCGTTTCCGGAAGCTCGGCTGCGCGGTCAAACCCATCAGTCTGCCCCACACCGATTTCGCGATTGCCTGCTATTACATCATCTGCACCGCGGAAGCGAGCTCCAATCTCGCCCGCTATGACGGCGTGCGCTTCGGCTATCGCGCGCCGGGCTTTTCCGGCTTGCGTGAAATGTATCAAAAAACGCGCGACGGCGGCTTCGGCCCGGAAGTCAAGCGCCGCATCATGCTTGGCACCTACGTGCTCAGCTCCGGTTATTACGACGCGTATTACCTGAAGGCGCAGCGCGTTCGCACTCTTATCGCCCGCGATTTTCTAGAAGCCTTTGACGACGTGGACGTCATCCTCACGCCCACCTCGCCGATTCCCGCCTTCAAATTGGGCGAGCGCATGGACGATCCTCTCCAAATGTATCTCGCCGATATTTATACCGTCACGGCGTCGCTCGCCGGCATTCCCGGCATCTCTATTCCTTGCGGCTCAACGCGCGATAACCCGCCGCTTCCCGTCGGCATGCAGCTCCTCGCCAGACACTTCGACGAAGCGCGCCTCCTCCAAGCCGCCCGCGCCTTCGAACGCGCCGGTGGATTCGAAGCCGCGTAGCTGAATCGCCGCTTCCAAGTCGAAATTCAGTTTTTAAACAACGAATCGAATTTCTTTTTGGCGTCTTCGGCTTTGGAAGGAGCGCTCGAGCCGCGCGCCTGCACGGCGGGATTCGGCGAGAAATAATCGCAGTAATTGGCGGCTTCTTTTTCGCGAACCCATTCGGCCTGCGGCTCGGCGCACTGATTGTTCTTGGTGGGATCGTAAAGGCGGCAATTGCGGCAGGAATGGAGGTCGGCGTCGCAGCGCGGGCAAGTATCGCGCTTGCCGACGCGGTTCGCCGCAGCAGCGATCTCAATCATCTCGCCGCATTTCCAGCATTGGAAAGCCATCCGCCCTCAGCAGCCTCGCGGCGCACGCCAGGCCCGCGTGAACTCATCCCTGCCGATTACGGACGGCTGACCGCTGTGAGCTTCCTTATGATGCGTGCGCTTCGTCCTCGTCCGCAAGCTCGGGCGACACAGAAGGCGCGGACGCAACGGCGGCTTCGCTCGGCTCGATTTCCGCCGCAGCCTCCGGCACAGGCGCCTCAACTTCAGTGAGCAGGCGGAAGCTGCGATAGAGCTCGAGGCCGGTGCCCGCCGGGATCAGCCGGCCCATAATCACGTTCTCTTTCAGGCCGCGGAGATGGTCGAGCGCGCCGCGCACGGCAGCATCCGTAAGGACGCGCGTCGTCTCCTGGAAGGACGCTGCAGAGATGAAGGAGTCGGTCGCGAGCGACGCCTTCGTGATGCCGAGGAGCAACGGCCGGCCGGTCGCGGGCTTGCCGTCCTCGGCTTTGACGCGCGCGTTCTCCTCGCGGAAGTGGAATTTATCCACCTGCTCGTCGAGGAGAAATTGCGTATCGCCGGCCTCTTCGACCTTCACCCATCGCATCATCTGGCGGACGATGACTTCGATGTGCTTGTCATTGATGTTGACGCCCTGCAGCCGGTAGACTTCCTGAATCTCATCCACCAGGTAATTCTCCAGCTCCTTCTCGCCGAGCACCGCGAGGATATCGTGCGGATTGCGCGGCCCGTCCATCATGGGTTCGCCCGCCTTCACGCGTTCACCCTCCTGCACGGCGACGTGGATGCCGCGCGGCAGCAGGTATTCTTTCGGCTCGCCGTGGTCGGGCACGACGACGACTTTGCGCTGCCCTTTCACGAGTTCACCGTATTTAACCACCCCGTCAACTTCCGTAATGACCGCGGGCTCGTGCGGCCGGCGCGCCTCAAAAAGTTCGACGATGCGCGGCAGACCGCCCGTGATATCTTTCGTCTTGGTGGTTTCGCGCGGTATTTTTGCGAGAATGTCCCCCGGACTCACGGTATCGCCTTCCTGCACCATCAGGTGGGCTCGTGAAGGCATCAGATACTTCTTCGCGCCCTTGCTGTCATTCCGCATGACAATCTGCGGTTGATATTTTTCATCCGACGCTTCCTTCACCACCCACTGGGAAAGCCCCGTCACTTCGTCCACCTGCTCTTGCAGCGTCACGCCGGGCTCGAGGTCCTTGAATTGCACCTCGCCGCCCACTTCCGTGAGGATGGAGAAGGTGTAGGGATCCCACTCGACAATGATGTCGCCGACCTTCACCCGGCTGCCGTCGGCGAACCTGATTTTCGCGCCGTAAACCACTGAGTAACGTTCGCGTTCGCGATTCTTCTCGTCAACGATCGCGACCGTGCCGTTGCGGTTCATGACCACGAAGTGCCCTTCGCGGTTGGTGACCGTTTGCAAATTCAGGAATTTCAAATACCCTTCGTTCTTCGCTTCGAGCGTGGATTGCTCGCTGATGCGGCTGGCGGTGCCGCCGATGTGGAACGTCCGCATGGTGAGCTGGGTGCCCGGTTCACCGATGGATTGCGCGGCAATCACGCCCACCGCTTCGCCCATTTCCACCAGTTGCCCGGTGGCGAGGTTCCGTCCGTAGCAGCGCTGGCAAACCCCGCGGCGCGACTCGCACGTCAGCACCGAGCGGATCTTGACGCGCTCGATTCCCGCGGCCTGGATGGCATTGGCGAGGTCCTCGTTGATTTCCTGGTTGACCTCGACGATAACGTTGCCCTCGTAGTCCGTGATCTGTTCGAGCGAGACCCGGCCCACAATGCGGTCGCGCAGCGGCTCGACCACTTCGCCCACCTCCACGATGGATTCAACGTATATGCCGTCCACCGTTCCGCAGTCGAATTCGGAAATGATCACGTCCTGCGCCACGTCCACCAGGCGGCGCGTCAGGTAGCCCGAGTCGGCCGTCTTGAGCGCCGTATCCGCCAGGCCTTTGCGGGCGCCGTGCGTCGAGATGAAGTATTGCAGCACGTTCAATCCTTCGCGGAAGTTCGCCGTGATGGGGGTCTCGATGATCTCGCCGGAAGGCTTCGCCATCAGGCCGCGCATCCCGGAGAGCTGCCGGATTTGCTGCTTCGAGCCGCGCGCTCCGGAATCCGCCATGACGTAAATCGGGTTGATTTCCCCTGATTTATCCTGCGCCTCCATGGCCTGGAACATTTCGTCGGCAACCAGGTCGGTGACGTTCGACCAGATGGCGATGACCTTGTTGTAGCGTTCGCCGTGCGTGATGGCGCCTTCCTGATATTGCTTTTCGACCTCGATGACTTCCTTCTCGGCCGCGTGAACCAAGTCCGCCTTTTTCGAGGGCACCAGCAGGTCGTCAATGCCGATCGACATTCCGGAGCGGGTCGCGTAAAGAAAGCCGAGCGCCTTCACCTGGTCGAGCATCTTCACGGTGGTTTCAAGCCCGAAGCGCAGGTAGCAGTAATTCACCAGCGCTCCCAGGCCCTTTTTCCGCAGCAGGCCGTTGACGTAAGGCATGCCTTCCGGCAGTTGATCGTTGAAGATGACGCGGCCCACGGTCGTCTTGATGAACTGGTTTTTCACCATCATCGGCTCGGTGTGCAGCACATCCTGATCGTCGTAAGCGGTGGTCAAATCAATCACGCGGCCGCTATAGCGCAATTGAATGGGCGTGAGTGTTTCAATCTCGCCCGCTTCAAGCGCCAGCATCACATTGTCCGAGTTGGCGAAGGAGCGGCCCTCGCCGCGCGCTCCGGGCCTCGCTTTGGTCAGGTAATAGACGCCGAGCACGACGTCCTGCGTCGGAATGGCGAGCGGCTGTCCGTTCGCCGGAGATAGAATGTTGCGCGAGGAAAGCATCAGGACGGACGCCTCGATCTGGGCTTCCGGCGAGAGCGGGATATGAACCGCCATTTGGTCGCCGTCGAAGTCCGCGTTGAAAGCCGTGCAGACCAGAGGATGAATCTTGATGGCCTTGCCTTCCACAAGCACCGGCTCGAAAGCTTGAATGCCCAGACGGTGGAGCGTCGGAGCGCGGTTCAACAGAACGGGATGGCCTTTGATCACTTCTTCGAGGATGTCCCAAACCACCGGCTCCTGCCGCTCGACCATTTCCTTGGCGGCTTTGATGGTTGCGCAGAGGCCGGCCTGCTCGAGGCGGTGGTAAATGAAAGGCTTGAACAGCTCGAGCGCCATTTTTTTCGGCAAACCGCACTGATGGAGCTTGAGCTCCGGCCCGACGACGATCACCGACCGGCCCGAGTAATCCACGCGCTTGCCGAGCAGGTTTTGCCGGAAGCGGCCCTGCTTGCCTTTGAGCGTGTCTGAAAGCGATTTGAGCGGGCGGTTGTTGGCGCCGCGCAGGATGCGCCCGCGGCGGCCGTTATCGAACAGCGCGTCCACCGCTTCCTGCAGCATCCGTTTTTCGTTCCGAATGATGACTTCGGGCGCGTGCAGCTCGATGAGCTTCTTCAAGCGGTTGTTCCGATTGATCACCCGCCGGTACAGATCGTTCAAGTCCGAGGTTGCAAACCGGCCGCCATCGAGCGGCACCAGGGGCCGCAACTCAGGAGGAATCACCGGAATGACGTCCAGAATCATCCATTCGGGTTTGTTGCCCGACTTGCGGAAAGCTTCGGTGACTTTGAGCCGCTTCGCAAATTTCGCCCGCTTCTGCTGGGAGGGGTCCGTCTTCATCTTCTCGCGGAGTTCGACGGCCAGCACTTCAATATCCACTCGTCGCAGCAGCTCTTTGATGGCTTCCGCGCCCATCGCCGCCCGGAATTTGCCGGCGAAATTCTGATGGAGCTCGCGATATTGTTCCTCACTCAGGACATCACGCTCTTTCACCGGAGCTTCGCCGGGCTCGATGACCACGTAAGCCTCGAAGTAGAGAATCTGCTCCAGCTCGCGCAAGGAGATGTCCAGCAGGTGTCCGATGCGGCTCGGCAGACCCTTGAAAAACCAGACGTGCGAGCAAGGCGCAGCCAGCTCGATATGGCCCAGCCGCTCGCGGCGGACTTTGGAAAGCGTCACTTCGACCCCGCAGCGGTCGCAAATCACGCCGCGATGCTTCATCCGCTTGTATTTTCCGCACAAGCACTCCCAGTCGGCGACGGGTCCGAAAATCTTGGCGCAAAAAAGTCCGTCCCGTTCCGGCTTGAAAGTCCGGTAGTTGATAGTCTCCGGCTTGGTGACCTCGCCGTGCGACCACGAACGGATCTTTTCCGGCGACGCCAGGCTGATGCGAATGGCGTCAAATTCACCGATGAGGCTGACTCGATCATAAGGGCTGCTGCGAAACAAGGTGGCCTCCTTCGAGGGTCGAGAATGGGTGAAGCTTATAAAACTTTCCGGCCGCTATTCCGCGGCGGCCGGCGCAAGCTGTTCCTTGGGCTTCTTGATCAGCTCGACATCCAGGCAAAGACTCTGCAGTTCTCGCACCAGCACATTGAACGATTCCGGGATCCCGGGTTCAATTGCCGCCTCGCCTTTGACAATGGCTTCGTAAATCTTGGCGCGGCCGTACACATCGTCGGATTTCGCGGTGAGCAATTCCTGCAAAATGTATGCGGCTCCGTAAGCCTCAAGCGCCCAGACCTCCATTTCACCGAACCGCTGGCCGCCGAACTGCGCTTTGCCGCCGAGCGGCTGCTGCGTGATCAGCGAGTAGGGGCCGATGGACCGCGCATGGATCTTGTCGTCCACCAGGTGAGACAGTTTCAGCATGTAGATGTAACCCACGGTGACCGGTTGCTCAAAGAGGTCGCCGGTCATGCCGTCGCGCAACTGGACCTTGCCCGATGCGCTGAGGCCCGCGCGCTCGAGATACGCTTTGATCTCTCGCTCGCTCGCGCCGTCGAACACCGGCGACGAAAAGTAAACGCCGCGTTCAAACGACCGGGCGAACTGCGCCAGGTCCTCCTCCGGCATTTCCTCAATGCGCTTCAGGAGCGAGCTGGTTCGGAAGACCGATTTCAGCTCTTTGCGCAGGGCTTCCGCTTCCGTTGAGCTGTTGAGCAGAGCGCGGATTCGCCCGCCCAGTTCCTTCGCCGCCCACCCCAGGTGCGTTTCAAGAATCTGTCCGACGTTCATGCGGGAGGGAACGCCCAGCGGATTCAAAACGAGTTCGACCGGCGTGCCGTCCGGCATGTAGGGCATGTCCTCTTCGGGCAAAATCCGCGCGATCACGCCTTTGTTCCCGTGCCGTCCCGCCATCTTGTCGCCGACGGAGAGTTTGCGCTTCATGGCGATATAAACTTTCACCAGCTTGATGACGCCGGGCGCGAGTTCATCGCCTTTTTGGAGCTTTTGTTTCTTGTCTTCGGTGATTTTGCGCAGAATATCAATTTGCCGCGACGTCATCTCCTCGATTTCTTCCATTCGCTCGATCAGCGTGGGATCCTTCTTGCCGATGCGGATGCGCTTCAGGTTGCGGAAGGAGAGATGCGCGAGCATTTCACGGGTCAGGACGGTTTCCTTGTTCAGAAGACGCTTATTGGTTTTCTCATCGTGAAGGTCCGCCGTGAGTTGCTCGCCCTCGAGCAGCACGCTGAGGCGATTCAGGCGCTCATCGTTGAGGATGCGGATTTCGTCGCTCAGGTTCATCTCGAGCCGCCCCACCTGAGATTTCTCAATGGCCTTGGCCCTTGCGTCCTTGTCGGCCCCTTTGCGCGAGAATATCTTGACGTCGACGACGATGCCTTCGATGCCCGGCGGACAGTTCAAGGACGCGTCGCGAACGTCGCCCGCCTTTTCGCCGAAAATAGCGCGAAGCAATTTCTCTTCAGGGGTAAGCTGCGTCTCGCCTTTCGGCGTCACTTTCCCGACCAGGATGTCTCCCGACTTGACGGAAGCGCCGATGCGAACCACGCCGCTCTCGTCCAGGTCTTTCAGCAGCGACTCCGGCACGTTTGGAATGTCGCGCGTGATTTCCTCCGGGCCGAGCTTGGTATCTCGCGACTCGATCTCGAATTCCTCGATGTGAATCGAAGTGTAGGAATCCTCTTTCACAAGTTTTTCGCTGACCAGGATGGCGTCTTCAAAGTTGTAGCCTCGCCACGGCATGAAGGCGACCAGGACGTTGCGACCGAGCGCCAGCTCCCCGCGGTCGGTGCAGGGACCGTCCGCCAGCACGTCGCCCGAGCGCACGCGCTGGCCTTTTTCGACCACCGGCTTCTGATTGATGCACGTATTCTGGTTCGAGCGGTGGAATTTGATGAGCTGATAGATGTCGGCGCCGACCTCGCGCGAGAGATGGGCGCTGTGACCGTCGCCCTCAACCCGCACGATGATCCGCTCGCTGTCCACGCCGTCCACAACTCCGTCGCGCTTCGCCACCACGACGGCGCCCGAATCGCGGGCCGTCACTTCCTCCATGCCGGTGCCGACCAGCGGCGCCTGCGCGCGCAGCAGCGGAACCGATTGGCGCTGCATGTTCGATCCCATCAGCGCGCGGTTCGCGTCGTCATTTTCGAGGAAAGGCACGAGAGATGCCGCGACGCTCACCAGCTGCTTCGGGCTCACGTCAATATAATCAATCTCGTCGCGCTGTTTCAGCACGAAGTTTCCGGCCTGCCGCGCGTTGACCAGCTCGTGCACGATGCGGCCTTTTTCATCCACTTCCACGTTGGCCTGCGCGACGATATAGCGGTCTTCCTCCCAGGCGGAAAGATAGAATGAATAGGGCTCGTGTTGAACGTGTTTCCGCTTCTTCTCCCGCAACTCCTCGTTGAGCTTCTCGACTTCGTCGAGTTCCACGTGCTCGCCCACTTTCCACGGGCCGTCGCCGCCGTGCGTTATGGTGACGTAATCGAGCACGCGGCCATTGCGAACTTTCCGGTAAGGGCTTTCAATAAACCCGTATTCGTTGATCTGGGCGTAGCAGGAAAGCGAAGAGATCAGGCCGATGTTCGGGCCTTCGGGCGTTTCCACCGGACAAATGCGCCCGTAGTGTGTGGGGTGAACGTCGCGGACCTCGAACCCCGCCCGTTCCCTCGACAAGCCGCCCGGCCCGAGCGCCGAGAGCCTGCGCTTGTGGGTGATCTCCGAAAGCGGGTTCGTCTGGTCCATGAACTGTGACAATTGCGAGGACCCGAAAAACTCGCGGATAGCCGCCATCACCGGCTTGGCGTTGATCAGGTCGTGGGGCATCGCCGTCGCCATTTCCTGATACACGGACATCTTTTCCTTGATCGCCCGTTCCATGCGGACCAGACCGAGTCGGAACTGATTCTCCAGCAACTCTCCCACGGCGCGCACGCGGCGGTTTCCAAGGTGGTCAATGTCATCCGGAGAGTATTTGTTGCCCGGATTTTCCCGCAGTTTCAGCAGATAACGGATGCAGGCGTAGAAATCTTCCGGCGTAAGCGTCCGCTTGTCGAGAGGCAATTGCAGCGGCGCCCCTTCGGAGTGGTCGGTCGAGAGCGTTCCATCGCATCCCCGCACCAGTTCCGTCGAGAGCGCGCCTTCGCGTTTGCCGATGAAAATCTTCTCCTGGTCCACCACGGCGTAGAAATTCGCCGGCGGCAAATTCTGCGGATCTTCGAGTTCGAGCGTCGTATCTTTCTCGCCGACTCGAGTCTTCAGCTTCGTTGCGTAGCCGAGCTTGATGTTGAACTTCAGCCGGCCGACGCGGGAGAAATCGTACTTCCGCGGATCGAAAAACATGCCCTCAAACAGCGCGCCGGCCGTGTCGAGCGTCGGGGGGTCGCCCGGCCGGAGCTTCCGGTACATTTCAATCAGCGCTTCCTGGGGAGACTTGAGCGAATCGCGGCGCAGGGTCTCGCTGATGACCGGACCCACTTCATCGCTCTCGGGGAAGAAGAGCGAAATCTCCGAAATGTTCGCTTCGACAGCGGAGTTGAGGATCGCCGGACTCAGCGGATTGTTGGCCTCCAGCAGCACTTCCCCCGTCGAGGCGTCAACGATATCCTCAGCCGCGAACGCGCCTTCCAGGTCGTTGGCGCTGATTTCAACGTGAGTGATTCGGGATTTGCGCAGCTCCTTCAAAGTCGCCGAGGTGATTTTCTTCCCGGCCGGCAGAATCGTTTCCTCGCTCCGCGCCCGCTCGATCGCTTTCGAAAGGCGGCGGCCTTCGAGACCGTCGGACACCTGCCACCGCAAGCCGCGCTCTTTGAGCGTAATCCGCTCGACCCGGTAAAACGTCTTGATGATTTCAGAATTATTCTTCAGGCCGAGCGCCCGCAGAAACGACGTGCCGATAATCTTCCGCTTGCGGTCGATCCTCACGTAGAGGATGTTTTTGGTGTCGTACTCGAACTCGACCCAGGAACCGCGATACGGAATGATTTTCCCGAGAAAATAGGTTTTCGAGGCATTGGTTTCAAAAAAGACTCCCGGCGACCGGTGCAACTGGCTGACGATCACCCGCTCGGTCCCGTTGATGATGAAGGTTCCGTTATCGGTCATCAGCGGGATGTCGCCGAAGAAAACCTCCTGCTCCTTGATGTCCCGGATGCTTCGCTGTTCGCCCTCCGCTTCCTTGTCGTAAAGCGTCAGGCGGATGGTGACCTTGAGCGGTGCGGCGAAGGTCATGCCGCGTTCCTGGCACTCCGTCACGTCATACTTCAACTGAAGAGTGACCGGATCGCCGCACTTGTGGCAGAAATCCACTTCGTTCTTGTTGAACGTTCCGCATTTCTGGCAGAGCACTTCTCCGATCTTGAACGGGTCCGTCACCACCGTGTAGCCGCAGTTCTTGCAAGTGCGCCGCAGGTGATGCAATCCGCGCAGGCTCCCGCATTTGCACTCCCAGTTCCCGATCGAATAATCCACGAAGTCGAGTTGGGCGACGCCGCGGAAATCGTTGATCGGGAAAACCGAGGTGAATACGGACTGCAAACCGCCGTCCTCACGCTCCGAAGGCAACTTGTCCATCTGAAGGAAGCGCTCGTAGGACTGTCGCTGCACTTCAATCAGATTCGGGATACGGATGGCGGTGGGAATTTTGGAGAAACTGATACGCTGGCGCGTTGCGCCGCTACTGCCCCTAGGCATTCCTCTCGCTCCTTACCTGGATTTCGACAAAAGTTTCGGCCCTTCGAGACACCGCGGCCTCTGTTTAAACTAGATGCGCGAGCCCCCTCCAAGGATGCCGTAGCCAAAACCACGGCTTCCCTGTATCGCGCCGGAGAACCGCGCGCCTCGCGCCGGCTCCTGCGGCGGCAGCGGAGCCGAAGAGCTTTGCGCGAGCGCGCCCGCTCGTTCGCTACTTCACTTCAACGGTTGCGCCGGCTTCCGTAAACTTCTTCTTGATGGTCTCGGCCTCTTCCTTGTTTACACCCTCTTTGATGGGCTTCGGAGCGCCGTCCACCAGGTCCTTCGCTTCTTTCAGCCCGAGACTGGTCACTTCCCGGACCGCCTTGATGACGTTGATCTTGTTGCCGCCGACTGCGGTGAGGATGACGGAAAATTCCGTCTTCTCTTCCGCCGCCGGTCCAGCCGCGGCAGCAGCGGGCCCGGCCACCGGAGCGGCCGCAGCAGCCGAAACCCCGAGCGTCTCTTCCAATCTCTTGACCAGCTCGGCCGCTTCGAGCAGCGTCAGCCCTTTCACTTCTTCCACGATTTTCTCAATCTTCTCGGACATCGTCGTATCACTCCTCCTGAAAAATCCGGATCAACTTCCCTTCGGCGGGACTGCTTCCCGCGCCGGGCTCAGTTGCCAGAAGCTGTTTGAAACTTGTTTTCCTTCACGCCCTGCTGAATCACCACCGCAAGCTTGCGCGCTACGCCCGCAATCGCCGTTGCGAGCTGGTTTCCGGGCGCCTTCATCACGTACAAAGCCTTGGCCAAAAGGTCCTCGCGCGGAGGCAGGGCGCCGATCGCCTGTAAATCCGCGAGCGAGATCACGCGTCCCTCAACCATCCCCGCCTTGAAAACCAAAACGGGATTGTCCTTCGCGTAGTCCGTCAGGACTTTAGCAAGACCCACCGGTTCCGCCGCCGTGTAAGCAAGCGCGGTCGTTCCCTTGAGGTCCTTTGAAACCGCCCCCGCCGCCGTGCCTTCCGCCGCGCGCTTGAGCAAAGTGTTCTTTACGACCTGATAGCGCGCTCCCGATGCGCGCACCTTGCGCCGAAGCTCCGTATCCGCGGAAACGGTCAATCCCTGGTAGCTCGAAAGGATGATGGTCTTCGCTCGAGAAAGTTCCTCCCGCAATTCCTCCGCTTTCTTCTGCTTTTCTTCTCGTTTCATCTCGGCCCTCCTTTCAGGTCTTCAGGCCGCTTCAATCGTCACGAGATCAATCGGCACGCCCGGGCCCATCGTGGAAGAAACGACGACGCTCTTGACGTACTTCCCTTTGGCCGTCGCGGGCTTCGCCTTCAAAACGCTCGAAATCAGCGCCTGCGCGTTCTCCGTGAGCTTCAGCGGCTCGAAGGAAACTTTGCCTACGGCGCAATGGATGATGCCGGTTTTATCCACCCGAAACTCGACCTTGCCGGCCTTCAGCTCTTTCACCGCCCGCGCCACGTCTGTCGTGACGGTGCCGGTTTTGGGATTCGGCATCAGGCCGTGCGGCCCCAGAATTTTTCCGAGCCGCCCGACGGATTTCATCATGTCCGGCGTTGAAACGACTGCGTCGAACTCGAGCCACCCTCCCTGAATTTTCTGCACCAGATCGTCGCCACCCACTTCATCGGCGCCCGCCTCGCGCGCCTCGCGCACCTTATCGCCCGAAGCAATGCAGATCACCCGCTTCGTCTTCCCCAGGCCGTGCGGCAGCACCACGGTTCCACGCACCATCTGATCGGCGTGTTTCGGATCGACGCCCAGGTGCATCGCCACCTCGACCGTTTCATCGAATTTCGCGAAAGCCGCTTGCTTCACCAGCTCCATTGCGGGGCCGAGGCCGTAAGACGCCTTATCAACGAGTTTCAATGCTGTCTTGAACTTCTTTCCCATATCTCGCTCCAAAAGCGTGTCACTAAATGAATTTGCGTGAGACCGCCGCGCAACCTTCGCTTACGGCTCGACGGTTAAACCCATGCTCCGCGCCGTCCCTTTGACCGTCTTGACCGCCGCCGCGAGGTCCGTCGCGGTGAGGTCGGGCATTTTCTGCCTGGCGATTTCCTCCACTTGCTTTTCGGTCACCGTCCCGACTTTGTTCTTATTCGGCTCGCCCGAACCCTTGGCGATACCCGCGGCGCGCTTGAGCAGAATCGAGGCCGGCGGCGTTTTGGTAACGAAAGTAAAGCTCCGGTCTTGATAGACCGTGAGAACCACGGGAATAATCAACCCCTCCTGGTCCTTCGCAGAGGTCTTGGCGTTGAACTGCTTGCAGAACTCCATGATGTTCACGCCATGCTGTCCGAGCGCCGGGCCGACGGGCTGGGCCGGCGTCGCCTTCCCTGCCGGAATTTGCAATTTGACGACTGCGGTCGCTTTCTTCGCCATGGTCTTTCGCCCCTTCGGGAGACGATGCTCGCCGCGAGCATCAACTCGCTTGCATCAGGCCTTCTCCACCTGATAAAAATCCAGTTCGACCGGCGTGGCGCGCCCGAAGATGGTAACCATCACGCGCAAAGTCGACCGGTCGTTGTTCACTTCGTCCACCGCGCCCGTGAAATCGCGGAAAGGCCCGTCGTTGATCTTCACCGTCTCGCCCTTTTCGAATTCGAGCTTCGGCTTCGGATTCTCCGCCGCCACTTCAATTCGATGCACAATCCGGTCCACCTCTTCCGCCGATAGCGGCGTGGGCCTCTGGCCCGATCCGACAAATCCCGTCACGCGCGGCGTTGACCGCACCATGTGCCACGTGTCATCGTTCATCGCCATCTCGACCAGGACGTAGCCGGGATAGAACAACTTTGAAGTCACCACTTTCTTTCCGCCGCGCATTTCGATGACGTTTTCCGTCGGCACCATGATCTGCCCGAACTGCGCGGAGAATCCCTCGGCCGCAACGCGGCTTTTCAGCGTCTCCGCCACTTTCTTTTCAAATCCTGAATACGCGTGAATGATGTACCAATTCATTTCCGTACCCTGCGCCGAAGCTGTCCCGGGCGCATCCGTTAGATTGACTTCCCCCACGCCAGAATTTTGATCACGAGATGCGAAAAAGCCTGATCCGTGATGAAAAAGTAGAGGCCGAAGAAAAACGTCGTCAAGATCACCATCACCGTCGTGCTATAAATCTCCTGCCGGCTCGGCCAGGTCACTCGTCTCATCTCCGTGCGCACGTCGGAGACGTATTGCCGGAACCGCTGCCACCGCCCTATTGACGTATCGCTTTCCGTCGCCATCCCTGATTCCTTGCCGACCCTCGTTCAAATGCCGCCTCGCTTGCCGGCCGCGACTCTGGCAGGGGCGGAGGGACTTGAACCCCCATGACCGGTTTTGGAGACCGGCAGATTAGCCGTTAATCTGACGCCCCTGCAAAAAAAGTGGCGAGCGGCCGGCAGCACGGCGCAGGCGCGCGGAACTTTTTGACCGCCGCTTGCCCCTTCCGACTCGTCACTTGACCTCCTTGTGCACCGTGTGGTGACGGCAATGCCGGCAGAACTTTTTCAGCTCCAGCCGGTCCTGCTGCTTTTTCTTGTTTTTCGTCTTCGAGTAATTGCGATTCTTGCAATCGCTGCACTCAAGCGTAATGATTTCTCGCATTGCTCTCTCAGCTTTCGGCGTTCAGCGGTCAGCCCGGGGCCGTTCCCATGGGCTGAAGGCTGGCCGGCTTACTGGATAATTTCGGTCACGCTGCCAGCGCCGACCGTGTGTCCGCCTTCCCGTATCGCGAACCGCAGTCCCTTCTCCATCGCAATCGGCGTGATCAGCTCGATCTCCAGACTCACGTTGTCTCCCGGCATCACCATCTCCGTCCCCGCCGGCA
>JAKASG010000004.1 GCA_021828285.1 Acidobacteriota bacterium | reverse complement strand
CACGAAGTCTGGAGGAGAATAGAATGGCAGCGAAGAAGAAAGCCAAGAAAAAGAAGAGATAAGTGCTCTTCGAGAAGTTTGATTCTCTGTGTCGGGGATGCGGCAACGCATCCCCGAAGTTTTTTGGCCGCAAGGAAATCTCCGCAAGACCTGTTTTGAACTCGAAATACGCGATCAGCTCTCATCGCCGCCGGAGGGCGGCAACGCGCGCGTTGTTTTCTCAATCTGCTCGAGCTCGGGAATCTCATCAGCGGTTGTCGCCTTGAGTTCACGAAACCGCCGCACGCTCGGCAGCACCTGATGCTCGATTGAACCCACCGCGCGGTTCCATGACTCGACCGTTTTATCAATCGCGGATCGCAAGGCGTCCAGATGCTCCCAGAGCGTATAAACGCGCTTGTAAAGTTGCTTGCCGAGGTCGCTGATCGCTTCCGCATTCTTCTGGATATCTTCCTGCCGCCAGCCGTGATAAACCGCAAGCAACAACGCGATGAGCGTGTTGGGCGTGGCGATCACGACTTTGCGCGCCATGCCGTCCTCAATCAAAGTGGGATCTCGCTCGACGGCCGCGCCGAGGAACGGATCGCCGGGCAGAAAAAGCACGACAAACTCGGGTGCTTTCGGCAGGCGATCCCAATACGCCTTGGACCCTAATTGCTCCATGTGCCGTCGAACCTGCGCGGCATGACGGACGAGGCCTGCTTCCTTCATCTCTTCCGACGCCGCCGCGATCGAATCCAAGTAAGCGTCGAGCGCAACTTTCGAATCCACGATGACCTGACGTTCACCCGGCAAGTGAACGATCATGTCCGGGCGAATCGCCGACTTGCCCTCGGACGCAACCGTCTGCTGCTCAAAGAAGTCGCAGTGGGCCACCATCCCGGAAAGCTCGGCCAGGCGGCGAAGCGTGACTTCGCCCCAGCGGCCGCGGACTTGCGGCTTGCGAAGTGCGGTGACGAGGTTCGCCGTTTCATGCTGCAGGTCGGATTGGGTTTGGCCGAGTTGAACTAGATGCTGCTTCAACGCGCCGTAAGCTTCCTGGCGGCTCGATTCGATGGTTTTGATTTCGCTTTCGTATCTTTCGAGCGCTTCTTTGAGCGGCCGGATCAATCCGGCCATCGCTTCCTGTCGCTTGCCTAAGTCGCCGTCTGCTTCAGCGCGCAGCTTGCCGAATGTTTCGCCCGCGAGTTGAAGGAACGCCGCGCGCTGAGAGCTCAGCACGTCGCTCGAGAGCGATTTGAACGTATCGCTGAGCTTTTGCCGTGCGTCTTCCACCAATCGCCGCTGTTCTTCCAGATTCTTTTGCGCCGCTTCGAGAGATGCTTCCGCGGCCGCTTTGGATTTCAATTCGTCCTCGAGCCTTGCCCGAAGCCTGTTGTTTTCATTCTCGCTGTTTTGGTTCTGTTGCCGGAGCGCTCCCGCCAGGGATTCCGCGCTCGCAGCGCGGGCTTTGCCGATGAGCCATCCGATCGCTCCGCCCGCCACCAAACCAAGAATCAGCATCATCCACTCATTCATCGTCGCGTTCCTTCTTCAGAATCATCCTTCGTGCGCGGGGCAAATCGGAACAAAATCGCAGAACTTGCATGCGTAACCGGGTTTCGGATTAAAAAGGGAGTGGCGGATGTCCTCCGCCACTTCGTGAATCTTCGCGCGGACCTGGTCGAGATCCTTGGGCGTCCGCGCGGAAGAGACCGCTTCATTATCGGCCAGGTTATAGAAAGTGAGGCGCACCGGGTCGAGCGAAAAGCATTCGCGCGCGGCCAAAGCGTATACAGAAAGTTGAAGGCTCGAGTCTGCATCTTTCTGTGCACGCGGACGGCCGGTCTTATAATCCACCAACTCGACCGTCCGCGCGGCCCGCGAGCCGACCGGCTGAATCTGGTCGATCCTTCCTTCAAGAGTAACCGCCCCGAGGTCTACGGCGAAGGCCTGCTCAAAACGGAGGGCGTCCGCATCCACGGAACGCCGGTTGTGCAGGCTAACGAATTCGCGAAGCTGCTCGAGCCCGCTTTGCTTGTAAGCTTGCTCCTGATAGCTGTCCTCGAATCCCGCGCTCCTCCACGCGCGCAAATAAAAATCCGCAATTTCTTCTTCGGCCGGTTCTTTCTGCTTGCGTAATTCGAAGTAATGCCGCACCGCCTGATGCATCACGTTGCCAAAGGTAAGAGCTGCCTGCGGCCCGGTGGGGATTTTCTCCACATACGCAAGTTTGAATTTCAAGGGGCACTCAAGATAGGTCTCTATCGCCGAGGCGCTCAGCCCCAGTTTGCCGTCTTTTTCGAGCGTCGGCTGATGCGCCGACCACGCAGCCAGTTGTGCATGCCGTTCCGCCCCCGCGCTACGGCTGTCGAAAAGGTTCAGAGGACCACGCTGCGGAGCCGGCATCCGCGCTGTCTCTTGGCTCGGGTCAAACGCGGGCGCTGTCCCGGGTTGAACGGCGGGGAATTCCAGCCTTTCGAGGTCCTTCGCGTTGATGACCGGGTCACCGAGCAGATCTTGAATGAAAGGCGAGGGCTTTTTTCCCGCGCCGCTCACGCTTGAAATGAAGAGGCGTTCCCGCGCACGTGTCAAAGCGACATAAAACAACCGCCGCTCTTCTTCGAGATGGATGTTTGCGGGCGGAGCGGGAGCCCGGCGTAATGCATCGGGAAATTCAATCAGTGGCTTGCGATCCGTCGAGGGGAATCGGCGCGGCGCCACGCTCAGGACGAAGACCACCGGAAACTCCAAGCCCTTGGCTGCGTGGACCGTCATCATTTGCACGGCGTCCTGGGGCTGGGCGGATTCGGGAATTTCGATGGCGCCTTTCGCTTCAAGAAAGTAATCGAAGTACTCGATGAACTCGCCGAGCTTTTCGGTTTCGCTTTTCTCTTCCCAATTTCCCAGAAATTTTGCAAACGCGCCGAGATAAATTGCATCCAGTTCGCGCGGCAGGAAGCGCCAGCCCAGGTCGTCGCTGATCCGGCCGAGCAGGTCTGTGACTCGAAGCTGGCGGGCGGCTTTTCGCCAGTCTTCCAGCAGCGTGCGGAATTCCCGCCATCCGGTGGCTTGAAGCTCCTGATTGAAAAGCGACCGCTCCATGCCTTCGAGCGCCTGAAAGAGCGAGCAGCGATCCTTGGCCGCAAGGCGCCGCGCTTCGAAGGCGAGTTCATCCGGAAATTTCCATCGCGGAATCAGCAGCACGCGCGTGAGGCTGACATTTTCATGCGGAGAATGAACCAGGCGGAGATAAGCGATAAGGTCACGCAACATCGGCGTCGAGAGCAGAGAAAGGCCGCGGATGGCAAAGGGAATCGCTCTTTTCCGCAGCCCATGCACGAGCTCATCTCGGTAAGCATGCGCGCGGTAGAGCACCGCAACGTCGCGATAAGGCGTCCCTTTGCGGGCGAGTTCTTCAATCAAGCCGGCGACACCCGCAGCTTCGCTTGCCGGGTCATTCGATTGAAGGAGATGGACCGGGCGGCCTTCCGGCTTTTGGGGTGCGAGGTCCGGCTTCCCCGCTTCGCGCTGATTTTTCGCGATGATCCCATCGGCAACGCGCAGGATTCTCTGCGTGGAGCGATAGTTGCGGTTGAGATAAATCAAGCCGGCCTTCGGGAAAGCCTCTTTAAACATTTGGAAGGCCCCGTAGGCGGCGCCGCGAAAGCGGTAGATCGCTTGATCATCGTCGCCGACGGCCGTGATGTTGAACGGCGCCCCCATCATGCGGCGCAAGAGCTCAATTTGGCCGTAATTGACGTCTTGCAACTCGTCCACCAGGACGTAACGAAAGCGATCCCGAAGAGGCTCGAGCAATTCGGGCGAACGCCTCCAAAGGCGAAGCGTTTCGCTGATCAGGCTCCCGAGGCTTGAGCGGTTGGCTTCTTCAAGCAGACGGCGGCTGGCGCGAAAAGCGCGCGAGACTTCTTTCAAGCGCTCTATTTCTTCGTGGGCCAGTTGCCGGCTGGCTTCATCGAGCGACGCCGCGCTCGACGAGAATTGTTTTTCAGCGCTTTTGACGAATTCGTCAAAATCCTCCGGCTCGACGAGCTCATCCTGACAGCGTGAGAAAAAATCCATCAAGTCATCGAGAAACGCTCCGGGCCGGACGAGCTTGCGGTAGCGGTCGAGCTGAAGCGCCTGCATTCTGCGGCGCAGGAAGATCCAGAAATCCACGCGGTCAAGGAGTTGCCGGCTGAAGCCATGGTCATCGAGCGCCCGGCGGCAAAAAGCGTGGAAAGTCACAATCACCGGCCGTTTCTCAGTCTCCACGAGCGAACGATGCACGCGGCTCGCCATTTCGTGCGCGGCCTTCTCAGTGAAGGTCATCGCCAGAATATTTTCCGGCCCGAGCCCGGGAACGGTTCGCACCAGATGGGCGATGCGCTCCGTGATGACGCGCGTCTTGCCGCTGCCGGGCCCCGCCAAAATGACCATCGGGCCTTCGCCGTGCTCGACCGCTTTGCGTTGCTCGACGTTCAGCTCGATCATGAAGAACCTGCAACCATTATTCCCGAATCACGCCGCGTTTTCGAGCGTTGATACGGCCCACAAATAGAACGCCACATGCGGGCTCCAGTATTCGCACGTGCGCCAATCAATCATGTAGGCTTGATCGAGGACCGGCTCATCCTCCGCGTTTCCGGCGATGCCGTTCATGATACCGCCCGGAATGAGCCCGACGAAGCGCGAGTGCGGATAAGGATTTTTCATGCCTTCACCGGTCATCAGGCAGGCGCCGAAAGGATTCGCGCCCATAATCCACTCCAGTTGCGGGTAAGCGAGGTCAAGATAAGGTTTTCCATCGCCGCCTTCATCACGCAGCAGCCGTGCGAATTGCCCGAGGAGCAGCGCGGAGCAGCCCAGGTGCGAATTGATGCCTTGCCACCAGAATTGTTTGTTGACCGGCATGAAATAGCGGTAGGTCAACTGCCCGGCCAGAGGACGGTAAGTCTCGGGCGAAGGTCTTCCCACGTATAGCCCTGAAGGAATAAGACGGTAGGCACTGCGGCTCGCCATCGGTTCGACAAATTCGTCGAGGTGCAGCTTGACGGCGTCCTTCCATTTGCCGCGGTCCGCTGCTGCGGGAAAAGATTCGTAGAGATTGATGAGGGCGAGCGCAGGCAATCCCGGATAGACAATGTTGTAAAAAGGCGTCTGCTGCAGCGAGCCCGAGGGCCTGGGCGACGGCTCCGTCCAGTATCCACGGACCAACTTCTGATCGAAGGCAAAAGACGTGTTTTGCAGCGCGAGGAGATCACGGCCCAGCCGTAAGGCTTCATCCCTAAATGCGGGCTTGCCTGTGGTGCGATGAAGCTCGCATGCGGCCATAGCCCACCAAGCGAGGTCGAGCGCGGACCCGCGGCGCGCTGAAGCAGTCCAGGCACGAGCGCCGGCTTCGAGGCAGCGATCGGCATAGGGATCGTCTGCGCCGCGGAATACCTGAGCCATCATCGCCTCGAGCGTTGCGAACATGGCGGCAATCCGCTCGAGCTTCTTCGTGTTGATATATCGGTCGTCCGCGGTGCCGATGATGTTATCCGTCCAGTGGTTGTCGCTATTATCGCCGTTCACGCCTCCGGCCACATCGTGCCAGACGCGTCCGTCCTTATCCTGCATTTTGAGAAAGTAGAGATTGCCATGGCGCGCTTCGTCGAGGAGTTGCTGGTGGGTCGGGTCCTCCGCGCGTGGCGCCGGCAGGTTGCGCAGGACGTTGAGCAGCGAGATGCCGTTCAGCACCGTAGGATCCATCCATTTGCGCAGGTCGCCGGCGTCGTGCCAGCCTCCCACGGTGTCCACGTGCTCGCCCGTGTCGCGACGGCGAGCGTCGTCGAGGTGGCAAACCGCATGGACGCCGGGGACGGCAACGCCGCAGCGCTGATAGCGGTAGTAGCCCACCGAGCGCGCGAGCGTTCTGCGCCATACGTCCTCGCGAATGAAGAACGGAACAGAGCGTTCGCCTCCCACGTTGATCTGGTAAATTCCAGGACGAACGAGGTCAGTGAATTCTGCCGTGAGGAAGGGTCCGAAGTCGCCCTCCGTTTTCTCGAGACTGCGCTTGAACTTGAATGGGGGAACGACATCGCGTAATTCGAATTCCGTCGCGAGAGGCTTAGCGGTCGCTCTCACCACCAGGGTCTTTTTCCCCGCACGCGGGCGAAAGCCCAAATGATTGAGAGCGATCGCAGGCGTTGCGCCGGGGGCGTCCTTTTCCACCGGATCGAATTCCGGTGGACCAGCCTGCGCTGCGGCGCGGCGTGATGCGATGACTGAGAGCGTGGAAGCACCCCCCAGCCCGCTTAGGAAGCTTCTGCGATTCATGGCGTCTCCTCGAACGGTCGCTTCAGAGTATAGCCCTCGCGGACGCTCCCGGCGCATGTTTCGACATCGCGGAATCACGCTTCAGTCGCGCAGCGCCCTGTGACGTAAGGCTGCATTCAGCTTGAGCGCGTTGGCTCCCGGGACAACAAGACGCTTGCTCTTTTGCCCGGGCGCGGCTAATCTTGCCTGACAGTGCGTAATGTCCGATTGGAGGAGGGCGCATGACTGGGAAACTGTCGCCATTACCGGCCGAAAAGGATCCTGTCAAGCTCGACCCCGAGCATTACCAATTGGAATACGAGAATGACCGTGTGCGCGTGCTTCGCGTCCACTACGGCCCGCATGAACGATCGAGGCTCCATTACCATCCGCCGAGTATTGTCGTCGTCCTGAGCCGGCTGGATTTTCGGTTCTATAATCCCCGGGGCCGCGAGCAGAACATCATCGGGAGGCAGGGCCAAATCATCGCCTTTGAGGAGGCATTTGAGCACGAGCCGGAAAACCTCAGCTCCGAGCCGTTTGAGGGGATCATGATCGAGCTCAAACCCGAGTGACGGCGGACTCACCATTGCGGGGGCGGAATCTGTGGGGTTGATGCGGAGTGTTTTTCTCGCGATGTCGCAGAGCCTTTGGCTGCGAGAGCAGGCCCCGAAATTCAAGTTTGTGCGGCGAACCGTCGCCCGCTTCATGCCGGGCGAAACCCTCGATGACGCTTTGCGTGCTGCCTGCGAGCTCAATCAGCGCTCCGTTGGAGTGGTGCTGACTCATCTCGGTGAAAACGTCACCGACCGAGAGGAGGCCGCAAACGTCGCAACGCATTACCTCGATGCGCTCGATCAGATTCGCGCGCGAGGGCTGACAGCAGAAGTTTCCGTCAAACTCACGCAACTCGGCCTCGATCTTGACCGCGGGCTTGCCTATTCGAATCTTGAAAAGATCGTCGCTCATGCAGGCACGCAGAGCATCGTGTGGATTGACATGGAATCGAGCCAATATACCGATGTTACGCTCGATCACGCGCGCCAGGCGCGCAAAGCTCACCCGAACGTCGGCGTCTGCGTGCAAGCGTACCTTCGCCGTACAAAAGAAGACCTCGCGTCGCTGATTCCTCTCGGCATGGCCGTTCGCCTGGTGAAGGGCGCTTACCAGGAGCCGGCCCGCATCGCGTTTTCGCGCAAGACGGAAGTCGACGCGAATTATTTCGCGCTCGCCGAAATGCTCCTCAGCGATCAGGCGCGCGAATTGCGCGTCCGTGCCGCCCTCGCGACGCATGACGGCGAGCTGATTCGCAAAATCACCGAACAGATCCGCTCAAAAGGTTTTGGGAAGGATGCCGCGGAGTTCCAAATGCTCTATGGCATTCGCATGGGCGAACAGCTTCGGCTTGCAGGCGAAGGCTGGCGCGTGCGATCCCTGATTTCATATGGCCGCTATTGGTATCCGTGGTTCATGCGCCGCATCGCTGAGCGCCCGGCGAATGCCTGGTTCGCGTTGCGCAATCTGGTCACATCTTGATTTTAGACGCGCGCCCTTCCGTCCGTTGCCCTGAGGGGCAAGTGGAAATGGTCCGGCGAAAGCGCCGCGCCTCGAAAGCCTGACTGCACTTCATCGGGAGGACTCATGGAAGTTGGTTTGAAAGGATGGAGCAGATTTTTGAAATATGATGCCGCCCTTTTGACGCTGATCGCGTTGGCGCTTGGATTTGCTTCGGCTCGCCCCGGCGCGGCACAATCGCCGCGTTTTGTGACGCCTTCAATGCTGAAGGCGTTGCACTGGCGCTCAATTGGTCCGGCCGTGTTCGGAGGCCGCGTGGTGAGCGTCGCCGGAGTTCCGGGCGATCCGAACATCATTTATGTCGCGCACTCTTCAGCGGGGCTCTTCAAATCCGTGGATGGCGGCGTAACCTTCCATTCGATCTTCAACCATCAAGACGTGCTCTCCATGGGAGCCGTGGCGATTGACCCTCAAAATCCCAGCATCGTTTACGCCGGAACAGGCGAAGGCAATCCGCGCAACAGCGCGTCGTTCGGGGACGGCGTTTATCGTTCGACGGATGGCGGAAAGACCTGGCAGCACTTGGGCCTCGACCAAACCCAGCGCATTGCTCGCATCGCGATCGATCCTCAAAATCCTCGCATCGTTCTCGTTGCCGCGATGGGAGACGAATGGTTGCCGAATCCCGAACGCGGCGTTTACCGCTCGACCGACGGCGGAAAGTCGTGGAAGCGGGTCCTCTTCGTGAACGATACCACGGGAGCGAGCGACGTCACCTTCGATCCGTCCAATCCGGAAATCGCTTACGCCGGAATGTACGATTATCTCCGTAAGCCCTGGCACCTGCGAAGCGGCGGTCCGGGCAGCGGCCTTTACCGCTCGACGGATGGCGGAGCAACCTGGGTTTGCCTTACCGACCCAAAGCTCCACAACGGCCTTCCGCCCGGCCCGATCAGCCGTGTCGGCGTGGCGGTCAGTCCGAGCGACCCTGAAGTGGTTTACGCCTTCGTGCCGTCCAAGGAGGGCTTGCTCTGGCGAAGCGGGGATGGAGGCGCGACGTGGCGAATGGTGAACAAATCGCCGCGCATTAATCTGCGGCCCTTCTATTTTTCAGTGGTCCGCGTGGACCCGACAAACGCGAATCGCGTTTACGCAATCTCCGGAGGGCTCTTTGTCTCAAACGACGGCGGGAAAACCTTCAAGGAAATCGCCCAGCGCATTCACGGCGACTACCACGATCTCTGGATCGATCCGAAGAACCCGCAACGGATGCTGTGCGGGAGCGACGGCGGATTTCAAATTTCCTACGATCGCGGCCGCACGTGGGATTTCATCAACACGCAGCCGTTCGCTCAGGTTTACCGGCTCGGCTATGACCTGGCGGTCCCTTACCACGTCATTGCCGGTTTTCAGGACAACGAAGTGTGGCGCGGCCCCAGCACGCTTTGGAACGTCCGCGGCTCGACCAACGGCGATTGGAAGCGCGTGCTCGATTGGGGCGATGGGCAGTACGCCATGGCCGATCCGCGCGACCCGAACATCGTCTATGAAGACAGTCACTTTGGCGATATTCGGCGCGTGGACGTGCGCACGGGCGAAGAACGGTATATCACGCCTTATCCCGTCCTTGAATTTGGCGCAGGAGTCGGGCAGTTCAAATATCGCTTCAATTGGAGCGCACCGGTTTATATCTCGCCGCACGATCCGAACACGATTTATCTCGGCGGAAACGTTCTCTTCAAGACCTCTGACGGCGGCGAGAGCTGGAGCATCGTCAGTCCCGATCTGACGACGCACAATCCTCGCATGATGCGTTCGAGCGGCGGCCCCGTCACTCAGGACGATACCAACGCGGAAGCGCATTGCACCATTTACGCGATTTCCGAGGATGCCAAAGATTCGAACACCCTGTGGGTCGGGACCGACGACGGCAATCTCCAGCTCACGCGTGACGGCGGAAAACATTGGACCAACGTCGTCGGGAACATTCCGGGATTGCCGCCGGGTTCCTGGGTCTCCTCGGTTCATGCGTCGCGGACGATTCCGGGCCGCGCTTACGTTTCCTTCGACCGGCATCAGCTCGGCGATTTCGCGCCCTACGCCTACGTCACGAGCGATTACGGCAAGTCCTGGAAGAACATCTCGCAAGGGCTTCGCGGCTACGTCCACGTCATCCGCGAAGACCCTCGCCAGCCGAACCTCATATACGCGGGAACAGAACTCGGCGTATTCGCGTCGTTTGATGGCGGCGAACATTGGACGGATTTACAGCTCGGTTTGCCTCCGTTGCCTGTCGATGATCTGGCCATCCAGCCGCGCGCAAACGACCTTCTGATCGGCACGCATGGGCGCGGCATCTATATTCTCGATGATGCGACGCCGCTCGAGCAGCTCGCGGCTGCGCTCTCAAAACCCGCCGCGCTCTTCAAGCCGATGCCGGCCTATCGCTACGTTCCTGCGCCCGATACCGGCGACCTTGGGAATCAGGTTTTCATTGCCAAGAATCGTCCCTATGGGGCGCTGCTCTCTTATTACTTGGCGCCCAAGGGCGCGGGTTCGAAAAGCGAAGCTCAGGCGACGAGCGACAGTTCTCAGAATCCGCCAGGAGAGACAGTCAAGCTCGAAATTTTCGACGCTCAAGGGAAGTTGTTGCGCACGCTGAAGGGGACGGACCGTCCAGGCGTCAATCGCGTGATTTGGGACTTGCGCGAGGCTCCGCCGGGCGGCGCGCACGTGGTTCAAGACCCGCGCCCCTATTACGTTTATTTCTCACTCAAGCTTCGCGGTCCGCTCGTGCTTCCGGGAAATTACACCGTGAAGCTCATCGCGCGCGGCGAGACGCTCACGCAAGCGTTTCGCGTGATCCTCGACCCGCGGCTCAAGGTCAGCCGCGCCGACCTCATCGCGGAACAGGATGCCGTCGAGCAGCTCCTGGAAATGCAGGAACGCGCCGAAGTGGCGGTCCGGCAGATGGGAAGCGTCCTCAAGCAATTGGCCCCGCTCGAAGCGCGTCTCGAGCACTCCACTCTCAAGGCGGAAGCCGCGGCCCTCGGAAAGAGCCTGAAGGCCCGGGAGGATGAGTTGCGTGAGGATCAGGACGGCTATCGCGCGCCGGCCAGGATCATCGAGCAACTCGCGTACCTGCGCATGATGATAGAACGCTCGACGAACGCACCGACCGCGGCTGAGCAGATGTGGATCGCAAAATATCAGACGCAACTCGCCAGTGTGCTCGCGACCGTGCAAACCCTGCTGACAAGGGACGTTCAGCAATTGAACGCTCACCTGCGCTCGGCGCACGTCCCTTATCTGAGCGTCGCGGCGCCCGGGACGTAGCGCGCCATCTCTCAGCTTGCGATTCCGATTTTCGATTGCTGACGTTCGCTGCTCAATTCTCCCACCGCCCTCAGCGCTCAGCCGCTGCGGTTTGATGCCCATGCCAGCATCGGGTCCGCGAAGGGGCGGGATGCCGGCGTAAGGGTGAGCAGCCGCGCGGGTATAGAACCATTGGGAGATGTTCCAGCGAGGGAACGCATTTCCGGATCGCTGGGAAGCGGTTAAACTTTGCAAGGACCGGAGCGATGGCCCAGCATAGACCGGCGGTGTGGGATTTTGCGTTGAGCCCGGTCGCGCGGATGCGACGGCTGGGGAGACGTGTCCATAAAATCGCTCGGGCGCATTATTGGTTTCCCCATGTTCCGCTCTCACTCGCGCTGGCGGTCTCCGGCGCGTTTATCGTATGGCTCGGGATCCGGTTTCAGGAGAGCGTCCTGCTCTCCGATTTCCCTCAGCACATTCTCGAACTGCGTCCCGCCAGCCTGCCCTACGTCCTGATCGGCGTGGGAATGATCATCATGTCGGTGGGATTGCTCTTCCGGTCCCGGTTGTCGTGGATCATCGCGCTGGTGCTGACGTCCTCCACCATTCTGAGCGCGGCGCTTCTTGGGCACTCTTATTCCAGCCACTTGCTGATCTATTACGACGGCGTCCTGCTGGTCGCGTTGCTGCTGGCTTACCACAGGTTTGACCGGAGCAGCCTCGCCGCGGGAACCCTTTTTGCCATCACCAGCACCCTGATGCTTCTGATTTACGCGGTCTTCGGCTCGCTCTATCTCGGCGCCCAGTTCTCGCCGCCCATCAAGGACATTGTGACCGCATTCTATTTTTCAGTGGTCACGATGGGGACCGTGGGGTACGGCGACATCATCCCGAGCTCGCGGGAAGCAAGACTTTTCACGATTTCGGTGATCATCCTCGGCCTTGCGGTGTTCGCCACTTCCGTGACCGCGATCATCACACCGATGATTGGGCGCATCATGTCCAGAAAGGCGAAGCGCATGAAAAGATCGAATCACTTTATCGTCATCGGATCCACGCCTCTCGCTTACAACACTTATCGGGAGCTCAAGCGCCGCAACCAGGCAGTGACTTTCATCCTGCCTCAACAGCCGCCGTCAGGCGAGGTTGACGATGCCGATCTGATTGTGGGTGACGCCAACAGCCTTGAAACGTTACGTCAGGCGGACGCCGTCGACGCCCAGGCGGTCATTGCCATGCGCGTGGATGATTCCGACAATGCTTTCATCTCGTTGGCCGTGAAAGAGCTTAAGAGCAAAGCCAAAACCGTAGTCGCCATCAACGACAGCAAGCATATTGAGCGCATCAAGCTCGTGCAGCCGGATATCGTCATCGCCCCGGAGGTGCTCGGAGGCGAATTGCTGGCGATGCTGCTAAGCGGCGAACCCATCACGAGCGAATTCGTTGCCGAGCGATTCCTGAACTTCCAGCGTCCGGCTTCTCCAAAGCCTTCCACTCCTTGACCTAAGCTACACTGGATGAGGGGATAGCCGATGCAACCTTCAGAAAAAAGAACCGGGATTAGAGGCGCGAGCACGCTGCTGGCTTTGTTCGTGGGGCTAATCGTGGGCGTGGCGTTAGCGCGCGTCGCGGACGTTGCATCCCCCGTGATCGACGGACAGCTCAATTTCCCGTTGATATCGCAAGCCCTGGCCTTGATCCATCACTACTACGTGGATCGCGCGGCCGAGCAGCCGCGCCGAATGACGTATGGCGCGATCAGCGGCATCGTCAATTCACTCGGTGACACAGGCCACAGCCGTTTCCTCAGCCCGCAAATGGTCCGAGAGATGCTGCAGATGCAGCGCAGCAAGTACGAAGGGATCGGCGCGAAAATTCAGATGAAAGAGGGACACGTCGTCATCGTGGCGCCGTTCGATGGGTCGCCCGCGGAGCGAGCAGGGCTGAGAGCCGGCGACATCATTTTGCGTGTCAACGGCCGCGAAATCACCGGCCTGCCTCTCGACCAGGTTGTAGCGATGATTGCAGGACCCAAAGGGTCGAAAGTGACGCTCACCATTTTTCGCTTGGCAGCCGGCGAAACGATCCAAGTCACCCTGACCCGCGCAACGATTAAACTTCAGAATGTGACCTGGCAAATGGTGCCGGGCACGACCATCGCGGATGTGCGCATCTCGAGTTTCGGCGACGGCGCAGGGAGCGAGTTGCGCCAGACATTGATCGCCGTCAAGAAGAGCGCCGCGACAGCCGTCATCCTGGATTTGCGGGACAACCCCGGAGGGTTGCTGCAGGAAGCGATCAAAGCGGCCAGCGAGTTTCTGAAGGGCGGCAATGTCCTGATCGTGCGAAACGCGAAGGGCCAGGAGAAGGCGATTCCCGTGAGGCCGGGCGGCGAAGCGAAGGAAATTCCGATGGTCGTCCTGGTCAACGGCGGAACGGCCAGCGCCGCGGAGATTGTCGCGGGCGCGTTGCAGGATGGGCGCCGGGCGCTCCTCGTGGGCGAGACTACCTTCGGCACCGGGACGGTGTTAAGAGAGTTCAAGCTTTCGGACGGCTCGGCCCTGCTGCTCGCGATCGAAGAGTGGATCACGCCTGCGGGTCACGTCATCTGGCATAAGGGCATCGTGCCGAATGTGGTAGTTCCGTTACCGCCCGGCGCTTTGCCTGTGTTTCCGCTCATGGAGCGGAGTATGACCGCGGAGCAAATTCGTCAGAGCAACGACGCGCAATTGCTCCGCGCCTTGAAGTTGCTCTTGCAGCCTTCTCCCCAAAAACGGCGGACGGTGGCGAGCGCGCGGATGCTTCTGAAAGGCCGTTCGCCGGGATCTTCCGGAAGCCCGGGCCCGCGCTTTATTCGTAACCCAAAATAGTCGCCCGCAAAAAGCCTGAAGGCGCTTCAATGTCGTCAAAGTCGAAGTATGCGTCGCCCGCGGCTGGGTCCTCCCGATTTCCAAATTTCCTGCGGATGGCGCATGATGGAACGAGGAGGATCACAATCCATGCAGATAGCGAAGTTGAATGGAGAAGCGGGCGCGGCGCCGCTCGCACAAGACGAACTTCGCAAGCTCGACGCTCACTGGCGGGCGGCAAACTATCTTTCAGTCGGCATGCTTTACCTGCGCGACAATCCGCTGCTCAAAGAGCCGTTGAAGCCGGAGCACATCAAGCGCAGATTGCTCGGCCATTGGGGATCTGATCCCGGCCAGTCGCTGGTCTGGGTGCATTTGAACCGCCTCATCAGGAAATACGATCTTGACATGATCTACATTTCCGGTCCCGGCCACGGCGCGCCCGCCGTCCTCGCGAACTCCTATCTCGAAGGCACTTATTCCGAGGTCTATCCTGAAATAAGCCAGGACGAGGAGGGAATGCGCAAATTTTTCCGCCAATTCTCTTTTCCGGGCGGGATTGGAAGCCACTGTACGCCCGAGACACCGGGCTCCATTCATGAAGGCGGCGAGCTGGGTTATAGCATTTCGCATGCCTTCGGAGCGGCGTTTGACAAGCCAAACCTGATTGTCGCTGTCGTAGTGGGCGATGGCGAAGCCGAAACGGGACCGCTCGCGACCTCATGGCACTCCAACAAATTTTTGAACCCCGTTCGCGATGGCGCTGTTCTGCCGATCTTGCACTTGAACGGCTATAAAATCGCCAATGCGACCATCCTGGCGAGAATTTCTCCCGAAGAGCTTCAGGATCTCTTCAAGGGCTATGGCTGGACGCCGTACACGGTGGAAGGAGATGATCCCGCGTCGGTCCATCAGCAGTTGGCCGCCGCGCTCGAGCGCTCGGTGAATGAAATCCGCGCGATTCAGGATAAATGCCGGAGCGAAGCGATCACCCAGCGCCCCGCATGGCCGATGGTCATTCTGCGAACTCCCAAGGGCTGGACGGGGCCTAAGGAAGTGGATGGCCACAAGGTGGAAGGCTACTGGAGAGCGCATCAGGTGCCGATTCCTGATGTGCGCGAGCATCAGGAACACCTGCAACAGCTTGAAGCATGGATGCGAAGCTACCGGCCACAAGAGCTTTTTGACTCGACCGGCCGCCTGGCCGAAGAGTTACGAGCTCTTTCGCCGCGCGGCTCGAAGCGCATGAGCGCGAATCCCGTCGCAAACGGAGGGCTCGTGCGAATCCCGTTGCGGTTGCCGGATTTTCGCACTTACGCCGTCGGTGTTGAAAATCCCGGTACGACCGAGACTTCGCCGACGGCGCTGCTCGGCCAGTACCTGCGAGACGTGCTGCTCATGAACCCAGGCAATTTTCGAGTTTTCGGCCCCGATGAGACGGCCTCAAACCGCCTCCAGGCGGTTTATGAAGCGAGCAAGAAAACCTGGCTCGCCAAAATGCTTCCCGAAGATGCGGATGGCGGCGAATTAGCGCTCGACGGCAGAGTCATGGAGATGCTGAGTGAGCACACGCTTGAAGGATGGCTTGAGGGATATTTGCTGACCGGCCGGCACGGATTCCTTTCGAGCTACGAAGCCTTCATCCACATCGTGGATTCGATGTTCAACCAGCACGCGAAGTGGCTGGAGAAGTGCAAAACGGATGTGAGCTGGCGCGCGCCCATTGCCTCGCTGAATTACCTGATCACCTCGGTCGTGTGGCGGCAGGATCATAACGGCTTTACGCACCAGGATCCGGGCTTTCTCGACGTGGTGACGAATAAGAGCGCCGAAGTGACTCGCATCTACCTGCCTCCCGATGCAAACTGCCTGCTGAGCGTGGCGGACCATTGCCTGCGCAGCGTGGATTACGTGAATGTGATTGTCGCGGACAAGCAACCGCACCTCCAGTATTTGAATATGGATGCGGCGATCCGGCACTGCACTAAAGGCGTCGGCATTTGGGATTGGGCGAGCAACGATCAAGGCTCCGAGCCGGACGTGGTCATGGCGAGTGCGGGTGATGTCGCGACGGCGGAGGCGCTCGCGGCCACCGCGATTTTGCGGGAGAAGTTTCCTGACCTGAGAATCCGCTTCGTCAATGTCGTGGACTTGTTCAAGCTTCAGCCTTCGAGCGAGCATCCGCACGGCCTTAGCGATCGAGATTTCGATTCGCTCTTTACCGTGAACAAGCCCATCATTTTCAACTTTCACAGTTATCCGTGGCTCATTCACAAGCTGACTTATCGCCGGACGAACCATGGCGATCTCCACGTCCGCGGCTATAAGGAGAGAGGAAGCATCAATACGCCGCTGCAATTGGCCATCCTGAATCAGGTGGACCGCTTCAGCCTGGCGATTGATGTGATTGACCGTGTGGCAAGGCTGCAGAGTTCGGGAGCGCACGTCAAGGAGTGGCTGCTCGACCAGATTACGGACTGCTCCGCCTACGCCGAGGAGAACGGCATTGACCGGCCGGAATTGTCCAACTGGAAATGGCCCTTTCGCCAGCTCGCCGGCGCCGAATGACCATCCTGGTGCTCAATTGCGGAAGCTCCACCGTGAAGCTCCGGCTCATCGAGACCAGCCCGGAGCAAATGGCGGCGCACTCGGATCGCGTGCTGGCGCGAGCTTCGATCGAGAGGATTGGCGAGCCTGAGGCGCTGCTGAAGGGCGCCGCCGGGCCGAATCCCGCCAAGGCCAAAAAGGTCCAGGCGCGGAACCACGGCGACGCACTCGACGCCGCTTTTGAATGGATGACGGCTGAGGGTGTTCTGAATCATGCGGAGGAGATTCATGGCGTCGGCCACCGCATTGTTCACGGCGGAGAATACTTCCATCAATCGGTGGTAATTGACGATTCGACGCTCCTTCGCATTCGCGCTTGCAATGACCTTGCGCCGCTCCACAACCCCAAAAATCTCGAAGGCTATTTTGCCAGCCGCGAACGCTTGCCGAAAGCAATCCACGTCGCGGTCTTCGATACGGCGTTTCACCAGACGCTTCCTGCGCGCGCCTATCTTTATGGCCTGCCGTGGGCCTGGTATGAAGGCGCGCATATTCGGCGATACGGTTTCCACGGGACTTCGCATCGCTACCTCATGAATCGCTTTGCAAGCCTGCGGCGCGCCTCGCCGGCCGACTTTAAGCTGATAACCTGCCATCTCGGCAACGGCTGCTCGGTTTGCGCCATTGAGCGCGGGAAATCCGTGGATACTTCGATGGGATTCACGCCGCTCGAAGGGCTTCTGATGGGCACTCGCACGGGAGACGTGGACGCGGGCGCCGTGTTGCACGCCCTCAAGCTCTTCAATCTCTCTGTGCAAGACGCCGAGAAAACGCTCAATGAGAAAAGCGGATTGCTCGCCTTGTCAGGAGTTTCGGAAGATATGCGACAAGTCCTCGGCGCCGCTCAGGAAGGCAACGGCCACGCGCGCGCAGCTTTGGACGTCTTCTGCTATCGCGTCGCAAAATATGTTGCGGCGTATTACGCCGCGCTCGACGGGGCCGATGCCCTGATTTTTGCCGGTGGAATTGGAGAAAATTCACCGGAGATCCGCGCAAGAATTTGCCGGCTGCTCGGCGCGTTGGGCATTAAGCTGAATGACGCTGCGAATGCGAAAGCCATTGGCATCGAAGCGGAAATCAGCCCCTCTGACTCGCGCCCGGCCGTATGGGTGATTCCCACCGACGAAGAGCTTCTCATCGCCCAGGATACGCTGCGGTGCATCCTCGAATTGCCACGCCCGTGATGCCGTCAAATTGTGCTTGCTTCGACTGATGTCGGTTTCTTTGCAAGCATGACCGTGGTATCGCGGCCGTAGAAGAGCTAAAGTAACCGGAGGCGGTTGCAGAATAAAGCTCTATGTCGAATGATTTGGAAAAAGAAGCCGCCGCGCGAGCGAGCCTTCGCTTCGTTCGAGATGGCAACATTGTCGGCCTCGGCTCAGGCTCGACTGCGGCATACGCGGTGCGCCTGCTGGGCGAGCGCGTGCGTGCCGGCCTCAACATTCGCGGAATTCCCACTTCGAATCATACTCGCGAGCTGGCCGGGAGTCTCGGAATTCCGCTGATTACATTCAGCGAAGCGCGGCAAATTGACGTCACTATAGACGGCGCGGATGAAGTGGATGGGGACCTCTCGCTGATCAAGGGCGGCGGAGGCGCATTGCTGCACGAAAAAGTTGTGGCGTCGGCGTCGCGGCAAGTCGTGATCATCGGCGATTCGGGCAAGCTCGTCCAGACGCTCGGTAAATTTCCAGTCCCTGTCGAAGTGATTTCTTTCGCCGAGCCTTTGGTAAAGAGGGAAATCGAAGCGCTCGGCGCGACGGTCGAGCTTCGCCAGGCGGACGGCAGGCCGTTCGTGACCGATGAAGGCCATCACATTCTTGATTGCCACTTCGGCCGGATTTCCGATCCGCCGGCTCTCGCCGAAAGGCTGAGCGAAACACCCGGGATCGTCGAGCACGGAATGTTTATCGGACTCGCCACCGTTGCTTTGATCGCCCGAGGGCGGGAAATCATTGAGTTAAGCCGGCGCGCTCAGAGGCTTCCCCACAAAGACGGCGTGTAAGCAACGCCCGATTCACGCTGAACGCGCCGCATGCGATCGTTCCAGGTTGTCGCCGGCTTTCCGGTACTTACTTCCCGCATTGTGATGCACCCTTCCACCGGGCAGACGAGCGCACAGAGATTGCAGCCGACGCATTCTTCTTCGATCACGCGCGGAATGCGCTTCTCGCTCGTTGCGCCAGGATATTCCTCAATGCACTGATGCGCGCCGTCTTCGCAGGCGACGTAGCACAAGTGGCAGCCGATGCAAAGGCCGGAATCGATTGTTGCGATGATTTTATAGTTCAGATCGAGATCGCCCCAGTCCCTGACATTCGCGGTCGCGCGGCCGCGCAGTTCACCCAAACTCGCGAATCCTTTCCGGTCGAGATAATCGTTCAGCCCGTCCGTCATATCTTCGACGATGCGAAATCCGTAGTGCATCGCAGCGGTGCAGACCTGAAGCGACGTTGCGCCGAGCGAAATGAATTCCGCGGCATCCTTCCAGCCGGCGATTCCACCGATGCCGCTGATCGGAATCTTCACTTTCTGCGCGCAGGCGGCGACCATGTGAAGCGCGATGGGCTTCACCGCCGGGCCGCAATAACCGCCGTGGCTCGATTTCCCTGCCACGGCCGGGCGCGGCGCAAACGTTTCGAGGTCCACGCCCATCAGGCTGTTCAGCGTGTTAATCAGCGAGATGGCGTCCGCGCCGCCCTGCTCCGCGGCTTGCGCCATGCGCGCGACGTCCGTCACATTAGGCGTCAGCTTGACGATTACCGGAGTCTGCGCCACTTCCTTCACCCATTCGGTGATCATCGTCGCGTATTCCGGAACTTGTCCCACGGCCGAACCCATGCCGCGCTCGCTCATGCCGTGCGGGCAGCCGAAATTCAGTTCGAGCCCATCGCAGCCGGCGTCTTCGGTGCGCTTCACCATTTCGTGCCACGCCGCACGCCGCGATTCCACCATCAGGGAGACGATGACCGCCCGGTCGGGAAAGCGCTTCTTCACTTCCGCAATTTCCCTGAGATTGTCTTCAATCGGCCGGTCGCTGATGAGTTCGATATTGTTGAAGCCCATCAATTTTTGCGGGCCCAGATCGATTCCGCCGTAACGCGAAGCGGTGTTCACGATCGGCTCACCGACCGTCTTCCAGACCGCGCCGCCCCATCCCGCCTCGAAGGCGCGCATCACCTGGCCCGCCGTGTTTGTCGGAGGACCCGATGCCAGCCAAAAGGGATTCGGACTTTTGATGCCGGCAAAATCGATGCGAAGGTCTGCCATAAATAATCTCCTGAATGCCTCGCGCTAAGTTTTTTTTGCGCTTAAGGATTGATGGATGCCGCGCGCGGCGCGCATGCCTTCGGCTACGGCGTCCACAACTTCTTTCCCTCCATTCACGCAATCTCCGGCGGCGAAAT
Organism: Acidobacteriota bacterium; assembly: GCA_021828285.1. Lineage (GTDB taxonomy): Bacteria > Acidobacteriota > Terriglobia > UBA7540 > UBA7540 > JAKASG01. Next base: position 46,711 of record JAKASG010000004.1, on the reverse strand, counting down.
ATTTCGGATTGCCTGTCTGATGGGATTCGGGATTGACGACGACCTGGCCGGAGCGGATTTCGATTCCCCGCATGTCGCCTAGAAAATCGGTGACGGGGCGCTGGCCGACCGCTTTGACCACCATATCAATTTCGAGCACGAACTGTGAATTGGGAACCCCTTCGACGTGAGCGCTGCGGCCTTTGCCCAGGGTGCGCGTGCGGACGCATTCAAGCCCGCTGACGCTTCCATTGTTTCCCAGAATCCGCACCGGCTGAGTTTGCCAGAGGAACGCGACGCCGTCTTTTTTCGCCAGTTCATATTCATAAGCGAACGCCGGCATGGAGTTTTCATCGCGGCGGTAGATGAGATAAACGATTTCAGCACCCAGGCGCCGCGCGGCGGTGACGACGTCAATCGCGGTATTCCCGGCGCCGATGACCGCGATGCGCCGGCCGACGTCCACCTGCTCGAAGGGCAGCGTCTTGGTGCGCTCGATGAATGCCATTGCGCCGATCACGCCACCGAGCGCTTCGCCTTCGAGCGTCAGGTCCCAGGTCTCGCCGAGTCCGACGGCGATGAGAATGGCGTCAAAATTCTTTTCAAGCTGGGCGAGCGCAACGTCTCGCCCGACCACAACGTTTTGGTGAAACCTGACCCCGAGGTTTTCGACCATCTTCACTTCGCGTAAGCTATCCTGAGCGCGTGTTTTGTAAGCCGCGATTCCGTATGTGTTGAGGCCGCCCGCGAGCGCCTGGCGATCGTAAATCGCGACTTCATAGCCCCATTGCGCCAATTCCGTCGCGCAAGCGAGTGATGCCGGCCCCGCGCCGATGCACGCGACGCGCCGGCCGTTCGGTGCGCCGCGCTCGAAAAGCCGAAGGCCGCGGTCGAGCGCGTAATCCACCGCGTAGCGCTGGAGGCGGCCGATTTCAACCGGCTTCGCCCCCGTGCCGTTCAGCACGCAAGCGCCTTCGCAAAGCACTTCCGTCGGGCAAACCCTCCCGCAGCTTTCACCCAAAACGTTCGCGCTCAGGATAAGCCGCGCCGAGCCTTTCAGATTGGCCGATGAGATCTTTCGGATAAAACCCGGAACGTCAATCCGCGTCGGACAGGCTTGAATGCACGGCGCGTCGAAACAATAAAGACAGCGCGCTGCTTCAGTCAGCGCCTGCTGCGAGGTGAGCCGCGGACTGAGTTCCGCGAAATTTCGCTCGTAGCCCTCAGGCGCCAGCTTGGGCGCAATATTCACCAGCCCCATGCCGCGTATTGTAGTCCACGACGCATAAAAAAACATCTCGAGTCGGCCGGATGACCGTGATGCACCGCTGCGCGCGAGCAACGTTTCAAAATTCAATACAGCGCGCTGCCCTTTTTCCTCTTTCCTTGGGCGGCCCGCAGGACGAAGCTGTTCTGAAGTGATGGGCGCATCATTGCGACAGCGAATGCCCGTGGCCCGGCGCAGCAATCGGGGCGCAACTGTGCGACACTAAACGTCGTTGGATTCTTTCCCGCGTTCGGCGGGTTTGCGCGCGATGCCCAATGGAAACTCCTTTTTGCGGAGGTGGAGATGGAGCCTGGTGTGGCTCGGGAGTGCGGCGGCGCTTTTTGCACTGGGTCGCCACGCGGCGCCGCACAGCATCGACTTCATCGTTTACTATCGCGCGGTGAAAAGCCTGATCGCGGGGCGAACGGACCTTTATTCGACCACGTTTTCCTTTGGCCCTCCGATGACTTACGTTTATCCGCCGCTGTTTCTTCTGCTGATTTTCCCGATCGGCTGGCTGAGCTTCGCGAACGCCTTCGGGACCTGGTTTGCGGCGACGGCGCTTGCCACGGCGGCGGCCGTGCGGGCGGCGTACAAATTTTGGCGCCCGCAGAGCCGCGCGGGCTACGCTTGGGTGATGCTGGCGCTTGCCGGGCCCTACGTGATTCGAGCGCTGAAGTCCGGGAACGTACAACTCCTCATTGTCGCGCTCACAATCTACGGCGTGGTCGAGTGGGGCCGCAAACGGCGCTGGATTTCGGGTGGGGCGCTTGCGCTCGGCGGGGCGATCAAACTCATTCCGCTGCTCCTCGTACCGGTGTTTCTCGTGCGGCGCGACTGGAAATTGATTCTTCGCATCGGCGTCGTTTCCGTGGCGCTCTGGACGCTGCCCATCCTTTATTTCGGTCCGCGAAAAACGGCCGCTCTCTGCCAGACATGGTATGGAAAAGTCCTGGGCCACCGGCAAGGCTTCGAAAAAAAGCGGGCGCTCGATGAATCGCTTGCCGGAAGCGCGGAAAGATTGTTGACGCGCGTTGATTATTCGCGATACGCCGACCGCCATTACCCCGAAGTCAATTTCGCCGCCCTCAGCGCGCGGACCGAACGCAGCATCACGCTTTTTCTGTCGCTTTGCCTGCTCGCGGCCTCGCTTTGGATGTGCGCGCAGTTGCACGACGCGAGGGATTCGGATGAAGCCATCGCCGGGCGTTCGCGAGAAAAACGAATTGCGGCGGCGGCCGGCATTTTTGCCGCAGGCCAAATCCTGGTCGGCCCTTACACGCCGATGCTTTATTTCTCGGGACTGCTCCTTTGGGCTGCGGTGCTTCCCGGCATCTGGCCGGAGAGCAAAGGGTCACGCCGCGCGATCCTCGCGCTTGCAACGCTCAACCTGGCGCTCTTCGCAGTTCCCGGATCTGAGCGCCAGCGTCTGTTGCAAGCGAGCGGAGCCTTTTCGTTGATCGTACTGCTCGTTTGGGGATGGACGATGCACGCGGCGTGGCTTGTCAGGAAAAAGAGGCCGCGCGAAGCGGGGAGCCCGGACGCGACCGCCTGAGCGCGTCGTCCGGCTATCTCGCCAAAGCGAGTTGCGCTTCGATGTGACTTTTGATCCAGCGTGGATCCCACCACTCGAGGGGATTCACAGGAACGCCATCCACGAGAACGGCGAAGTGAAGGTGATCGCCCTCGGCGAGCCCCGTGGTATCCGTGTGGCCGATGAGCTGGCCGCGCACGACGCGTTCGCCCACTTTGACGGCGAATGATTCGAGGTGCGCGTAAAGGCTCTCGAGCCCGCAGCCGTGGTCAATGACGATGGCGTTCCCGTAAATGCCGAAGTATCGGGTCATCACGACGACGCCGGAATTCGCGGCGAGCACGGGCGCGTGCTCGACGGAGGCAAGGTCGAATCCGAGATGCGAATGATGGCCAATGACCTGACCGTTGTAAACGTAGGTGCGACGGTCGGCGAAACGAGCTTCGACTTGCGAGTTCGCGAGCGCCAGGAATGCGCCGCTCCAAAGGAAGCGAGGACGCGTGTCGTGCGAAAGCGCGGCAAGCTGGCGAGCCTCTTTGGCACGCAGTTGGTTGTTGATCTCGAGGAAATTCTTGAGCAAGCTTCCCTCGTTTTTGAGTTTCGGCATATGACGCAGGATGGCGGGCACGGCGCGCTCGAGAAATGATCGCGATAGGAAGAGCGTCCGTTTGCGAAACACTTGAGGAACGATCTCGTGCGCAAATTCCGCCACCGCATCGTTGCCGGCGTCATCGCGCGCCACGATGCGAACGGGCGTCGAGAGGTCTGCATTATAGGGAAAAGCGAAAAGGCAGAGGCGTGTTTCGGTCTGCGACGGATTGACGGGCCAACTGGGAAAGAAGAGGTTGCCCACTTGGACTCCCGACTTGGCGTCCGCTGGCGATACCTTGAAGACGACGAGTCCTGAGCCGCCCTGGTTGATATAGTCCTGCTGCGTCAGCACGTCAATGCGCGGCGGCGTTACGCGAACGGGCAGTTTCACGGCGAAAACGCTCCTGCCGCCGCGGAAGAATCGCCCCCAGGAGTTGTTGACCGCGACAAGCCGCAGCGTAGCCGCGCCGTCTGCAAGCGCGGGCGCTGTCCGCTTGCCGGCGACGGCGTGGACTTGCCATTCGGATCCCGATCCTTGCCAGAACTTCCACGCCGCGCGCTTCGGGAGAGCGGTCTTGACCGCCGTGAAAATCAAAATGAATTTCCGCCCGTTCTGCTCGATTCCGAGTTGCGCGCGTTTGATGGCGTGGGCGGAATCCGTCACGCTGAATTCGACCGGGGTGGCGACGCCGATCGTCTTGACGGGACGGACGAGCCGGATGACCGGGCCCTGATTTCTGACCACGGCCCAGCCAAGAAATGAAACGGCGATGACAACGACCAGAATCAGGAGTGGCGCCCTGCTGGGACGCGCCTCGAAAGTCCGATAGTTTCTCCTCAAAGTCCCCTAAGGCCTCAAATGTCTTCGATGCTGATCGAGCAGGAAGTGGTCAGTCATTCCGGCGATGTAATCGCAAACCACGCGATGCACCGGCTCGCGCCGCGTTTGTTCGAAGTAAAATTTCGGCAGGCTCCGCGGGTGCTCGAGGAAAAATCCAAAGAGCTCCTCGACGGCGAGCGTGAACGTCTCCCGGTCCGCGCGGAGCGCGGCATGGGAATAAAGGTTGCGATGCAGAAATCGCTTGAGCCGCTGGTTCTCCCTGCCCATCCGTCCGCTCAGGCTTGCGAGACGAGTCCTGGCGCGGCGAACGCCTTCCACCGAACGAATGCCCGCTTGCCGGACGCGAGCTTCCGTGTGATGGATGAGGTCCGTGACGAGCACATCGAGCAGGCGCCGCAGAGTCGCGTTGAACTGCAACTTTTCGGGCGCCGCGCGATGGTCGCACGCGGCGGCGCGCCAGCAGCGGTCGAAGAACGGCACGCCGCGCCGCATCTGATTCACCGTCAGCAATCTGGCTTCGTAGCCATCATCGAGGTCGGCGCAGTTGTAGGCGATTTCATCCGCCCAATCAATGAGCTGCCCTTCGAGCGGAGGAAACCGCTGGAGCAGATATTCGCGAAGCTCCGGAAATTCCTCGGCCGAATAATCCTTCGAATGCTTGATGATGCCTTCGCGCACTTCGAACGTCAGATTGAGGCCAGGAAAATCGGGAGATTTTTGCTCGAACGTCTCGACGATGCGCAGGGCGTGGAGATTGTGATCGAAGCGGTCGCCGAACGCGCGCATCAAGCGGTCGAGCGTGGCTTCGCCGGCGTGGCCGAACGGCGGATGGCCGATGTCATGGGCGAGCGCGAGAGCTTCGGTCAGATCCGTGTTGAGCCGAAGGACGCGGGCGACGGTCCGGCTGATTTGCGCGACTTCAAGCGTGTGCGTGAGGCGAGTGCGGAAGTGATCCGAATAGCGGCGGCTGAAAACCTGCGTTTTGTCTTCAAGCCTTCGGAAGGCGCGGGAATGAATGATCCGGTCGCGGTCACGCTCGTAATCGTTGCGATAGGGATGCGGCCACTCCGGATAACGACGCCCGCGCGTTTCTTCCACGCGCACGGCGAAACCGGCTGGATCGCGCGCTCCGCTTCCACTCATTTTTTCAGTATCGCACAGGTTCCACGCAGGCGGCGCCGGCTGAATCCCCTTTCGTTTCCGTTGGCGGGCGAGAATCCCCGCGAGACATCAGGCGGCAATCCAGCGGACGAGCAAAATCAATCCGATGATCAGCTTCACGATGTCGAGGCCGGTAAAGGCGCCGTGAAGTGTCCAAAACCGGCGCAAGACTTCTTCCGAAGCGCTTTCGCGGGTGAAATCAATGCTGCGGCCGAGCGAACTCATCCAGGGCGTGATGACGAGGCTCAGGACAAGGACGAGCGCGAGCATTCCGCCCACAAGCGTCAGCGCAACGGCGTCGCGCGGCGTTTCCAGCCAGAGCAGAACCAACAGAATCACGCCGAGCGCGATTTGGGTCCAGCCGTAGCCGCCGAAAAGCTTTCGATTGATTTCCGATGCGGCATGGCGCAACGCCAAGCGGGTATTTTCCGGCCCGAGCGGCTGAATCAGTTTCTCGAATTCCGGCCCGGGCGAGCTCGAGATCCGGTCCACGGCGGCGAAACTGCGGCCCGCCGCGAACCACATGAAAAGCGTCCATCCCATCCAGATGCCGAGAATCGCAGCTTCGAGAATTCGCATCATCGCCGGAAAACTCCTTGCCAGCTTCTCGCGCATTGATTAAGCTCGGGCAGGCTGGCCCTTGGCTCAAATTATAACGCAGCCCGGACGCGCCGCCTGGAAGTTCTCATGCCCCAATCGTATGACGCGATCGTCGTGGGCGCGGGCCACAACGGGCTCGTCACGGCCGCCTATCTCTCGCGCGCGGGACTCAAAACGCTGGTTCTCGAAAGCCGCGCGCAAGTGGGCGGCGCCTGCGTGACGGAAGAAGTTTTTCCCGGCTACAAATTTTCGACCGCGTCCTACCTGTGCAGCCTCTTCCAGGACAAAGTGGTCCGCGAGCTGGAACTTGAAAAGTTCGGCTACCGCGTGGACCCGAAAGACCCGGCTTTCTTCAGCCCGTTTCCGGACGGCCGCCACTTGACCTTGTGGTCGGACACGCGGAAGAGCTGCGAGGAAATCCGGAAGTTCTCCGCGCGCGACGCTGAAGCTTATCCGCGCTATGAAGAATTTCTCGAGCGCCTCGCGCAATTCGTCGAGCCGCTGCTGCTTGAAACTCCTCCGAACGTCGTCATGCGGCGATGGGAAGACTGGCGCACGCTCGCGGGGCTTGGCCGGCGCGCGCTCAAATTGCACGACCAGGAGATCGCCGGGCACATCCGCATTCTGACCGAAAGCGTCAAGGAATTTCTCGATCCGTGGTTCGAATCTGAACAGGTGAAAGTGGCGCTCGCGACCGACGGCGTCATCGGCACCCGCGGAGGGCCGCAAACTCCGGGCACGGCTTACATCCTCCTGCATCATTGCATGGGCGGCGTGGGTGGAAAACGGGGGCTTTGGGGATTCGTGCGCGGCGGGATGGGCGGCATCACGCAAGCGATCGCGCAATCGGCGGCAAGCCATGGCGCGGCGATTCGCACCTCGGCGCCGGTTGCGAAGATTCTGGTCAAGGAGGGCCGCGCCGCGGGCGTTGCGCTTGCGAGCGGTGAAGAAATCAGCGCGAAAACGGTGGTCTCGGGCGCCGACCCGAAGCGAACGTTTCTTGGCCTAGTCGGTGAGCCTGAACTCGATTCGGAATTCGCCGCCGCCATCCGCGGCATTCGGATTGAAGGCGTTTCGATGAAAATCAATCTCGCGCTCGACGGACTCCCGAATTTCAAATGCCTTCCCGGCTCGGAACTCGCTCCTCATCACAAGACTACGATTCACATCTGCCCCGATATGGATTACATTGAGCGCGCGTTCGACGATTCGAAGTATGGACGGCCGAGCGCGCGGCCAATGCTCGAAATCACGATTCCCACCGCCTACGACCCGTCGCTCGCGCCGCCCGGGAAACACGTCGCCAACATTTTTCTCCAATACACGCCTTACACGCTTTCGCCCGAAGCCGCGCCGAATTGGCACGCGCTCAAGGAAAGTTACGCCGACCGCGTGATGGATCTGGTGGAAGAATACGCGCCGGGGTTCAAGAATCTCGTGCTGCATCGCCAAGTGCTTTCGCCGCTCGATCTTGAAGAGCGATTTGGCCTCACCGGCGGAAACATCTTCCACGGTGAAATGTCGCTCGATCAGCTCTTCTCGATGCGGCCCGTCCCGGGCTGGGCGAAATATCGGACGCCGATTCGAGGCCTCTATCTCTGCGGCTCCGGCGCACACCCCGGCGGCGGCGTCATGGGCGCTCCCGGGCACAACGCCGCACGCGAAATCCTGCGCGACTGGAAAAGGCTCGCCCGCTGATGAAGTGCCCGGGGCCGCACAGTGAAATGCTGCAAAAGGGCGAAGGGTCTGCGCGTTTCGCGCTTGCCACTGCGCGCTCGGCCTTCATTCCTCGATGCTTGCGAGGTCATCGGAAAGCCGATATTCTGAAGTGTCCCAAGCGCATCGAAGCCGAATTCCATGAGCCGAGTTCTGGTGCTGCATTATCACGAGATTTGGCTGAAGGGCGGAAACAAGCGCTACTTCACGAGCCGGCTCATGGCCGCGATCAAAGCGGCGGTGGCCGGGCTCCCGATCGAATCGCTCGTGCAGGCCTCTGAGCGCCTGATTCTGACGCCGCGCGAGCCCGCATCGCTCCAGGCGATGGCCGAACGAATCGAGAAAGTCTTCGGTCTTGCTTACTTTGCTTCGGCGGAAAGCGTCCCGGCGGAGCAGGGCGAGGTTGTGCGCGCCGCCTGCGCGCTGATGCGCGCGAAGAAGCCCGCGAGCTTCGCCGTGCGCGCAAAAATTGCCCAGCCCCTCTTCGGCATGAGCTCGATGGAACTCGAGCGGGAAGCGGGGCGTGAAATCCTGGCTGCGCTGCGCGCTGAAGATCCAAACGCCCGAGTCAATCTTACAAAGCCTGAAGCAACCTGCTGGATTGAAGTGATTCCGAACCGTGCGCTCGTGTACACGGACCGCAGCGAAGGCGCCGGCGGATTGCCGGCGGCGACGGGAGGGCGGCTGGTGGTGCTGCTTTCGGGCGGGTTCGATTCGGCCGTCGCGGCGTACAAGATGATGCGGCGCGGCGTTCACGCAGCGTTCGTGCATTTTTACGCTGCGCCTTCGCCGGCAAGCGGCTCTTCGCTGCCCATCGCCGAGCAAATCGTCCGCGTGCTCACACCCTATCAATTCACTTCGCGACTTTACCGTGTCCCCTTCGACGCAATCCAGCGCGAGATTGTGGCGCGGACGCCGGACCGGCTGCGCATCCTGCTCTACCGGCGGATGATGGCGCGGATTGCGACTGAAATCGCGCGCGCCGAGCGCGCGCTCGGCCTCGTTACCGGCGATAGCGTTTCGCAAGTCGCTTCGCAGACGCTCCACAACCTCCGGGCGCTCGACCAGGGCCTGACGCTGCCCGTCTACCGCCCGCTCGCCGGGGACGATAAGGAAGAAATCATGCGTTGGGCGCGCCGCATTGGAACCTACGCCATTTCCTGCGAGCCCTTCGAGGATTGCTGCCCGCGATTCATGCCGCGCTCGCCCGCCATCTTCGCCAAAGCTGACGAGGTTGAGCGCGCGGAGACGGCGCTCGACATTGAATCACTGGTTCGAAACGGCCTTGAGGGTGTTCGAGTAACCGCCTTCAAATATTCCGAGGGCGTAGTCACACTAAGTGATGCCGAGCCCCAGCGGCTCAAAAGGCGCTTCACGCATTGACAGCCGCTCCTTGCAAGGGCACAATGAATAATTGAACTGCGGCAATCGAGCGCGCCCGTAGCTCAGCTGGATAGAGCACTTGCCTACGAAGCAAGGGGTCGGGTGTTCGAATCACCCCGGGCGTACCAACCATTCCCTTTAATTATCATTGGATTAGCTTGCTCCCAGTCTTGATTGCCTTCCCAAAAGGGGGAACAATTGGGAACAAAACCCCCGCCAATCGTTCAACCGCCGTACGTTCGGGCTAGCGCAGCGGGTGGGTATAGATCATCGTCGTGTCCGCGTGCGCGTGACCGAGCAAAGATTGCAACACGGGCGTTGGCCCACCTTCGTTGCCTTGGTACGTCGAGAATGTGTGCCGAAGAGCGTGCCAGCGGAAACGGGCAATGCCTAGACGGTCACAGATCGGCCAGATGTGGCCATAGAGAACATTTCGATTATTCAAGGGTGTTCCCGCCTCGCTTGGAAATAGCCATTCCGATTTGTCGGGCCTCTTGCGAAGCCATGCCTTGATCGCTTCGTCGAGAACCGTGGAAATCGGTATCTGGCGCTCGCTTCCCCTCGTCTTTGGAGTGCTCACATAATTGTTGTACACACTCGGGCGGACGGAGATGGTAGCTGCTCGCAGACCAACATCGACGGTACGTAACCAGTTATATAATTCCGGGGGCCAGACTCAGGTTTCCACCCGGCTGTGCCGGGATGGAACAATGGGGGCTTGATCGCAGGCTGGATTCTCCGACACTCCGGTGCGGAGATTCCTACAGCAATCTGAGGTGCTTAGCAGCGAGCAGAAGCGCGGCCCCTGCCTGAGAGCAAGCTGCCTGAGATTTAGGTTGCGACGGCGTATAGAATTGCCGGGTGTTCAAGACCACTTGCCGAGGCGGTCGGCAGAGGCGGTTACGGAGGAAACCATGGGTGGCCGGACGGTGGAATTTCGTCGTGCGGTGAAGAGTGCCCGGAGTTTCGTCCGATTGGCTCTTTCTGTCGGACTGATCGCGATGGCAGGCGCGGCGACCGCGCGGGGGCAAGCCGTCGCGCCGACGAATGAGACCGTCCTTTTCAATTTCGAAGGAACTCCGACAAATGTCAGCCCATCTGCGACGGGCAACGAGCCGCTTGCAGGCTTGGTTGCCGATTCTTCCGGGAATCTCTACGGTACCACATATGAGGGCGGCACAGCGGGCTGGGGGACGGTCTTCGAGCTCATCAACTCTTCAGGGGGTACACAGAGAAAGTGCTCCATAATTTCGCGGGCCCACCCTTTGGTGGGGCAGGCGCTGACGGGGTCAACCCAACTTCGCGCCTGACCATTGATTCGTCAGGCAATCTCTACAGCACAACGCAGGGCGGTGGCGCCGACGGCCTGGGGACCGTCTTTGAGTTGGTCAATTCATCAGGCCCATACACTGAGAAGATCCTTTACAGCTTCACGGGTTTCAATGGCGACGGCGCAATTCCTTATGCAGTCGCCTTGGTGAGGGACTCGGCCGGAAACCTGTATGGCACGACGACGTACGGCGGTGCCGACAGCAGCACCCTTTGCACGTCGCTCGGCGGCTGCGGAACGGTTTTCGTCAATTCCGCGACATCTCCCGGAACTTATACGGAAAATGTGCTCTACAGCTTCACCGATGCCAACGGAGACACGGGCTTTCCTCAGACGGGCTTAGCGGTGGATCAAGCCGGAAATCTATTCGGCACGTCACGGGCGGTATCAGACGAGCACGCTGATCTCCGGCATTCGGCTGGAGGGTCCCTGCGCCCTTGGCTCTTTGAAGGCCCCATGAACGGGGAAATGTTTTTGGCGTGGGTCGAGCAAGGGCTGGCGCCTCGCCTCGAAGCCGGCGACTTGGTGATCATGGATAATCTGGCCACCCACAAAATCCGGGGAGTCCGTGAAGCCCTCGAAGCGGCCGGCGCCCGGCTCTTGTACCTGCCGCCGTATTCGCCCGATTTCAATCCCATCGAGCCGATGTGGAGCAAAATCAAGCAAATCCTGCGCAGCCACGCTCCCCGCACCAACGACCAGCTCCTGGGAGCGGCCCGAACCGCCTTTCAATCCATTTCTGTTCGGACTGCAAGGGCTTCTTTTTTAGCGCCCGATACGCTACATAATACATGGAACTGCTTTAGTGGGTCCGGGCTACTCTTGCCAGTGCAACTCTGTTTATTCCGCAGGAAGAGCCCACCGCCAAGGAATGCGTGACCGTAATGGCGAGCACGGTAGCCCCGCGGGTGCCTGACCCATGGTGCCATTTCAACAAGACTGACCTCAAGGGGAAAAAGGGCTCAACGAGCGAACACTTCCCCGCCACAACGGAAGCCGAGGTCGATGTCCCTGTATTCCGCATATCCCTTCTTGCGGTGCGATACGCGAAGGTCCGAGGGAAAGTTGAGACAGGACCCGCCACGGAGAACGTGAGTCTTACCTCTCATCGGCCCTGGGGGGTCTTGCCCCGGACTGTGCTGGTAATAATTCTGGTCATACCAATCCTTCACCCATTCCCAAACGTTCCCCAGCATGTCGTGCAGCCCGAATCCATTGGCTCGCTTCAGGCTCACCGGCTGCGGTCGGCGTCTGCTGTTTAAATCATGCCAAGCAACTTCGTCCAGCGGCCCGTATCGAGGCTCTGGACTTCCCCCCCTTGCTGCATACTCCCACTCAGCTTCGGTGAGCAGACGCCCTCCCGCCCACGTGCAATACTCCCGTGCGTGGTCCCAAGTGACATTCACAATCGGCATCTGGTCGCTACTCCAGCCTTTGTTGAAGGCCGGAGCATCTGGCATTTGCCGTCCTGTAGCTGCGGCGAAACGTTTGTACGCCCCCACCGTCACTTCCGTCTGCCCCAGCCAAAAACCCTTCGTGATGGTAACCTGGTGCGCCGGATTCTCTTCGTCCTTACCTTCGCTGTCTCCGGGCGAGCAGCCCATCATGAAAGTCCCTGGCGGAATCCAAACGTACTTTAGCCCATCCTTGGGATTGACCCTCACTTCCCATTTGGATTCTTCGACCGAGGCCGGCGGCTCCAAATCATGGCCGCAGTGCTTGCAGACACGGGCCTTTTTGAGAATCCGCTCGGCGCAGTATGGACATTCACGTTCCTCACGGGACTCGACCGCGAGCTTCGCAGCTTCGCGCGCTTGGACGGCAGTTTCTCGATCCAGCTTGGCGCTGTCCCGCATTGTCCATGCGATTATCAGACCGATAGGCCCAAGTAGGCCTCCAAGGAGGCACCCTGACCCGGCCTTCTTGAACCGGCTAAGCATCGCCGCGCCAGCGATGCCGCAGAGAATCCAGAAAACGATGACATATTCCATCCAAGCCCTCCACGGCAGAATTGAGTTCCTAAGGTATTAGATTGGGGAGCAATTCGCGGTTCAGGACCTTGAGCGCCACGGGGCGATTCCCGACCCCAATCTGCTCGGCGGGGAAGACCGTGCCTATGCTGCCCGCGCCCAGTCGGCGGACACGGTGAAAAGGGGGACAGTCTGGCGGAAAGCTGCGCTTGGTCCGGCTCGAACCTGTCTCCCCGTCCACGGCTTTCCGCTTCGCCGCTTGGTGCCGCGGCGATTCAGGGCGCTAAAAACTTGCGCCCAGCCCAAACACGCAATGCCCTGGACGGCTTTTCTATTCTTGGGTGGCGCGAATCACTTCGCCAGAGCCTGGCGGTTCTGTTTCGCCCAGGTGCTTTTGGCCGGCACGGCTTTCATCGGCGGCCCGCCCTGAGTGCCGCACGCGCACGGCCCTTCCATCTTGGCCTCACTCATGCACGGGCAGGAGCGAGTTTTCAGGCACGAGCACACGTAAACCATGCTTTCCTTCTTTTTCGTCCGTTGCTTGTGAGTTCCGCCCTGCGCGGGAGCGAGGGCGAACATTGATAAGGCGATCACCGCGATTGCTGACGCCAGCCCTGCTACGATCTTCTTTTTCATGGTTCCCCTTTGCCGGGAGCGCGTGTGATGCTGATGAGTTCGAATCAGGATCTTCCCAGCGACGCTCTCGTCCTCCGCCCGGCAGCTTAGCACACGAAGATGCCGGGTTCAAACTCTCTTCACATGATCCCGGCGGGTTCGATGGGCGAAGTCCGGACGACGGGTCATCGTCTCCCGCTTTTTGGATGATATAATTCATATTATCCTCGGGAAATGAATCTGTGCCGGGGTTTCCAGGCGCGATGCGGAATGCCGGGAGGAATTTTCTGCTCCGCGGACGCGAGTGAAGTGCATTGGCGCGGCGCTGGTCATAGAGTTTATTGCTTATGAATTTGAAGCGCTGCGGCTGGGCGAGCGATGCTGATCCGCTGATGGTCGAGTACCACGACCGGGAATGGGGCGTGCCCGTGCACGACGACCGCAAACACTTCGAGTTCCTCGTCCTCGAAGGCGCGCAGGCGGGCCTCAGTTGGTCCACGGTGCTCAAGAAGCGCGATGCTTATCGCCGCGCGTTTTCGGGATTCATTCCTGAAAAAGTGGCGCTTTATACCGAGAAACGAATTCAGAAGCTCCTCAAAGACCCCGGAATCATTCGAAACCGCATGAAAATTGAATCCGCCGTGCGCAATGCGCGGGCGTTTCTCGCCCTTCAGAAAGAGTTCGGGAGTTTTGACACCTACTGCTGGCGGTTCGTGAATGGGCGCCCGAAGGCTAACCGATGGAAAACGATGCGGGAGGTTCCCGCCACATCCATCGAGTCCGACGCTTTCAGCAGGGACCTGAAGTTGCGAGGATTCAGCTTCACCGGCTCGACTATCATTTACGCGCACATGCAGGCTGTCGGGATGGTCAACGACCACCTCACCGGCTGTTTTCGGCGCCGGGAAGTTCTGGAAAAGAGATTCTAGTGGCTCGTTACTCGACGCCGTGTTTCATTTTCCGCCCATTGTCTCTCGCCCTGCTGCTGCTCTTCTGCCGCCACGCTTTCGGGGCGCAGCTCCAGCCAAAAACGCTCCAAGGATTCGAGCAGTACGCGAGCGTCGCGGAAAAGCGCATGGAACAATACGGCGACCCACCCGCGAAATTCCTTTACATCGAATCTTTCCCCGCCGCCAAGCGCGAGGCGGTCATCGCCAGCTTGCGCGCCGGGGAAGTCTACGTGGTTCGCCTGGTGTCCGATGACGAGGATGGCAAGCCCCTCCGTGCTCCCGGCGGATGGATCAATCATTGGCTCGCCGCGATGTTCATTCCCGACGTAACGCTCGCCCAGGTGGCTGCAGCGGACCAGCAATACGGCCGCTACCAGGATTTTTACCGGCCGGACATCATCCGCTCTTCTTTGCTTTGGCACAAGGACGGTGATTTCCACGTTTACGTCCGAGTTCAAAAAAAGACGCCGTGGCTCACCGTCACTCTCGACGCTTTCAACAATATCCGATACCACTATGTCGATGCGAAACACATGTACACGGTGGCGCGCTCTTATCGCATTCAGCAGGTGGATCACCCAGGCATGCCCGATGAACGCGTCCTTCCCCAGGGCCGCGGTGACGGTATTCTTTGGGCGGTCAACACCTACTGGAGGTACGAGCAGACTCGCGGAGGAGTGCTCGTTGAGTCGGAGACGATCACTCTCAGCCGCTCGATCCCGCTGGGCCTCGGCTGGATCATCAAGCCCTATATCCGTAACGCCACGCTAGCCACCGTTAAGCATCTGATGACTCGCACTCGAACCACGCTCCTCGCTGAGGTTCGCGAATCCACTCACACGGCTCCAAGCGCCCGCGGCAAGACGCCCGCGCACGGCGCTGCGGACTCCCGGCAATAGAAAGGCAAAGCTAATCGGGCGCCCTTGGCGCGGAAGTGCGGGCGAATCTGGCAAGCGCTCCGCAAACGTCCGCAACGGCAAGGACTTCTTCGCGATGCCGGGCTATCCGTTTGCGCCGAGGGCCTTCTGCTGAAGCGCGTGAAGCGTGGCGATGGCCGGGCGGGCGAGTGCGACCAGTTGATTCAAATCTTCAAGGCTGAAGGAATGGCCTTCGCCCGTGGCCTGCAATTCGACCAAACGCCCGCTGCCGGTCATGACGACGTTGACGTCCACTTCGGCGGTGGAATCCTCGGAGAAGTCGAGGTCCACGAGCTTTTCGCCGCTGATGACGCCGACGCTGATGGCCGCGACGCTATCGTTGAAGGGAAGGCGGGCGAGAGTTTTTTCGGCGGCCATTTTCTTGAAGGCGAGGCCGAGGGCGACGAACGCGCCCGAGATCGCGGCGGTGCGCGTGCCCCCGTCGGCGCGGATCACGTCGCAGTCAATCAACACCGTGCGCTCGCCGAGTGCTTCAAGATCGGTGACGGCGCGGAGAGAGCGGCCGATGAGCCGCTGAATTTCCAGGGTGCGGCCGCTTTGCCTGCCGCGCGTGGCTTCACGCGGCGTGCGCACGGTGGTTGAGCGAGGAATCATTGAGTATTCGGATGAGACCCAGCCTTTTCCGGAACCTTTCAAAAACGCCGGCACGCCGTCTTCGGCGGAGGCGGTGCAGATCACTTGCGTCTCGCCGATGCGAATCAGCGCGGAGCCTTCGGCGCTCGAAATGAAGTGCGGGATGATTTCAGCGGGACGCATTTCCGCAGCGCTGCGGCCCCCCGCACGCACCATTTTCCCTCCGGAATAGACGACGCCGGAGACGCTTCTCACGCTTCGCTGCATGGTCGGTTCGACTCCTTTTCTTCGCGCCTCGCGTTGCGCAGGACAAATGAAAATATACGCCGGCCGGAAGGCCGGCGCCAACTCACGCGCGATCCTGCGGCCGCGAGGCTAGGGCCCGCTTTCGATGAGCGACAGGTCAGGAACGAAAAAGCCCGTGAGGTTCACGTGGCCGTCGAGCGTCTCCACTTCCTGACCGTCCACAAGAAATTTCACCTGCTTGACGTCGGGAATGTTCGCCGCCAGCGAATCCACAATGGAGTAAATCGAAAGCGTTTCGCTTTCGATGCCTGAATCGAAGGCGGCCAATGATTTCCCTGAAAAATCGATATAAGCGGCGCCATCCGCTGTGAGAAAAACCCCGCGAATCGTGGTGGAGGGCGGCAAGGCGGGACTGCGGCCTTGATGCGAACCTTCAATGAGCGCGAGCAGGACCTGGCGGATACGGTCCGTATCGGTTGCGGCGAGCTTGATGGAGCGCGTTTCGCTGACGAGCTTGCCATCAGGAAACGAGGGGAAATAGAGCTGAACGTTCGAGGCGGCGGCGCCCGGCGGCTGCAAGGCGGCTTCAGTCAGCCGCGTGCGCGCGAGGCGCTCGGATACGGCGGAGGACGCGGCGGCACGGCGCTTGAGCAGGCGGAAGATGTAAAAGCCGCCGGCCGCGACCACGGCAAACAGAATCAGCGTGAGGATCACGACCTTGCGCGTCACGGCGCCCCCTGGATTCCGGCATAGGCTTCGACGCCACTCGCTACAGCATTGGCGACCTGCTGCTGGAAATTCGCGTTCGTCAGCACGCTCGGGTTCGTCGCGGGATCGAGACTGCCGACCTCGACGGCGATGGCCGGCGCTTGAATGCTTTCGAGAACGCGGACCGGAGCGGTTTGGGGCGAAAGTGTGGAAACACCGAAGATTTTTTGAAGCCGGCCGTCAACCGCCTGTGCGAGCTGCTGGCTGCGGGCAATAAAGGGCTGCTGAGCGCTCCGCCAGGGAACGAACAAAGGATCGGACGGAGGCGCAGAGATGGGCGCCGTCGCCTGGCTGGTGAAGACGAGAACGCGCGGCGTCATCGCGCCTAAATCACCCGCGCTGAAAGTGACAAAGCAGACGGGCGCCGCGGCATTGGCCGTCGCGGCGCGCTGGTTGAAACTCGGGTCGGCGTCGCCGGCGCGGGTCAAAATCACGCGGAAGCGGCCCGTCGCGAGCAGGAGGGATTCAACGCGCGCCACGAGCTGCGCGGTCAAATTCTTTTCGAGCACGCTATTCGGACCCTGGGCTCCGGCATCGGCGCCGCCGCCCGCGGCGTCGAGAACGACTGCGGGAAGATTCGGAGCGGCGGAAGGCGCGGGCGCAATCGGTGCGGGCGAAGGAATCGGCGAAGCGGGAGCTGAAGCTTGCGCGCTGGGCGGGCTCGATGGCGCAGGCGCGGCCTGTGCGGCGCGCGGCGGCGAGCTCGGAATCATCGGCTGGATGGTCGGCGTGACGCCGGGCTTTGCAATTTCCGCATCCAGGACCGTGCCGCCCTGAGCGAGTTTAGGATAGAAATTGAGTCCTGCGGCGCCGGGAGTAAAAATCAGCTTCGGCAAACCATCCTGATCGTCGAACCGAAGGCTTTCGAGATAAGGCGTATTGAATTGATAACTCGAATGGACGGGCTCGACGGGATGTTTGCCCAGATAGATGATCCACCGGCCGTTTGTGGCCGCCGTCGTGACCCTAACCGGCTGCGCGAACTGCAAGCGGACGAGCGTGCCGCCTTCTGTGGGTGTCTGCTGGACGGAAAAAGTGTTGGGCTTGACGTCGCCCACAAAGACTCGCTCGCCGTGCGCATCGTACACAACGGTTTTATTGGTGAGCGTGGGCAGGACCTGATTCAAGAAATCCACCGGCGCCTCCCAAGCTCCGTTGACCAGGCGCATCGGCGCGGCGAGTTTCATACGAACGTTGTCGAGGCGAATGAGATTCTTGTTGGCATCAACCTGAATTCGAGTGTTGCCGTAATAAATCTTCAGCCGCTTGCGGCCCTCCTGCAATCCGGTGACGTTGCCGGTAAGGTTCAGAAGCTGCAGCAGCGGGAAATAAGAGGTGCGGCCGAGGGTCTCAAGGGGCAGGACGGCGTGGGAGCGCGGGAAATAGAGGACGAGATGGTCACGGCCGCGCGCTGCCCGCGCCGGTCTGGACGCGAGGCAGACGCCCGCCAAAACAGCCAACGCCAGCGCGCCGGCTATTGAAGCGACATTCGTTCTCGGCTTAGTCACAGTCCTGCGGCGATTCGTTTTGTTGGCCCGCCGTCCCATCCCGGTCCGAAGCTTGATTTTATAGCAGCCGAAATGGCGCCGCAACCGAAGCCACGCTCTCGCGCGAGTGTCAGGATGCGAAAGTCCATGAGATAATTTGGAGCATGGGAAAAAATCAAGCTGAGACTCAAGGCGCAAAAACGGTCAAGATCGTGCATTTCAACGATCGGGGCGAGCGGCTGGGCGCGGTCGAGCTGCCGAAGACGGTCAAGAGCGACTCGGAATGGAAGCAGTCCCTCCAGCCTGAAGCGTATGAAGTGACTCGGAAAAGCGGCACCGAACGCGCGTTCACCGGACGATACTGGAACCAGCATGAGGAGGGCATCTTCCGCTGCATTTGCTGCGGAAGCACGCTCTTCAGCTCGGAGACGAAATTCGATTCCGGAACCGGCTGGCCGAGTTTCTGGGCGCCGCTCGCGGAAGAAAACGTGCGAACGGAAGAAGACCATTCCTTCGCCATGCTTCGCACCGAAGTGCGCTGCGCGCAGTGCGACGCCCACCTGGGACACGCCTTCAATGACGGGCCGCCGCCGACGGGTTTGCGCTATTGCATCAATTCCGCGGCGCTCAATTTTGTGAAGAAGCCGTAACGGACCGGGCCGGGATCAATAGGGCGGCATGGGACGGCCGGGAAGCTCGTGGCACTCGTAGCAGCGCGGCTCATAGGTTTCTTTGCCGCCGACGTGGACTTGCGGGGAATTATAGGGCGCGGGTTTGCCGTCAATGATGCGCTGGGGGAGCGCGGCGGGCTTGCCGCACTTGGCGCAAAGCGGATTCAGCCACAAACAGTCGTGGCTGCCTTTGCAGAGTCCGAAGAGCAGGAGCGTGGATCCGAAGGGATCGCGCTTGAAGTCCAGCGCCAGGCCCGCGGCAATCACGTCGTAGCCGCGGTCGAGCAGTTCATCCACCACCTGGTAAAAAGGCGAATCCGCCGGGAAAAACTGGATCTCGTCAAAAGCGATGATGTGAAATCGGGATCCGATTTCCGATTCTTTGCGGCGAATCGCCGGGATCACTTGCCAGGGATCGCGCGCGGGCACTTCGCTCGCCTCCATCGTCTTGCTGTGGAAATCCTTGATGATTCCTTTGCCGCTGCGCGTGTCGATTTCCGGCTTGAAGATAAAGACGCGCTTGCGCCCGAATTCGCGCAGCGTTTCGACTTCCAGCATTAGCCGTCCGGTCTTGTTGCCGAACATGTTTCCGATAATGAGTTTAAGTTCGCCGCGCGGCATGGGAGCAAGGTCCTTTCCTGAATCTTCCGATTTCAGCGTAGAATCTGCCAATTCACGTTTTGTTGGTTGCGTTGACATCCGCTAATGTCCCCTCGCGGCCCGGCTTCCGGCGCTGGACGCTTGCGAAGCAACACCGGCGGAGGTTTCGCCTCCGAGCGAACGCAGCCACTTGATCATCTTTTTCATCTTTCCCGCGGGAACGCCTTCCGCCCAGCGGCATTCGCTGCCCGCGCGCAGAAGCACAATCCGGCCGTTCGGAGCGGAGCCGATAAAGAGATCCGTCGCAGACCGGGGACTGGGCGCGAGCGCAGGATATTTGTGCGCGAGAATTGCGTGGTAATCCCGGAAGAATGCGAGAGCGGATTCAGGGCTCGCCCAAAGCGTGCGTCCGATGAGCGTGAAATTCCGGGTGCGAGTGTTTTGATAGAGAAGATAGCGATCGGCGCGCCAGGCCGGCGCGATCGTTTTCGCCTTCGCCGGCGACAATAACTGTCCTACCATTGCGTCATAACCCAGCTCGCCGAGCGTCCCCGACACGATCCATCGAAGACCGCGAGCGTGCTTGAGTGCGCGCGGACGCGGTAAGGAAACGTTCGGAAGCGGGCGAGCCTTCAGATAGACTTCAGGGTCGAAAATCTCACGCGTCTCCGCCGGCGGATTCGTAAACAAAGCGTTCAGGTGCGGCCAGCCGCCGCCGGCTAGATTCGCCTGGATGAAGCCCAGGCCCTGAATATAAGGGAACATCGCTTCAAACCGGAAGAAGTATGGAGATGAGGAAAAAACCGGGAATTGGCCGACTTGCTGTTTCAGCAGGGGCTCCATCAAAGGAACGAGCGATGGCAACGAGGCCAGATCGACCGGTCCAAGATCCTGCTGGACCATGGTCGCGGTGGCCTCGCCTTCGACCACGGCATCGCGCGCGGCCATTGCATCGTCGTTGTCACGGACGGCATGAAGGTATTTTTCAAGATCGAAGTGCTGGTCCTGCAACGCGTGCGTCAGCTCATGAGCAAGAACCATTTTCTGAATGTCCGGGCCGACCCAATTGGCGATGAACATGGTTTTGCTCCGGGGGTCGTAGAAGCCCGCCGCCTGTTCGGTATAAAACTTGATGAGAAAAGATTCAAGATGGAAGTCCTGCGAGATGAGCCCGAAAGCTTGCAGCTCATCTTCCTGGTCCTGAAGCTCGCGCGGCGTGAAATCATGGTGGAAATTCTGAATCAGATATTGGCGCACCTGGGCGCGATCCACGATTTCCTTCTTGACGGGCGCGAGAATCTTCAAGCCGGTGAGCCGGCTCATCTGCTCGAGGATGGCGTCCGCCTGGGCGAAAAGAGCCTTTTGGCTCTCGGCAGCAGAAGCCTGGCTGAAAGCCGGCCAAGTCCACGCCAGGCCGGCGACCAAAGCCGCCGCAACGGCAATCGGGATCGAGCTTTTGAATCGTTTGAACACCATCTGTGATTTTGATGCAGGCATCACCCCTGAGGCCGGGCTCACAGGTCTGGTTTGACGCCGCAACTCCATGAGACTATCATAAAACCTCGGCGGGCAAGCCGGGCGATCGCTGCTGCGCTCGAGCGGTTCCGAGTTATTCGGGGCACTTGCACGAGCGCGGGAGAGGAAAGTCCGAACTCCGCAGGGCAGTGTGCTCGCTAACGGCGAGGGTCGGAGGAGGATTTTCCCTCGAGCGAGGGAGACGAACGCCTCCGATACGGAAAGTGCCACAGAAAACATACCGTCCGTCCACTGACGGATAAGGGTGAAAAGGTGCGTCCTGAGCAATCGGGACTCCGCGCTTGCGGGGGTAAGAGCGCACCGCTCCGGTGGCGACATCGGAGGCAGGGCAAACCCCACACGGAGCAAGACCAAATAGGAGAGGAGGAGCGGCCCGCTCCGCCAGGGGCTGGAAGCGAGAGACTGGAATCGTGGAGATCGGGAAGGTGACGGCAATTGTCGGCGCCTTCGTAAACTCCGTTCATTGATCCAGGCTTTGGCTTCCAGCTCCTGTTCTTAACTCTCGGGTAGGTCGCTTGAACCTGCGAGCAATCGCAGGGCTAGAGGAATGATCGCCATCCGTCTTCCGACGGAGACTAAATTCGGCTTACAGGCTTGCCCGCCATCAAGTCTTCATTCGTGCCGGCCAATTGATTCCGCGGAAAGTTGAGTTATGACGCCGCAAGGCTCGATGCGTGAGGGCGCGCGGGCCTATAGGCGCACCAGGGATCGGTGGCGAGGTAATCGCCGGTGAGCGCGTAGGCGCGCGAGCGAGAGCCGCCGCAGATGCCGCGATACTCGCACCAGCCGCACCGGCCGTGGAGTGCGCCGGGATCACGCAGTTCACGCATGAGAGAGGAATCACGATAAATCTCTGAGAGAGGCTGCGTGCGGACGTTGCCGGCCGAAACCGGCAGAAACCCGCTCGGATAGACTTCGCCGATGTGCGAGACAAAGACGAAACCTTTGCCGGCGTTCACGCCGTGCGGCGCGAGGCCGATCGTGTGCCCAGGGCCTTCAGAACGGCGCAGCATTTCCGGCATCGGCGCCATGCCGGGCGCCGGACGGCGGAGTGCCGCGGCAGAAGAGGCCTCGGTCTCGGCAGCCGCTTCGCGCTGGGCGACGTACCGGCGATAGTGCGGCGCTTCAGTGACTTTCAGGACGAAGCGCGATTTCTTCTGGACTTCATAAAGAATGGCGAAAAGCTCTTCGCAGCGCTTGGCTTCAATGCCGTCCAATAGCTCGCCGCGTCCCACGGGAACCAGAAAGAAAACTTCCCAGAAGACCGCCTCAAGCCGCTCGACGAGCGCGGCCATTTCTGAAAGATAAGGCGCCGAACCCGCCCAGAGCGTCGTATTGATCTGCAACGGCAGGCTGTAACGATGCGCCCATTCCGCGGCTGCGAGCGTCTTGTCGAACGCGCCGTAAACGCCGCGGAACCCGTCGTGGAGGTCGCGCTGCGGATAATCGAGGCTGAGCGCAAGCTGATCGAGTCCCGCTTGCTTCAGATCGCGAACGAGATCCTCGCTGAGCGCCGGAGTGGCCGCGGGGATGGTCCCCATGCGGAGGTTCAGGCGCTTGCCTTCGCGCACCAGGTCGAGCAAATCAGGCCGTTTGGCGGGATCGCCGCCGCTCAAAATAAAAACGGGAGTGCCCATTTGCGCGGTGTCGGCGAGCAGGCGAAAACCTTCTTGCGTGGTCAGTTCGCCCGGGTTGCGCAAGGGCTGGGCGGAAGCGCGGCAATGGACGCAAGCAAGATCGCACGCTTGCGTGGTCTCCCAGATCACCAGGAAAGGCGCGCGCGCGAAATCAATGGAGGGCCGCATCGTCCTTACATTTTACCAGAGGAGCGGAGGGCGCGCACAACGCGGTAATGAGGGGCGCCCTCATCCGCGGGTGCAGGGCGGTGAGGGCGCGACAGGAGGGTGACTTGACAGATGAAGAAGCTTAATGCCGGTAGCCGCCGCGGCCGCCGGAGCGCGCGGGAGCGGAAGGATGGAAGCTCCGCCCGCCCCCGCCATAGCTGCGATTCACGCGTCCGCCCCCACCCCAACTGCGATTGACGCGTCCGCCGCCATAGCTTCTATTCACGCGTCCACCACCGCCCCAACTGCGATTCACGCGTCCCCCTCCCCAATTTCCGGACGGCCGGCTGTATCCGCGATTGACTCTTGGAGGCTGCCAGGAGCGCGAGGGGCCGCGATTCCATGATGGGCGACTCGGAGCAGTTCGATTCCATCCGCCGCGATTCCAGTTATTATTCCAGCTGCTGGTTTGCCTGCCGTTCCGAGGGACAACGATGGGTTTTTGAATCTGGAGCGGAGGCCGCTGGTGAAAGCGCGTGCCGCCGTAATTGGCTCCGCCGCGGGGAGAGAACTGGCGCCACCCGGGTCGAGCCGGTTGGACGCGTTGCGGAGAGAAGCGGTTTTGCCCCGGAGCAGTGCGAGGTGAAAACTGATGCCAGCCTCGACCCAGATTTTGCCGTGATCGAGCAGCGCCCTGCGGCCGGAAGCTCGAATTGAAACCGGCGCGGCCTTGCGAAGTCCGCGGTGAGAATTGCCGCCAGGATGTCACTTGGCCTCCTTGCCGGACCGGTGCGAAAGAGCGCCGTGGCGCCGTTCGGCCAAAGTTCGCGCGCTGATTTCCCGGCCGCGCACTCCGAGAATTCGGAGCGCCGAAGCTCTGCCAGCCGGGTCGAGTCGTTTGCCGCGGAGCAGCTCCTTGTCGGCCGCTTTGCACGATGCGATGATCGTTCGCGAGCGAGGGCCTTCCGGCGAGACCTCGAGCGCCGCTCGGGGGATTGAAACGCTGCGGAGTCCGGTTCGCGGCCACCAGCGGATTCGGTCTTTGAACCATCTGCCGGATGGCGGACGCCTGCCTCGTGAAAGACCTCCCGACCGGCGCCACGGGATGGCGAGTGAAGAAGTGAGTGTTCGCGGAGACGCGCGACACCTGAGGCGGCCGCACGATGCGCCCGATGGGATTCAAGCTGTTGCGTGTCGGCACGACCGGCAAAGTGCCCTTCACAATGCTCCCTTGCCTCAAGGACGCGATGCTTACGACTGGGCCGTTGCGCGGAATCCTTCCGCCCGCGAAATTGCGCGCGGAAACGGACGTAATGGCCCGGCGCACATTGAGGTTCTGCATTGCGCCTCTCAGGTTCGAACCGTAGAACATGCGCCCGTGGCCCACCCCATTACGGCGATTGATGATGGTTCCGTTGTTGTAGATATTGGTGATGTTCGTAATGTTGACCACCGAGAAGCTGTTTCCACCCCACCAGGGATAGAAGGGATCGCTCGGGCCGAGGGGGCACCAGCCAATCGAATTGAACCCATACCCGAAACCAAACCCGAAATTCCAGCGGCCGTAGCCGAAGCCGAAGAAATCCACGTAGGCAGGCGCCCAGACCGGATTGTAATAGGGAGTCACATAACCCGGCCACCAGACCCAATCGTCGTTATAGAACATCCAACGGCCGTAGTGGTAAGGCGCCCATCCCCACGGCTCGTTCGACACCCACGTCCAGCCCCAATAGGGCTCCCAAACCCAACTGCCATCGCGATAGGGCACCCAGCCGGAGTCCACGTAAGGCGTCCAGCACCAGTTGTAACCCGGCACATCAACCCAGTGGCCGTAGTGCTGGAGGTCGCTCGCTCCCTGATAGTAATGGTTCGTATAGCGCCAGCTTTGGGAATCCGCGATGGTACGATTGCGTTTGCTGTTCCAAGTGTCCCATTGATCGGTGCCAGGAGCGGGGTCAATTTTGTACTGAGGATTGTTGGCGCCTTGGACGGTGATCATTTGGCCTTGACCTACCGTGGTGCTGCCCTGGGGAGTCGAGATTTGGGTCTGTCCGCTCCGGACGATCACCTCCGACTGCTGGGTCGAATCTACTTGAATGCGATAAGTCCCCTGGCCGCTCGGCTGAACGGCCACGTTCGGAGTATCGATTTCGGATCTGGCGTTCGGCTGCTGAGTCACAACGTAATCCACCAGTCCCTGCGGCACCTGAATCTGAATCCGCGAGCTTGTGAGATCGGCGATTTTGACTTCCGTATTCGAATCGAGACGGATGATGTCGGCGTAATCAAGCTGAACTTCCGCGCGTGCATCGGGCCCCGTGGCGATGCTGTCGCCCGCCATGAGCGGTTCGTTGACTGTTGCTGCGGCCCAATTGCTGCTGCCGTTTCGCTCTGTCGAAACCTGGCCGTTGAGCAGGCTGACGCGCGCCGCCCCTTCGCTCGATTGCGATTGCGCGTGAAGCAAGCTCGGTCCGAGCGTTAAAGCCACTACCGATAGCAACACGATTGCCAATATCTTTTTCATGGCCGGCCTCCGAGAACTAACGCGCTCATATCAACTCCTCACTCTCGTTCGAGCATTTCGTATGCCATAAGAACAGAAGGGCCACAAAATCGCATAACACTTGATGTTTCAATGAGTTGTGAATAAAACGCTAAATTATCCCAGCAAAGCGCCAGACTGCGGTTTGGTTGCGCGTAGGCAAGGGTGGTGCATTTCAGCCATTATTCTCACCCCATAAGGTATGGCGCGAGGGCAATATCCGAATCAAGATATCGAAGAGCGCGGCGGATGCTCAGGCCGATTGACCGTCTTTATTGATTCTGGCACAATCTCGATTGCCGATGAGCCGCTCAATTTCTCAAGCCGGTGAAATTGTCGCCGCGCTGCGGATGGAGCACATCCATTACGCGATCCGCGATCTCGCGGTGCTGGCAGAAGAGATCGAACGGCAGGGACATGAGATTCTTCCGCTCAATATCGGCGATCCCTTGCAATTTGATTTTCAAACGCCTTCTCACATGATCGAAGCTGTCGCGAAAGCAATGCGCGACGGTAAGAACGGTTACGCACCGTCGCTCGGCGTTGCGGAAGCGATTGAAGCGGTGCGCGGCGAGGCGGCGCGCAAAGGCATCCGGTCGGTGCAATCGGTTTTCATCACGGCCGGGGTGAGTGAAGCGGTGGACGTTTCGCTCACGGCGCTGGTCAATCCGGGCGAAAGCCTGCTGACGCCTGCGCCCGAGTACCCGCTCTATTCCGCCGTGCTGGCTAAACTTGGCGCCACGCCGAACAGTTACCGGCTCGATGAAGCAAACGCGTGGCAGCCCGATCTCGATGATCTCGAACGGCGCATTACGCCGGGGACGCGCGCCATTGTCGTGATCAACCCGAACAATCCAACAGGCGCCGTCTATGCCGAGAAGACGCTCGAAGCGATTGCCGAATTCGCGCGCCGTCACAAACTGATTGTTTTTTCGGACGAGATTTATGACAAATTGATCCTCGACGATGAGCCGCACGTTTCAATCGCCGCTCTTGCGCCGGACCTGCCCGTGGTGACGTTCGGCGGACTTTCAAAATCGTATTTGGTTCCCGGATGGCGCGTCGGATGGGCGATCGTGAGCGGCGAAGCGACGGCCGTCAAGCCTTATGCCGAAGGCGTTGCGAAGCTGCTGCGCGCACGGCTGAGCGCGAGCCATCCTCAACAGTATGCCGTGCGTGCGGCGCTCGAAGGGCCGCAGGACCACCTGATCGAAGTGCGCGAAAAGCTTCGCCGCCGGCGCGACCTGACGGTGGCGTGGTGCGAGCGAACGCCGCGCGTCAGTTGCGTTTCGCCCCGCGGAGCGTTCTACGCCTTTCCCCGGCTCGAAATCAAAGAGCCGGACGAGGTATTTATCCGGCAATTGTTGCGCGACCAGCACGTTCTGGTCGTTCATGGAAGCGGATTCGGCGAAGCGCCGGGAACGCGTCATTTCCGGATCGTTTTTCTCCCTGACGAAACGATGCTCACACGCGCGTACGAATGCATCGGGAGGATGCTCGAACGCTCGCATTGAGGCGAGCGGGCTCCATGGGGCGACGGCCTGGCATCCAAAAAATGCAAGTCAATCGGCGGTAAGCGCGCCGAAGGGCCCGAGCTCAATTAAGAAAGAACGGACCGATTTTGATGGCCGCGAGTTTCCCAATTTGGACCACGATGACGCTGGCACTCGTGCTCGGATTGCGGCACGCGCTCGAGCCGGACCATGTCGCGGCGGTTTCCACTTTTTCAAGCCATGAGAGCAACGTCGTGCGATCGTCGTTCCTCGGCGCCTATTGGGGCCTCGGCCACACGGCCGCGCTGCTGGTCTTCGGCATGGCCATCGCACTGATGCGGCTCGCGATCACGCCGCTCATCGCGAGAGACCTCGACTTTGTCGTGGGACTGATGCTGATCGCGCTCGGAGTGAATGTGTTCGTGGGAATGAAACGCCAGGGAATCCGAATCCACGCTCATGCCCACGAGCACGATGGAACCCAGCACACTCATTGGCACGTTCATGCCGGCGGAGCGGACCACGAGCACGAGCATCGCTTCCTTCGCGCGGCGGGGAAACCTTTTCTGGTCGGCGTGGTGCATGGTTTGGCGGGAACGGGCGCCGTCATGCTGATGGTGGTGGTCGCAATTCCCTCGCTCCTGATCGCCGCGGGTTATCTGCTCGTCTTTGGCGCGGGCGTGATTGGCAGCATGATGGCGATGAGTCTGCTCATGAGCGTTCCCGGCGCGTTCACGGTGGGCCGCACGCTGGCGGTCGAGCGGGTGGTCCGGATTGCCGCGGGATTTTTCAGCCTGGGTTTCGGCGTGTACCTCGCCTGGAGCGTGGGGCAGGACCTTCTGCACCGGCTGGCCGCCTAACCGGCCGGATTGGCTTTACGGAGCGCTGTGCGAATGGAGCTTGACGGGAAACCCGATTGCGGCGACGATAAACGAGCCGAAGAAGCCGCGAAGCCGCCGGATTTTCCGGCGCAATTTTGTCCGGTGTGCAGCGCGCACCTGGAGCCGCACCGATGTAAGATGGTTTGCCGGCGGTGCGGGTATTTCATGTCCTGCTCGGAATTCGAGTGAGGATGGAGGGGTCTCGCGCTGCGGATCTCTTGCGGACGGCGTGCCCAAGGCCAGTGTGATGATGATCGGCCTTCAAGAGTCAGCGCGTATGAAACGTTCACGACCCAGACCTCAACCGAAGGTTGGATGGAGCCATGCCGCTTGAAATAGGCGAAACGGAAAAGCAAGGGGTCACAGTTCTAACACTCACCGGCCGGGTGACGCTCGGCGTCGAGAGCAAAACCCTTCGCACGCGGCTGAAGGATATGCTGGACGAAGGTGGGAAGACGAAGATCGTGCTCGACCTGGGCGGCGTCGCGTACATGGACAGCGCGGGGCTTGGCGCCCTCGTAGCAAGCTTCACTTCCGCGCAGTCGTACGGGGCGGAAATTAAGCTGGCAAACCTCACTAAGAAGCTCGGGGAACAGCTTCAAATCACCAAGCTGGCGACGGTATTCGAGGTTTTCGGCAGCGTGGAGGACGCGGTGCGTTCGTTCTCCTCAAATCCGAAGTAGCGGCTTCGGCCATCAACCCTGCCTGAGTCTTTTGAAATTAAGCCTCGCGCAGCCATCCTTGCGGCTCTCGTTCCCGGCTTCGGCCGGAATATGAATAGTTGCCTCAACGTTCTCGCGATGAGCCGCCCCGCTTTCGCGACGCAGCAATCCTAAGATACGAGGAGCCGGTTTCTCAGGCGAGTTCAGAGCGGACTGCTTTTTTGCAGCGGGTTCAAATACCGGCGGGATTATCGAGCCAGTAGATGGTCAAACCGGAAAGCATCTTGGGATAAAAATCCGTGGACTTCTGCGGCATGGGCTGGCCCCCAAGCGCGTTCGACCAGACGTCCGCCACAGGGGTGGGATTCATCAGGAAAGCCAGTTGGGCCTTGTTCGCTTCAACGGCTTGGATCGCTGCCTGGGCGCCGCGCTCGTAGTGCAAATTTTTTTCTTCCCGCACGGCCTGGCGATCAACCTGGAGAATTTTTTCGATCGCGAGACGATGGAGCAGAACGACGTCGAGCCGGCGTACGCCGGGCGCAACGTCGGGGAGCTCGTCTGCGAGATTCAAATCCGCGCGCAAGCCGAGTAAACACACGCGGTTCGCGCCTGCGAAGGCGATCCACGACGGCCTTTGCTCTCCTGCGCGATGGAGGGTCTCGAGGAGTGCATCCGCGGGGGCAGCGGGAATTTCCTGAACGTCGAAGTAACGTCGTGAGTCCGCCAGGAAGCGGGACCAATCGAAGCGCGCGAGGCTATAGACCACGCGGTGCGTTGGAAGAATGGTGAGGTTTTCGCTTTCGAGCCGCACCATAGTCACCATGACGTATTCGGCGCGGAGGTCTTCGCCCCCTTGGGCGCGGCACGCGTTGCGGTAGGCGAGTGCCGTCTCATACCGATGATGTCCGTCGGCGATCACCATTTTCTTGTCTTTCATCCATTCGCTCAGGCGCTCGATGGTTTCCGCATCGCCAATGCGCCCGACGGAATGGACCGTGCCCAATTCATCCTTGACCGCCTCGTCCGGCGCCGTGGCCATGCGCCGCGCGAGCAGCCGCTCGATTTCGCCTGCAGGATCGCTATAAAGAAGAAAAATCTGGCCGAAGTGGGCTCGCGTCGCCTTGAGCAATTCCATGCGGTCGGCTTTCGGTCCAGCGAGCGTTTCCTCATGGCGATGGATGATGCCGGCGGAATAATCCTCAATCCGGCAAAGTCCGATGAGCGCCTGGCGAACTTTTTTCACGCCTGCGGAGCCGGGCAGAACATAATCCTGAGAGTAGGCGTAGAAAGCCGGCTCGCGCTCGGCTTCAAGAACACCTCGGGCGATCCAGTCGCGGAAGTCCGCTCGGGCGCGCGTATAGACGTTGTTCCCGGCGGTATCGTCCGCGGCGCGGTGGCCCAGGATGATTCGCACGAGATTGTAAGGGCTCGCCTGATAGTAGCGCGCCTGCATTTCCGGCGTGATTTTGTCATAGGGTTGGGTGACCAGGTTCGCCAGGTCGCCCGCAATTTTCTGATGGTAACGAAGCGCGCGAAAGGGAATGATTTCGGCCATAGTTCGAAGAATAAAATGCTGCGGAATCTCTTAAGTTAACACACTCACGCGCGGGCGTCGAGGCGTTCGGCCAACGTTCGCGCTCGACGGCCTCGTGAATTTGAATCCCACGCTATTGGAAAACGATTTCTTTGAGCTTTTGCAAAGGAATCGAGAAGTCAAACACGTTTTTGTTCTCGGGCGAGTATTGGCTCGTGATGCCCATGAAGTGGGCCACAGCAGGCTGCGTGGTGGGCATGATCATCGTCCCTTGTTCAACGGGGCCGTTGCCGTTGCGAAGAGTAATCTTCAACGTGCGCCCTTCGATTTCCACCTTCGATATTTTTGAAAAATCGATTTCATCGAATCCACCGCCCTCGAGCTTGATCGAAAAATGGGTGGCCGGAGGAACAGGCCTCAGGAAGAAAGTACCGGCCGGAGGAAAAAAATCGAGATAAGAGTCGTAAAGCGTCGTGGTTTTGCCTTGAAGGTCGGTGATTTCGGTCGTGTAACCGAATTCCTTCCATAAATTAACGATCATCTGGTGCGATTGCGGGGAGCTAATTTTGACCGTGTAGGGCAGGCTCTTTTGCTCCAACTGTACAATGACCACGCGGCGCTTTTTCAGGTCAAAATGCTTGCACTGCAACAGGGAAGAACTCTGGCTGACGACGATGCACTGGCTCAGGACAATGTGAGGAGGGCCCTGGGCGCTCGCCCGGAAAACTGTATCAGCGAAGAGCCTTCCGCCGGACATGAAGAGCGCCAGAGCGAAAAAAACTGTCCGCACCCTCCAAGACGCAGGAATATCAAGCGTCGCCGCATAACGCGCGGCTCGCGGCGATGAAGCCTCCATTCCCTCAGCGCCTCTTCGCTTTATATTGGGTTTGAACTCCCGCCTGCAAAGTCTGCAGAATGGCCTTCGCCGTGGCGGCATTCGGCCCCGTCGGAGCGAGCTTCAGATAGGTTTGGTATGCCTCGGCCGTTCCTGGCGGAAAAACAGTCTTTCCGCTGGGCGAGGTGCTGGCCTTGCTCAGCAGGGTTTGGCCTTCCTGAAAATAGGCCTCGGCGTAAGTGGGATCGGCCTTAATCGCCTTCTGAAAGGCGTTTAATGCGGCGTCCGGCTGGTTTTCATTCACGAAGGTTACGCCCATGTTGTAGTAATACATGGCCGCATGAGTTGGATCGGTCTGGGCCGCCTTCTCGTACTGCAGTTCGGCTGACTTGATATCTCCCATATCGGAGTAAACGCTGCCCAGATTGTTGTAAAGGTCGGCTTCGGTGGGGGCCAGTTGAATCGCTTTTTGGTAGGTCGCAATAGCATTTTTGTAATCTTTCGCTTTGTCGTAACTATCGGCCAGGCGAGTGAGCACCACCAGCTCATTTTTTCCGCTTGCCAGCGGCAAAGCCTTTTCGAACTGCGCCGCCGCCCCCGCGTAATCCTGCTTGTTATAGAGCGCCGTCCCCTGATTGTAGATAACCGAAAGGCTTACGAATTTTTTCTGTTCCTTGGCTTGCTGTTGCTGCGCCTGCTGTACGACGGGATTCTTCGCCTCTTCTTCCTTGGCGCGCTGTTCCTCTTTGGCCATGTCGAAATCAATTTCGGTGGGGTCGCCCATGCCGACGTTCTTGCTGATGTAAAAAACGGGCTTGCCGTCCGGAGATATCAATGTGACTTTGTAAACGCCGATGGGCAGGCCGATGTAAACGTACCGGCCGTGTTTGTTCGTCTTGGTCTTATAGGTTTCGTTGACGTCCTGGCGTTTAATGAGGATCGTATAACCGACATAAGGCTTGCCGCTCGGGTCCTTAGCGAAGCCGGTCACTCCCCCGGATGTCTGCGCGAACAGCGGCGCTGCCATCGCCAAGGCAGCGATCAGTGCCAGCGCACCTTTGAGCATTCGTTGTTTATCGTGTTTTCCCATCTCAACCTCCACACCCTCTATTGTATTGCGTTTCGCAGCGCCTCTCAATGCCCGCCCTGCACACTGGCGGAAATCGCAGCGGAATAATCGGGGCGAACGCGATAGGGAATCGGATCTTCGACGCCCGCTTCCTTAAAGGCTCGCAGGCGCAAAGCGCAACTGTCGCAAACTCCGCAAGCGCGCTCTTCATCCTGGTAACACGACCAGGTCAGCTCGAGGGGCGCGCCGAGCGCCAGGCCGCGCTTTAAGATTTCACTCTTGCGGAGATGAATCACCGGAGTCACGATCCCGAGCTGCGTCCCGGGCGCGGTGCCCTCGTGAATGACGCGGTTGAACGCTTCGTAATATGCCGGCCGGCAGTCCGGGTAACCTGAGCTGTCCTCTGCGACCGCGCCGATAAAAATTTTGCTCGCGCCAAGCGTTTCCCCCCAGGAAACAGCAATCGCAAGGAAATGGGCGTTGCGGAAGGGCACGTAGCTCGAAGGAATCTCTTTGCGTTCGAGATTCGCCGGCTCAACCGCGATGCGCGCGTCGGTCAGGCTCGATCCGCCGATTTGCCCCAGAGCATCCACGCGCGAGACCATTCGGCGCTCCGCGTTGTAAAAATCCGCCAGGGCCTCAAAGGATTTCAGCTCGCGAGCCGCGGTGCGCTGGCCGTAGGTCACATGCAGCATCGCAAGGCGATAGTCCTCTGCCGCTATTGCCGTCGTGACGCAACTGTCCATCCCGCCGCTCGCCAGCACAACAGCAAGCGGTTTCGATTGCGAGGCTTTTTCAGATTGACTCATGCGTTGTTTCGCCGCAGGATGTCGGCCAGCCTCAGACTCCGCGCGCGGCAGGATCCCAGATGAATTTGTGAAGTTGCAAGCCCAGCCGCACTCCGAGTCCGTCGCGGAGGATCCATTCGGCCAGAGGCCGCGCGCCGAGGCGGCCGAAGACGGGCGAAAAGACCACCTCGTCCACGCGATCGCCGAGGCGATGCTCGGCCAGAAATTCCCGGGCGAAGCGATAATCGGCTTCGTCGAGAATCACAAACTTCACCTGATCCTTCCGCTCGAGCGCCGCGAGATTATCCACACAAAAACTGCCGCTTTCGCCGCTGCCCGGACATTTCACGTCCACCACCTTGACTACGGGCCGCGGCAGCCGGCCAATGAAGCGTTCGCCGCTCGTTTCGATCAACACTCGATAGCCCGCTTCGAGCAGGCGCTCGGAGAGCGGGACGACTTCGCGCTCCTGCAGAAGCGGCTCGCCTCCGGTGAATTCGACGAGCTTCGCGCCGAGCTGCTCGACCCGCTGAAACACTTCCTCACCCGTCATCTTCCGGCCGCCGTAGAAAGCGTAGGCCGTGTCACACCAGTGGCAGCGCAGGTTGCAGCCGGTGAGCCGGATGAAGGCGCAAGGCAAGCCCGCGTAGGTGGATTCGCCCTGAATGGATTTGAAAATTTCAGTGACGGTCATCGAGCATCCGCCGCGCTTTGCGGCCCGGCATGGTTGCCGTGGATTCAACCCATCCTTTGCGGTGAACCCTGTGCGTCCGATGGCGCTACGGCGAAGCGCCCCGCACCGGCGCCGGGTAATAAGTGGCCGAAGTAGTGTCCGTTTCCCAAACGGTCACAGCCTCGATTCGGACGGGCTGCGATTCGAACGCCCGTCCAAGCTCTGCGGCAAAATAAGCCGCCAGATTCTCGGCCGAAGGATTCAACCGGTCAAAGGGTTCAAGATCGTTCAGCATGCGATGGTCCAGCCGCTCGATGATTTTCCGAAGCGCGGCGCGCAAATCTACGAAGTCCACCAGCAATCCGATGGCGTTGAGCTGGTCACCGGCGACGTTCACGCGAACTTTGTAGTTGTGCCCGTGGACGTTTTCACACTTTCCCTTATAGCCCCGCAGGGCGTGACCCGCAGCGAACGAGTAATCAACCGAAACCCGGTACATCGAGCTCCTTGCCGGGCGCTCCGCCTGTTTTCCGCGCGCCGGAAACCCCCGGCGCAACCGGCGTATTGCCGCAAATCAACATTCTCGCATGAAAGCCTCAACGTCTTCCAGCCGGGTCGTCCGGCGATAGGAAGGCAGGCTTTCAAGAAACGCTTTGCCGTAAGGTTTCTTGATCAGGCGATGGTCGAGCAGCGTGAGCACGCCCCGGTCGCTTTCACTGCGGATAAGCCGGCCGAAACCCTGTTTGAGCGCGATGACGGCCTGGGGAAGCTGATAATCCACAAAAGCGTTTCCGCCGTCTTCGTTGATCTGGCGAATGCGGGCGGCCACGACGGGATCCGTTGGCACGGCGAAAGGAAGCCGGTCAATGATGACGGCGCTCAGTTGAGGTCCTTGAACGTCCACGCCCTGCCAGAATGAAGCGGTCGCGAAGAGGACGGCGTGGGGCGTCGTGCGGAAACGATTGAGGAGCGCCGTGCGCGGCGCGTCACCCTGCAGCATGAGCGGGAAACGGATTCGTTCCCGAACTCTTTCGTAAACGTCGCGCATTTGCTGGTGCGAAGTGAAAAGCACGAACGCGCGGCCCTGCGTCGCCTTCAGAATCCCCACCAGTTCCTCGGCGGCGAGACGCGGGAATTGTGCATCGCGCGGGTCGGTGAGGTGGAGCGGGGTATAAAGCAGCGTCTGGCGCGGGTAATCGAAGTGCGAATCGAGAATTTTTTCGCCCGCGCCGGTCACGCCCAGCCGGCTCTTCAGAAAACCAAAATTGCCGGAAACGGCGAGCGTGGCCGAAGTAAGGATGACCGTCCGAACACGCTCGAAGAGCTTCTCGCGCAGAATCGAGGAAACGTCAATCGGGGCGGCTTCCAGAAAAACTCCGCGCCCGCGGCGCTCCCACCAGAAGACAAGGTTCCGGTCGCGGCTTTCGAGCACCGTTTCGAGCGTTTGCCGGAGGTCCGCGGAGCGGCTTTCGAGCTGCGCGATTTCCTCCGGGCGGCTCTTGATGGCGGCAATCTCCGTCTCTAAGCGGCAGAGCGCGTTGCGCAGGCCGTCATAAGCCGGGAGGTGAGCGTCGAGAAAGGTCTCACGGCGGTCGAAGTTCGTGCGCCCTTCGGCCTGGGGAAAAAGCTCGAAGAAGGCGTCGCTATGGCGGCGCAGCTCTCGCACCGCGGCGAGCGTCTCGGCGCTTGCAATGCCCTTCAGTTTGAGCCCTGCTTCGGTGTCACGCGCGAGTTCTTCGACGCGATAGTTAGAAATCTGCCGGCCGAAATATTGCGTCGCGACTTCTTCGATCTCGTGCGCCTCATCAAAAACCACGGCGGTGTAATCGGGCAGCAGGCTCGCGTATTCGGTCTGTTTGAGCGCGAGATCGGCGAAGAAGAGGTGGTGGTTGACGATGATCAAATCGGACTCCGCCGCGCGCTGGTGCATCCAGGTGATGAAGCAGCGGTTGAATTGTGCGCATTTCTGGCCCGTGCAGGTCTCACGCCGGGCGTCCAGCCGGGGCCACAACTCGCTTGCGTCCGAAAGCCCTTTCACCTCCGCGCGGTCTCCGGTTTCGGTTTCGCGCTCCCACTCGCGAAGCCGGGCGTAGAGCGTCACTTCCTCCATGCCGTGCAGCACCGGCTGCTTTTCCATGTCGTAAAGCTTTTGCCGGCAAAGGTAATTCTGCCGGCCCTTCATCAGGGTGGCGCGCAATTTGGGGAAGAGCTTCTTGAGAAACGGAATATCCTTGAAGAAAAGCTGCTCTTGCAGATTTTTGGTTCCCGTCGAGATCACGACGCGCTGGCCGCTGCGAATCAGAGGCACCAGATAGGCGAGTGTCTTGCCGGTTCCCGTTCCTGCTTCAACGATCAGTTGGCGGCCCTGTTCGAGCGCGGATTCCACCGCCTCCGCCATTTCGAGCTGCGACGGCCTGAATTCGTAATGGGCGTGATGGCGGGCCAGCCATCCCTGTTCCCCGAAAACTCTGCCGAGCGCGGCTTTTTCCTTTTGATTCGGAGTCATCGTCTTTCTTGGATTGGATTCCGGATCCCCATCCGCTTCGAGGCTCAATGATCCTCCCGCCTTCGAACCAGGCGCCGGGAGGGTTTTGCCTTTTGTTTTTCCTAGCGGAAAGCATAGCATAAGAGTCGGCAAGCAGGCGGAGTGAAGCTTTGGCGATGCGCAAAGAGAATCCCGTACCGAGGGTTGCGATTGTTGGGCGGCCGAATGTCGGCAAATCGACGCTTTTCAACCGGATCGCCGGCCGCCGCCGCGCGCTCGTCGGCAACGAGCCGGGAATGACGCGTGACCGGCTCTACGCGCCCGCCGAATGGCTTGGCAGGACGTTCGAAATCGTGGATACGGGCGGCATGATTCCCGACGCGCGCGAACAAATGGCCCAGGAGATTTTCCGCCAGGCGCAAACCGCCATCGAAGGAGCGGCCCAACTGGTGTTGGTCGTGGACGCACGCGAAGGTCCGACCGCGCTCGATGAAGAGATTGCCCGGCTGCTTCGCCGGACCGGGAAACCGCTGGCCGTCGCCGTCAACAAGGTTGATCAGCTTCAACATATTTATCTTGCCGCCGATTTCGAGCGGCTGGGGATTCGGAACCTTTTCCCCGTTTCGGCCGAGCATGGACTGGGTCTCGATGAACTGCTCGAGCACGTCGTTGCGTCTTTTCCAATGGATGAGGCTCATTCCGAAGGCTCGTCCGCCGGCGACCCAATGACGGACGCTAGTGTTGAGCCGGCGGCGAGCCACTCGGGAGAACCGATTCGAGTGGCCATCATCGGCCGGCCGAACGTCGGCAAATCCACGCTGCTCAACCGGCTGCTCAACGAAGAACGCTCGATTGTCACGCCCTTGCCTGGCACGACCCGCGACGCAGTGGATGCGGAGATCGAACATGAGGGCCGCCGCTATCGGCTGATTGACACGGCGGGAATTCGCCGCAAAGGGAAGACGAACTTGCTGGCTGAAAAGCTGAGCGTCATTCAAGCGCGCAAACATCTCGAGCGCGCCGACGTGGCCTGGGTGATGCTCGATGGAATTGAGGGCGTGACGGCGGCCGACGCGCACATCGCCGGTTATGCGCACTCGAGCGGCCGCTCCGTGGTGCTGGTTGTGAACAAGTGGGACGAGGCCCGAACCGAGTCCGGCAACGCGAAGAAATTTACCGGGGCGATTCGCCGCCGGATGAAATACCTGGATTATGCGCCCATCGTCTTTATCTCTGCGCTTGAAGGACGCGGGCTGGGCAAGCTGATGCGCGCCGCTCGAGAGGTGGCTGCGGCCCGTGAACAGAGAATCAGTGCGGCAGAGCTGAACCGGTTCAACAAGTCGCTCGATTTTGACCGTGCACCGGCGCCTTCGGGCCGGGCTTTTCGTGTTTACTATCTGGCCCAGGCCGGCGTTTCCCCGCCGATCTTCCTGGCCTTCACCAACCGTCCGGGAAAGCTTCATTTCTCGACCGAGCGGTATATTGAAAACCAGCTTCGCCTGCATTTTGAGTTCACGGGAACGCCGATTATCATTAAGGCTCGCTCAAGCCGGTCCAAGACTTAGGAGGGGGCTCGCCCCGCTCCGCCGTGGCGTTCCTGGGGAGCCGCGGAAATCGCCCCTTCGAGGATTATTGGAGGGGCAAGGGTCTTGCGGTTGCGGTCACGCCCTTCTACGCTTATACTAGCGTCCGTTCCATAACAGAGTGGCAAAAGCCTGTTAGAATGACCGGATATTATCAATCACCCGAGGAAGGAGGAATAATCGTATGTCGTGGGAAGGGAAGCTCGTTCGCGCTTTATTCGTTATCATTTTCGTCGCCACGGCTTATCATCTGCGTCCTTTCAGGCTTTCGCATTGGGAGGCTGGCGCTACGGGAGCGGTGCTTGGGGCGTTCGCCGTTTGGGTCGAGATACGCCTCGAACGGGCAAGCCTCAAGCGCCTGATTGGCGCCGCGGCTGGCGCGACGCTCGGCATTTTGTGCGCGTTCATGATCGGCCACTTGCTGAGCCTGACGTCGCTCGAAGTGCGGGAGCGATCTTTCATTCAGGTGGCTCTGCTCCTGGTCATGTCCTATGTGGGCGTGGCGATCGGCGCGACGAAAGGAGATTTGCTCAACCTTTCAGCCCTCGGCGGATTGTTCAACACGGAGTGGCAATCGAAAAAGACCGCCAAAATTCTCGATACCAGCGTCATCATTGACGGCCGCATCGCCGACGTCTGCGAGACCGGGTTCATCGAAGGGGCCTTGATTATCCCGAAATTCGTCCTGCGAGAGCTACAACTGGTCGCCGATTCCGCCGACTCCTTGAAGCGCGCGCGGGGGCGGCGCGGGCTCGACATCCTGCAGCGAATGCAGAAAATAGCGACGATTCAGATCCAAATCGTCGAGGATGATTTTCCCCAATTGCGGGAAGTCGATATGAAGCTCATCGAGCTGGCGAAGAAGTACGACGGCAAGATTATTACCAACGACTTCAATCTCAATAAAGTGGCCCAACTCCAGAGCCTCCCGGTGCTGAACATCAATGACCTCGCAAACGCCCTGAAGCCGATGGTCCTGCCCGGCGAAACGATGCGCGTCCTGATTTTGAAAGAAGGGAAAGAATACAATCAGGGCGTCGCGTATCTCGACGATGGGACCATGGTCGTGGTGGATAACGCGAAGAAAATGATTTCAAAGACGATTGACATTTCCGTCACGAGCATCCTGCAGACCGCCGCGGGCAAGATGATTTTCGGGAAGTACGATGAGCGACCGCCGAGGCCGGAGGCGCCCAGCCAGTAAGCAGGCTGCAGCGCGCCGGAGGCGCGGGCGAAGGGCGGCTCGAGCGGCCTTGGCCTGCCGCGGTCTCTCGGCTCGCGCGGCAAATTTCGTCCGCTGGAAATTTCGAGATCACAAAGCGATGAGCGTTGTGGCGATCATCCCGGCAGCCGGAATGGGATTGCGCATGGGAGGCTCGACTCCCAAGCAATTCCTTTCGCTCGAAGGCGTTCCCATCGTTATCCATACGGTGCGGAAGTTCGCAGCCGCGGAATCCGTGGATGAGGTCTATCTCGCGCTCCGCTCCGAAGATATGAGCGCCGTTGGGAGAGAGCTTGCCCGCGAACCGACGGCGAAACCCGTCCGGCTGGTCGAAGGCGGAGCGACCCGGCAAGACACGGTCGCGCGAGCGCTTGCGGAAACGCCGGCCGATGCGGACCTCATTGTTGTGCACGACGCTGTCCGGCCGTTCATCGAAGTCGAAATGATCGAGCGCATTGTCATGGAAGCGAGAAAATCGGGCGCCGTGATTCTCGGCATTCCAAGCGTGGATACGGTGAAGCAAATCGAGCGGCAAACGGTGCTGGGAACCATTCCGCGAGAACGGATCGTCCTGGCGCAGACGCCGCAGGCTTTTCACGCTTCGATTCTCAAGGAAGCCTTTGCGCGCGCCGCCGCCGAAGGCTTCAGAGGCACGGACGAATCGAGCCTGGTCGAGCGCCTCGGACACATCGTCACCGTGCTGATGGGTTCTGACCGCAATATCAAAATCACCAAGCCGTCGGATTTGCCCCTTGCCCGGCTCTATATCGCCCAGGAACGCGGGCAAAAATCCTCATGAAGCCGAAACTCACAAGCGCGCGGCGGAAAAACAGGGCCTCCCTTTCATCCGGCTCGCCCGCGGGCGGAGGCTGGCGCGCAGGCGCAGGAAATGATGTCCATCGCATGGTCGCGGGGCGTAAGCTGATTCTCGCGGGCGTCCACATTCCATTTCCCAAAGGTCCTGCCGGGCATTCGGACGGCGACGCACTCGCGCATGCCATTTGCGACGCATTGCTGGGCGCCGCCGCGCTCGGCGATATTGGCTCCCACTTCCCCAACAGTTCGCCGCGATGGCGCAACGCCTCAAGCATTCTTTTCCTGCGGCGTGTTGGCGAGATGGTTCGCGGCGCAGGATTCCAGATTGTCAACGTGGACAGCACCATCGGCCTCGAACAACCAAAGCTCGCCCGCTTTGTTCCGCGCATCAGGAAGCAAATCGCCGCGGCACTCGGGCTCCACAGAGACCAAGTGAGCGTGAAGGCCAAAACCGGCGAGGGCCTTGATGCCGTCGGTCTCGGCGAAGCGATCCGCGCCGACGCGGTCGCGTTGCTCCAGGTGAGCGCGCCTCAGGCGTAGATTTCATCATGGGTTCCATCACGCCGAGCTTTGGCTGTGCTAACCTATGAGGCTAAGAGGGCGCCGCAAGCTGTTGCGGTGTCCTGCCCGCGCGCTCATGGAACGCAACTTTCAAAAACTGAGTGGGAAAACCTTCGATCTGGCCATTATCGGCGGCGGAATCCACGGCGCGGCGATTGCCCGCGAAGCGGCGTTGCGCGGCCTCACGGTGGCGCTCGTCGAAGCGGGCGACTTTGCGAGCGGCACATCGAGCCGCTCGTCGAAACTCATCCACGGCGGATTGCGCTATCTTGCACAATTCGATTGGCGGCTCGTGCATGAGGCGCGGCGAGAACGCCGCTTGCTGCTCAAACTCGCGCCTCATCTCGCGCAGCCCATTCCTTTTCTCCTGCCTATCTACCACGGCGATCCTTATTCGCCGCTCAAGATTCGCGCCGGCCTGACGCTTTACGATTTGCTCGGTAATCTTGGCCGGGCGGACCGTCACCGCATGATCGGTGTGAAAGATGCGCTTCGCGCGGTTTCCCGGCTCGCACCCGAAGGCTTGCGCGCCGTGGCCCTTTATCACGATTCGATCACCGACGACGCCCGGCTGACGCTTGAAAACGTGATTGACGCCGCCGGCCATGGCGCGGCGGTCTTGAATTATGCGCCTGTGCGCGCGCTCGAGACCGCCGCCCGCAGTAGCGGCTCGCGCGAAGTGACGGCGGCTGAAGCGGAAGATATTGAGACCGGCGCGCGGCATGAGCTGGCCGCGCGGTTTTGGATCAACGCCTCCGGACCCTGGGTGGATCGAGTCCGCGCTCTCGTCCCCGGCTGCGACGGCTCAAAAAGCATCCGCCTGACGAAGGGAACTCACATCATTTTGCCGCCGGTTTGCGGTCCCTTCGCTCTGTTCGCCGCGATTCCTTCGGAAGACCGCATCTTTGTCATGATGCCGTGGCATGGCGCAGCGCTTCTCGGCACGACGGATACGGACTTTGAGGGCGATCCCGAGAGCGTTCGGGCCTCGCGTGAAGATATGGACTACTTATTGGCCGCGGCGAATCGCATCTTTCGCCCCCCGCTCGGCCGAGGAGACGTTCAAGGCGAATTTGCAGGGTTGCGCCCCCTGGCGGTCGAGCCGGGCGCGAGCCCTTCGGAAAACACGCGCGAATACCGCTTCCATGAAGACCCATGGGCGCGAAACTTCATCTCCATCTGCGGCGGCAAGCTCACGACGGCGCGAGCGCTCGCGGAAAAGCTCGTGGACGTTGTCGAGCAGAGGCTGGGGCGGCCGCACAGCGGGCATCCAAGCCGCAGCACGCCGCTCGCCGGCGGGCATACGGGGACTTTCGACGTCTATCAGAATTTTGCCGCTTGGGAGGCTGTGCGCGAATACCATATCGAGTTCGAGATCGCCGACCGGATCGTTCGCACTTACGGAAGCCGGTGGCAGCAAGTTCTCGAACCCGTGCGGAACGATCCGAGCCTTGCCGAGCCGCTGCCCGGCTCGCCGGCGCTGCTTGCCGCGGAAGTTGATTTTGCCATTCGCAGCGAGATGGCATTGACGGTTGAAGATTTCCTTCAGAGACGTTCCGGATTGAACTGGCTCGGGCCAATCCGGCTGCGTGAAGCTGCGCCCTCGGTTGCCGATCTTTTCGCAGGCCGCCTCGGCTGGAACGCCGTGCGCCGCCAGGCTGCGCTCGAACGGTTCGAACATTCCAGGGTTATGAATTCCGCCTAAGGCAAATCCAATGCACGAAGCGTCCGGACCCTCTCGCGTCGAAAATCCTGAAGAAGCCACAGCTTCGTCCTCACCCTCGTCTCCTGGGGAACAATCCTTGGGGTTGCCGATTATCTGGCCGGCGCTCATTATCGGCCACCGAGGGGCTTCGGGCGATGCGCCGGAAAACACGATGGCTGCCTTCGAGTTGGCCGAGCAGCAAGGCGCCGACGGTGTCGAGCTCGACGTGCATTTGAGTGCGGACGGC
Organism: Acidobacteriota bacterium; assembly: GCA_021828285.1. GTDB lineage: Bacteria > Acidobacteriota > Terriglobia > UBA7540 > UBA7540 > JAKASG01. The sequence continues at coordinate 5,075 of JAKASG010000004.1, read as the reverse complement.
GTTCCCGTCGTCATCCACGACGCGCGGCTCGAGCGCACGACTTCCGGCGCAGGCCGGGTTCGGGATGCGTCGCTTGCTGCTCTCAAGCGCCTTGATGCCGGCGCGTGGTTCGACCGGCGCTATCCCAGTCGCGCGCGCAGCCATTATGCCGGACAAAAAATTCCGACGCTTGCGGAGGCGTTAGGTTGGGTCCGCATGCGCCGAATGCAAGCTTACGTGGAGATCAAGCTCGGCTCGCGCGCGTATCCGGGTATCGAAACCCTTGTGCTTGAGGCAATTACTCATTCCGGGGCCGCGCCGCTCGTCACGATTATCTCTTTCAATTACCCGACTCTCGCGCGCCTGCGCCAGCTCGATTCCCGCATCCGGCTCGGCATGGATTTCACCCGCCCGCTGCTCGTCATTCGGCGTGCGCGCCTGATTGGCAGCGACTGCATTCTGCCGCATTGGGCGCTCGCGACTCGGCGGTTGATCCGCCGCGCCCACAAGGCCAACCTACAGGTTCTCGCATGGGACCTCGACCAGCCGCGCAGGATTCGGCGCAAAATTCTCGATGGCATCGATGGCGCCGTTACCCGATATCCGGCCAAGATGAAATTGGTTCGCGATAGCGTACAGAAGCAGTTGTCCCATGGTCACGGCGGGCGGGCTCGAAATTAGGCGGACTTCCTATCCCGCCTGACGCCGCACCGCCTGTTCGGATATAATTCCGGTCTCTGATGGCGAAGGCGAAAGTTGCGAAACGCTACGTCATTCACGGCCGGGTCCAGGGGGTCGGATTCCGGTATTTCGCCGAGCGAGTGGCGAACGGATTGGGGCTCGCGGGCAGCGTAAGGAACCGCTGGGACGGCACCGTTGAGGTCTACGCGATCGGCGATGCGGAATCGCTCGAGGCGTTCAAGCGGCAGCTCGAAAAGGGCCCTCCCAGCGCCCGCGTCTCGCACGTCGAAGAATCCGAAGAAGATGCGAACGCGCAAGCGACGCGTTTTGTCATTCGAGACAATGTGTAAAATCTGGGTAAATCTTCGGCCATCTCGTCTTGGGCCGGGCAATCAAGGAGGAGTACCGTGCAAGATATCAAGAGCCTGATTCGGGAGGTTCCGGACTTTCCAAAGCCGGGAATTCTCTTTTACGACATCACGACGCTGCTGAAGGATCCGGTGGGCCTGCATCGCGCCGTGGATGCGCTCGCGAACCACTATGTCGGCTCGCGAATTGACCGCGTGGTGGGCATCGAAGCGCGCGGATTCATTTTCGCCCCCATGGTCGCCTACCGCCTGAACGCGGGCTTCGTGCCGGTGCGCAAGCCGAACAAGCTTCCGGCGGAAAAAGCTCGCGCGGAGTATGCGCTCGAATACGGCAGGGACGCGCTCGAGATTCACCGCGATGCCATCAACAAGGGCAACGAAGTGCTCATCATTGACGATTTGCTCGCCACCGGCGGCACGGCTGTCGCCGTCGCCAAGCTCGTCGAATCGCTCGGCGGGCGCGTTGCCGGCATCGGCTTCCTCATCGAGCTCGAGTTTTTGAAAGGCCGCGACAAACTTTCCGCTTATCCGCTCCACGCCGTGTTGAAGTATTAAGGATTGAGGCGGCGTCCAGCGATCGGAAGGCTGCTTGCTCTGTCACTTCGCGTCATCCGCCGGCGGGGTCAGCGTTTCGAGAATGTGGTCGAGAAACGTTTCCTCGGGGAGCGAGCCTTCAATATAAGACGAATCGTTGATGACCGTGCGCGGCACGGCGTAAACCTGATAGCGCTCGGATAACTCGGGAAATTCGGTCGCTTCCACGCAATCGGCCTGAATGAGGTCGTTTTCCATGGCGAAGCGCTGCGCCAGACGAACCGCCTGGGGACAATGCGGTCAGGTCGGAGTGACGAAAACCTGGAGGTGAAGCGGCTCAGTCACCTGCTTCAATTTTTCGCGGGTCTCGGGCTTCAGTCCTGAATCGCCTTCGGCGACGGCGCGAATCGCGTCGAGCAGCGTCGAGAATTCATAACCTGCGGGAATCCCGAAGAACCGGATGCCGTAGTCCTTGCCATTGCGCACGATCGTGGCCGGCACCTTATCCACGCCGTATTCCGCCGCCTTTTCTTTTTCAAGCACCAGGTTGTGAACCTCGACGCTCAGCTTGTCGGAGAGCGCAGCAAGCTCTTCGAGCAACTGCTGCGTCTCAACCCCGTATTGGAGATTCAGCTCCTGCGTGAAGTGGATGATCCGCACCGGCTGCGGCAGTTTCCCGAGCAGCTTGCGGATTTCGGCCGCGTCTTGTTCTCGAATCAAACCCATCATTACTCCTAACCGGTTGCCGCCCCTTTCTTGATTATAAACCACACGCCCATCGTTTCTGACAGAAAGCGGGCCATGGCAAACGGCCCGCGGAGATTCGGCGTCAAAGGCGAAGCTCGACAATGGTCGCGCCGGAGCCACCTTCTTCGGGCGGCGCCGCATAGAATTTTTCGACCTGCGGATGCGACTGGAACATTTCGTGCAGTGTCTTGCGCAAAATGCCTTTGCCGTGCCCGTGGATGTTCGCAGCCGAAAGCGTCCCGCAAGAAAAGATTGATCGAGAAACTTGTCCACCCGCTCGCGGGCCTCCTCGGCCGTTGCCCCAATCACTTTGATTTCGCCGGGCATTTCCTCCGTAGCCGCGGAGCTTGCCGCCTGAACGACCGCGCGATCCGCGCGTTTCGTTTGGTCTGGCTGTCGCTCCAGGGCGTGGTTTCCTCGAGATGACGCACCTCTCGCCGATCCATCGCGTGCCCGACGGTGGATGGGAAATCGGAGCGTGGGACCTCGGACGCGCCTGGGGAGAAAGCCCGTGGAAGCTCCGGTGGGAATTCTTTTTGAGGCATCGCGCCAGGCATGGTAGCCTTGCACCATATAAAGGGGGCTCTATGATGTTGGGTATCATGCCCCGCGTGGTAAGGACGAGCAAAAGCGCAACCGTACTGGGCGCGCTGCTTGCCTGCGCTGGGCTGGCGGCCTCGCTCGCAGCGCAGCTGTCCGGGCCCCTCCCAAGGCCAGCGCCGCAGGCTGGCGTGATCCGCGTGAACGCCCCTTCGGTGGTTGTGGACGTCATCGTCACGGATAAAAAGGGCCGGCCTGTCTCCGGTTTGACGGCAAGCGACTTTGCCGTCTATGAGAACAACGTTCCGCAGAAAATTGTAACCTTCGTTCCTCCGCTCGCGGTTGCGCCGGGACCCGGTCGGTCCAAGCCTAAAGGCGAACAAAAGGCAAGTAGAGTGCCGCCCGCCCAAGCCGCCTCTTCTGCCACTGCCCAGAACTTCAGGGAAACTGGCGCAAATCGGCGCTTCGAGAACTTTCACTTCATCACGCTGGTGATGGATCTTGGCGACATGCAGCCAGCGGATCGCACGGAAGCCTGTAACGCGGCAGCGAAGTACCTGCGCCGAGACGTTGCGCCGGAGGATTACATCTCGATTTACGCCATAGCTCAGAACCAGCTCGATCCTCTGCTCGCCTTGAGCCGCGACCGCCGCGCCGCCGAGCAGGCGATTCAGGCTCTCGCTCGCCGCGCGCCTTCCGGCATCATGACCAAAAACGAGCGCGAAGCGATCGAGAAGGAGATGGCCGAGCTAAAGGAGGGCGCATCTTCGGGTAGCCCTGCGGCGATGGGATATCACCTTCAGCGGCTGGCGCTGCGAAGCATGCTGTGGGGCGAGAGCGCGATGCAGGCGCGGTCGGTCTTTGTAGCTCTGCGTGCGGTGGCTCAATCGCTCGCAGTCCTGCCCGGACGGAAGAACGTGGTGCTTTTCTCAAGCGGTTTTATCAACTCGCGCCAAGACGCCGCGCCGGTGGCCGCAGTGATTGACGCCGCGAGCCGCGCGAACGTCGCTTTCTACGTGATTGACGCCTCGGGCCTGACCGAGGGCAGCGAGGCATTTTCCGCCGAAAGCCGCGTGGAGACGGCGGTCCCCAACACTTCGGCCGCTGAAATGAATGAAATGGCGCAGGCCGGACCGGAAGAGAATTTCGGGACTGACAAGTTTGATTGGATGGAACACCTAATGCTCAGCGATCCGGATGCCGACCTCGAAGCGATTGCCCGCGGCACCGGCGGGCTTATGATCCGACACCAGAACGATTTGCTCGCGGCTCTCGAGCGCGTGGACAGTGACTTGCGCGAGTATTACACGCTGGTCTATCAGCCGTCGAGCGCCAACTACGACGGCACATTTCGCCGGATTCGGGTCGAACTGAAGAAGCGCGGTTACGCGCTGCGCTACCGCAAGGGCTACTGGGCCGTTCCGCCGGGTGAGGCGATGATGGTGACGCCAGCAACTGCGCAGCTCGTCGCCGCGGCAGACGCGGGAACTCTCCAGGCAGCGTTCCGCCTGCCGACGAACGCCGCCGAGCTCATTGCGGGGAACGGAAAGTGGGCCGTCCCCGTGAGCGTGTTGGTTTCTGGGAAGGACGTCAACCTTGACAAGTCGGCCAATCTCTATCGCGGCAGCCTCACCATGGTGGTGACGGTGCGCGACCTTCGCGGAAGTCTTCTGGGAATCTATCAGCGCCTCTTCGAGTTCCGGCTTGACGAAAACAAGTATCGGGAATTCCGGAAAGACGACTTTGACCTTACTGCGCAAGTCGCGATACCACGGCCCGAGCCGGTAATCGCACAAACCATCTTGCAGCTTTCTGACGGGCGGGTGGCGTTGGGGGCAAGGCGATTGGACTTGCCTTCCGCGACCGCGAGTGGCGACATGCAAATAACGAGTCTGGTGCTGACAAATGACATTAAGCCGCTCTCCAGAAAGGCCGCCGGTTCCTCCAACGCGCTCCGGTCGTCGGGATACGAACTCGGTTTGTTGCCCGAGCCCCGTTTCTCGCACAATGACCTGCTCTTCGTGTACTTCGGCGTTGCGAATGTCCCGGTCAGCCCCACCACCGGCGAGCCCGACCTTCGCCTATCCTTTGCAATCAAGTCTAGTGCTTAGTTGCGCAAGTTCGCGTAATAACGTTTGGGAGCTGTAGGATGAACCACAGTCTTTCTCCATTCAAAGGGGGCTGCCGTCAGATTATAGGCAGCCACGAACTGATCGATGGCCTTCC
>JAKASG010000085.1 GCA_021828285.1 Acidobacteriota bacterium | reverse complement strand
CGGCTTCGGGGTAAAGCGTTGAAAAAAGAAACTCTGATCACGGCCGCAGTTTTCCTGATCGTAGGCTTCCTTGCGGGAAATTTTTACCGGGGGCAGAAAGATGCCTCCATGCCTGCGCCGGCGGCCGCGACTTCACCGACCACCGGTCTTCCGCCCGGCCATCCGCCGACCAACTCGGATGCGACGGCCCAGCTTCCGCCGGGCCATCCGCCGATTGATCAGCAGGATACGAGCGTGAATGGGCTTCCGCCCGGCCATCCGCCCATCAACGCAGATGCCGTCATCCAGGAGATGAAGACTCAGATCGGTCAGAATCCGGGCAATTCGCAAATGACTGTCCAACTGGCCAACTTCCTTTACGATCAGCATCAATTCGCGCGTGCCATCAAGTGGTACAAGCGGGCGCTTGCCATCGATCCCAAGGACGTGAACGCCCGCACCGACATGGGGACTTCCTATTTCATGACAGGAAACCCGCAGGAAGCGCTCAAGGAGTATCAGCATTCGCTCGCCATCGATCCGACTCACAAGCCGACGATGTTCGACACAATCATCGTCAACCTGGAAGGCACCCAGGACCTTACGGCAGCGCGGAAAGCCTGGAAGCGCCTCGATGCTTTCGACCCCGGTTATCCCGGGCTTGATAAGCTCAAGCAGGCGATTGATGCAGCGGCACAGACATCACGCGGCGCTTCGAATCCGCATTGAAAATCTGAGGAGACGATCCGGACCCATCGCGCAAACCTATCGTGGCTGATTTTCTGGCATCAATTCTCGATATCATTTTCGTCGCCGGAATTCTTCTGGCGCTCGGGCGAGCCGTGTGGAAATTTTTCCGCGGCGCGCGCCCTTCGGCGCCGGGCGGGCCGGGGCGTTCCCGGAAAGAAGGTGCGCCGCAGGAAGTTCGCCATGCCACGGCGCGCGATCCGGTCTGCGGAATGTTCGTTTCGACGGAAGTGTCCCATCGCCTGGTGGAAGGGAAAACCGTGCTGCATTTTTGCTCGGACGAGTGTCTCGAGCGTTATCAAAATGAAAAGCACAAAGTGACAGCGTGAGGGGCGCGTCGCACGTGATCGGGCGGCGGAGCGCGTTCCGGAGCGGGGCCGCACGAATTTCCGTTCTGGCGTGAGGCAACTTCAGGCGAGGCTTCCCGCTCAAATCTTTGGTTGACAATCGGAAGGATGAATCTATAATCGTTCCACTTTCCGATATGAGGTTGCTGAAATCACCGTTCCGGCGAATCACAGTTCCAATTCGTTAACCCCGGTCATCCTGACCATTGCCGGCTTCGACCCATCGAGCGGAGCGGGTATATCCGCGGACTTGAAGACCTTCGCTGCGCACAACTGTTACGGCGTGGCGGCCATCACGGCCTTGACCGTGCAGAACACGCAAGGCGCCATGCGGCAAACGCCGGCTGAGCCGAAGATGCTCGAAGAGTCTCTCGCCATGCTTTTTGCGGACGGACGGATTCGCGCCGTAAAAATCGGAATGTTGGCGAACCGCGCAAACGTTGAGATAGTGGCGAAAGCGCTCGACGGGCACGGCGACATTCCTGTCGTGCTGGATCCCGTAATTCGGTCGGCAAGCGGGCTCGACCTCCTTGACGCGCGCGGGCTTGAAGCCCTGCGGTCGGACTTGCTGAAGCGCACGACGATCGTGACTCCGAATCTCGCTGAAGCCGCGGCGCTCACCGGGCTGAAGGTTGACAGCGTCGAAATGATGAAGCTGGCCGCCCAGAAAATGATTGAGCTGGGCGCAAAGGCAGTTGTCGTAACGGGCGGGCACCTGGAAAAAGCCGTGGACGTGTTCAGCGACGGTGCAACGACGGAAACTTTTGCCGCCGATCACGTTAAACCGGACAACACGCACGGCACCGGTTGCGCTTACTCTTCAGCGGTTGCGGCGAACCTCGCTCTTGGCCGCCACCTTCATGATGCCGTGATGCTCGCGAAGGTTTATGTGACGGAAGCGATCCGCAAGGCCTATTCCGTCGGCCCGGGACGCATGCCGCTCAACCATTTCTTCAGGTCTCAGCAAGCTCCCCGCGCCGCCGATTTATCCCCCGCTCCCTCTGAAGCTGAACCAGCCCATTAAGAAACAGTGGCAAGACGAATTTACACGGAGGGGTTCGGGAAGCGCTCAGGCGGAGGCATGCGATCCGCGGAGCGCCCGCGCAGGAAATCGAAATCACAGCCTTCGTGGGCCTGCAGGACATGATCGAGAAACAGCCGTCCGTAGCCGCGCTCGTAGTGCGGAGCGGCCGGCCGGAAAGCCCTGAGCCGCTTCTTGATTTCCGCGCTCCCGACGAGCAGTTCCAGGCGGCGTTCCGTCACATCGAGGTCAATCCAGTCGCCGTTTCTGACCACGGCGAGCGGCCCGCCTACGGACGATTCCGGCGCAATATGAACCACGATCGTTCCGTAACTCGTGCCGCTGATGCGCGCGTCGCTCAGCCGTACCATGTCCCTAACTCCCGCTTTCAGCAGCTTGGTGGGAATCGGCAAATGTCCCCACTCGGGCATTCCCGGAGCACCTTTCGGCCCTGCGTTTTTGAGCACCAGCACGCTCGATTCATCCACGGCGAGCTTGGGATCGTCAACGCGTTCGAGCAGGTCGCGGTTGTTTTCAAAAACCACGGCGCGCCCCTTGTGCCGCGCGAGTTCGGGCGAGACGGCCGATTGCTTGATAACAGCTCCCGCGGGCGCCAGGTTGCCGCGAAGAATAACTGTTCCGCCCTCGGGCTTGAACGGCTCGCCGCGAGGTTTGATGACTTCGCGGTTGTAACATTCCGCCCGGGCGATGTTTTCGCCCATCGCCTTTCCGGTGACGGTCGGCGCCTTCGTATCGAGGATTGGCGCGATCTCCTTCATCAATGCCGGCAATCCGCCCGCATAGCAGAAATCCTCCATCAGGAACTTCCCCGACGGGCGAATGTTGGCGAGCACGGGAGTGCTGCGCGAGATTCGGTCGAACGCCTCGAGCGGCAGGCTGATGCCGAGCCTTCCCGCGATGGCGATTAGATGAATGATGGCGTTCGTTGATCCGCCGATCGCCATATCCACGCGGATGGCATTCTCCAGCGCGCGGCGCGTCATAATCGCCGAGGGCCGGATGTCTTCTCGAGCCATCTCGACGATTCGCGCGCCGCTGCGTTCAGCCAGAGCGAGCCGCCGCGAATCGCTCGCCGGCAAGTCGGCCGCGCCCGGGAGCGTCATGCCGAGCGCCTCGGCGATGCAGGCCATTGTGGAGGCCGTGCCCATGACCGTGCAATGTCCCGCGCTGCGCGAGACGCACGATTCGACTTCGCACCATTCCTCTTCGCTCATACGCCCGGCTTTCACCTCTTGCCACATCCGGCGCACGTCCGTACCCGAGCCGAGCTCTTCGCCGCGGCACATGCCGCGCAGCATCGGCCCCCCCGGAATCATAATCGCCGGGATGTCGGCGCTCGCCGCTCCCATCAATTGCGCCGGCGTTGTTTTATCGCATCCGCAGAGCAGCGCGACTCCGTCGAGCGGATAAGCGCGCAGGCACTCTTCAACATCCATCGCCATGAGGTTGCGGTAGAGCATTGTCGTCGGTTTCATCAGCATCTCGCCGAGCGAAATCGTCGGGAATTCCAGCGGGAAGCCGCCGGCTTCCCAAACGCCGCGCTTCACCGCTTCCGCCACCTGGCGCAAATGCGCGTTGCAATTGTTGAGCTCGCTCCAGGAATTGCAGATGCCAATCACCGGCTTGCCCTGAAACACTTTTTCACTGAAGCCTTCGGCGCGCAGCCACGCTCGATGCGCCACGCCCCAGCGATCGTCTTTTCCAAACCATTCCCGGCTGCGAAGCGCGGGTGTTTGACTTCGTCTTGTCCTCTTCATGATGTCCGGCCTTCCTCGATGGGCGGCGACGCGCCACGTTTCCCGCCGCCGCATCTATTCTCGCGCCATTTTAATACGGCGGAAAGCGCTTCCTTCGGTTTGAAGTCTCTCGCGCAGCCGCAAGGTTTCGTTTGAATGTTTCGAACAACCGGCTAAACTGTGTGATTCCGGGCTTCCGACCATCGGTACCGTCAGAGTCCGCCCGGTGGAGCAATGATGACTGCCGAAGAGCAAAGGCTCGAAGATCTGCGCGCTCGCAAGGCCAATTGGAAGCGCTGGGGGCCTTATTTGAGCGAACGCGAATGGGGTTCTGTGCGGGAAGATTACAGCCCTGGCGGGACAGCTTGGGACTATTTCCCGCACGACCATGCCCGCTCGCGCGCCTATCGCTGGGGCGAGGACGGCATCGGCGGAATCTGCGACCGCCGGCAATACATTTGCTTCGCTCTCGCACTCTGGAACGGCCGCGACCCCATTCTGAAAGAGCGGCTATTCGGCCTGACCGGCAACGAAGGAAACCACGGCGAAGACGTCAAGGAATATTATTTCCATCTGGATTGCACTCCCACGCATTCTTACATGAAATTCCTTTACAAGTATCCGCAGGCGGCGTTTCCTTATGCGGAGCTCGTCGCTGAAAATCGCCGCCGCAGCAAAAAGGATTTCGAGTTCGAGCTGCTCGACACAGGCGTATTCAACGAGGAGCGGTACTTTGATGTCTTCATCGAATACGCGAAAGCTTCGGTCGAAGATATTTTGATTCGCATCACGGCGTGGAACCGCGGCCCTGAAGCTGCGCCCCTTCATTTGCTTCCCACGGTTTGGTTCCGCAACCGATGGTCGTGGGGCCGCAGGGATCACCCGCCGCGTCTCTTTCGGGATGAATCTCTTTTGCCGATGGCGGTCATTGGCCTCGAGCACGTGTACTACGGAAAGCGCTGGCTCGCTTGCGAAGCTTCGCCTGAGCTGTTGTTTACCGACAACGAAACGAACTTTGAGCGGCTCTGGGGCGTTAAAAGCCCCTCGCCTTTCGTCAAAGACGGGATCAACGACGTGATTGTCGAAGGGCGACGGAATGCCGTGAACCCGGCGCACACCGGCACAAAAGCCTCCGCCCATTATGAGAAGACAGTGCCTCCGGGCGGAGCCTGGAGCTTTCGACTGCGATTCACCAATCAAAGGCCACAGCCGGATAGCTTAGGCGAGGAGTTCGAAGGCTTTTTCGCCCAGCGCATCAAAGAAGCCGACGAATTTTATCGCACGATCGTTCCCGAGCGGCTTTCCGACGATGCGAAAAGCGTCATGCGCCAGGCGCTCGGGGGGCTGCTTTGGGGGAAGCAATTTTATCATTATGACGTGCAGACCTGGCTCGAAGGCGATCCGGCCTATCCTCCGCCGCCCGCCGCCCGCTTGAACGGCCGGAATCACAATTGGATTCATCTCTACAATCACGACGTCATTTCCATGCCCGATAACTGGGAATATCCCTGGTACGCGGCTTGGGACCTGGCCTTTCATTGCGTCACGCTCGCGCTGGTTGATCCCGATTTCGCCAAGTCCCAGCTCATCCTCCTGCTTCGCGAATGGTATATGCATCCGAACGGCCAGTTGCCGGCTTACGAATGGGCCTTCTCGGATGTGAATCCGCCCGTGCATGCCTGGGCCGCCTGGCGAGTCTATAAGATCGAAAAACGGCGCAGAGGGCGGGGCGACCGCGCGTTCCTCGAGCGCGTGTTTCAAAAGCTGATGCTGAACTTCACCTGGTGGGTGAACCGCAAGGACGCCACGGGCGCCAACATCTTCGAAGGCGGCTTCCTGGGGCTCGACAACATCGGCGTTTTCGACCGCTCCAAGCCGCTGCCGCTCGGCGGCCACATTGAGCAATCGGACGGCACCAGTTGGATGGCGATGTTTTGCCTCAACATGCTGGCCATCGCTTTCGAACTCGCCATCGAAGATCCCGTGTATGAAGACGTGGCAAGCAAATTTTTCGAGCACTTCGTTTATATCGCTGATGCCATGAACAACCGCGGCGGACACGCCATCACCCTTTGGGACGAAGAAGACGGATTTTATTATGACGTGCTTGGCCTTGGCGACGGCACGCACCTGTTCATGAAAGTCCGCTCGATGGTGGGTTTGATTCCTTTATTCGCCGTGCAGGTGCTGGAGCCGGAGGTGGTGGCGAAGTTCAGCGGATTCCAGAAGAGGATGCAATGGTTTCTCGATTTTCACCCTTCGCTTGCGAACATGCTCGACTCCTCGGAAAAGTCCGCCTCCGGCGTCCGCCGGCTGCTTTCATTGGTTTCACGCGCCCGGCTCCTTCGCGTCCTGCGGACCATGCTCGATGGGGATGAATTTCTCTCGCCTTACGGCGTCCGGTCGCTTTCCAAATATCATCAGGGCCACCCTTATGTGATGGAGCTGAGTGGCGAGCGCCATTCGGTGAATTACGAGCCGGCCGAATCCACCACCGGCCTTTTCGGCGGAAACTCCAATTGGCGCGGGCCCGTCTGGTTTCCCTTGAATTTTCTGCTGATCGAATCGTTGCAGAAATACCATTACTACTTCGGCGATTCTCTCAAAGTCGAGTGTCCTGCCGGCTCCGGCAGGATGATGAACCTGTGGGAAGTGGCGAGCCTCCTTTCACGCCGCCTGACGCGGATTTTCCTGCGCGGAAAGGACGGGCGCAGACCCGTTTACGGCGGAACGGAAATTTTTCAGTCCGATCCCCATTGGCGCGATCTCATCCTTTTTTTCGAATACTTTCACGGCGATAACGGCGCAGGCCTGGGCGCCAGCCATCAAACGGGCTGGACGGCGCTCGTCGCGAAATTGCTCCAGCAGAGCGGTAACGGCCCGGACGAACAAGCACATTGAAGGGAAGCGGGCGGCGACGGCCGGAAAGACGAATTGCTCTTTGTCGTACAGGCTTGATTTTCTGGATTAAGGGAGAGTGAGATGAAGCTTACATTGCCTCGCCGTAAATTTCTTGAATCTCTCGGTGCGGGTGCCGTTGGCGCTGCGGCTTTGGGGCTGCCGGCGCGAGCCGAAGTTTCCGCTTCCTCCCAAAAGTTGCCTCGTCTCTTGCCCGGCTGCTGCGCCTACTCCTACAAGGATTATTTGAACCTGAAACATCCGGCGATGACGCTTGAAGATTTCATCCGGAAGGCAACCGGGTTGCGCCTCATTGCGGTGGATATGACGGCCTATTACATGCAGTCAACCGATCCGGCCTATCTCGCCTCGCTGCGGCATCTTGCTTACAAGCACGCCGTTGCTTTTTCCGGGGCAGCCTGCGGAGTGAGAATGGTGAATGCCGGAGCGGACGCTCGCAAGCAGGCGCTCAAGCAAATCAAAAGCTGGGTGGACGTTGCCGATCGGCTCGGCGCTCCGCATCTGCGCGTATTTGCCGGCAAGCTTCCTCCCGGCCGTACCCTCCGCGAAGCCGTCGGCTGGGTGGTCGAAACCATGAAAGCCGCCTGCGACTATTCGGGCGAGCGAGGCATCATGATCGGCGTGGAAGACCACGAAGGCATCACTCAGAACGCCGAAGTTTGTCTCGAGATCATGCATCGCGTCAACTTGCCTTACGCGGGCATCAATCTTGACATCACCCATTTCATGCCTACACCCACTCTGGATCGCTACGCACAAATCAAAATGTGCATCCCTTACGCCACCAACACGCACATTCGCGACGAGTTTGATGATCGCACGCCCATTGATATGGATCGCGTCTGGCGCATGTTCGCCGAGGCCGGGTTCCAGGGTTACATGTCGGTGGAATATGAGAAAGAACTTTTCCACGGTGAAGACGCAATGACCGGCGTTCCCAATCTGGTCGCCGAAGTTCGCCGCCTGTGCAAGAAATATTCGAGCGTCTAACCAGCCGCGCCTGCCGATCGGGCGCGAGTCTCGCTCGGTTTACCGCTCGAGCTTCCTCAACTCGGCGGGCTGGAAGGGAAGCGACCGCAAATTCGCGCCGACTCTGCTACGTCGCAATCATCGGTATCGAAGAATCCGAGGACATGGTGCGGAGGGCCGGAATCGAACCGGCACGTCCCTTGCGGGACAAGGGATTTTAAGTCCCTTGCGTCTACCAGTTCCGCCACCCCCGCACGTTGATTCTACAAGGCTTGGCGAACCGGCCATAACTCTACCCCCGCAACTGTGGTGGATTTTGTGGGGGGTTCAAGCCTTTTGGGGCTTCCCGGCAGGCTGGCCAGCGCCTTCTCGTTTGCCGCGTTCAACCGCTCGAATGCCCGCTCCATTGCTTCCGGCGTGGGGTGCACGTACTTTTGGGAAACCACAACCGTGCTGTGCCCCATTGCCCGCATGATCGTGAAGGCGTCCCCCCCGGTTTCTCCGAGCCGGGTGCCGAACGTGTGCCGGAGTGAATGTATCACGGCATCCGCCGGGAGCCTGAGAGCCGCCTTCATGCGCTTGTGCTGAGCTTCGAGCGTGTAAACCGAAGCCGGGCCGGTTCCCGCTTCATCCGTGAAAAGCCAATAAGACTTGCGCGAAGCCCGCCGCGTTTCGAGCATGGCCCGCACGCGCGGCGTCAAGCTCAAGTTGCGCTTGGCATTGGCGCTCTTGCCTTTGGGCACGTGAATGAATCCGTATTTCGCGCCGTTCGCAGGCTCCAAGTGGACGTCCGCCCATTCAAGGCTGAGGACTTCGCCGACTCGCAAACCTGTATCGAGCATCAACACGGCGGCATCCTTCAGCGGTTGCTCGGCCATTTCGAGATACAGCCGCTCTTGGGCGTGGCTCAAAACGAATTCCCGGTTACGCTCGCCTCGCAAGAGCCGGATGCGGGGCACGCGGTCTATGACGCGCCATTCATGCGCGATACGAAGCAAGCGCCGCAACGTGGCCAATTCGCGGTTGACGCTGGCCGGGCCTATGGGTTTATCAGTGGCGAGGGAGCGCGGCCTTTTACGGTTGTGCCCGGCGCGGCTTGGCTGCGCGCTTCGCCATTGGACAAAGGCCGCAATCAGGGGTTCGTCTATGCTGTCCAGCCGGGCGCTCGCCAGCGGCTCGAACTCCAAAAGGCGCGTGAGCTTCAAGGCGTAGAAGGAAATGGTATTCGGCTTCGCCGCGCACCTGACCTGAATTTCGTCAATGAACCGCTGAGAAAATTCTTTCAGCGTGGGCGCGGGCTGGCGCTCTACGATTCCGACTTCGCCTTTGGCCAAGCGTGTCTTGAAGGCCGCTTCCAACTGCCTAGCAACGCGCTGATTGGTTTGCTTTGTGGATTGCCGGACGCGCCGCCCCTTGTAAAGAAATTCAAACCAGTAAGTATCTCCCCGCTTGTAAATCGCCATTGGCTTACGCTCCCTTCGGTTTCAATTTTCGCGCTTTCGCCCAGCGGGTGAGCACAGCGTTTCGCGCCCATTCGTGGCGCTGTTTCGGCGTGGCTTTCGCGGCACGGGCCTTGCCACCTTTCTTTCCTAACCGCGAAAAAAGCTCTCGAATGATCGTGGCTCTGTCCTTTTCCATGCCTAGATAATATACTTGACGGCTGAGTATGTCAAGTGTTATCTTTAGGGCATGAAGCGGAAGCCCGCGATCCCATTCAAACTCGAAAGGTCGGGGACTGGCCGCTACGCGATAGCCACGCTGGAAGCCGCCCTAGAATTAAGAGACAAACATCCGGCGAAGTGGTTAAAACTGCCCGCCCAACTGCGGCGTGAGGCGAAAGAGTATACCGACTCCGGCGGGGAAACCTGTGCCGTGGTTAAAGCATCGCTGAGAAACTCGCCTCTTAACCTCGTGCATCCGAAACTGCGGGCGCTCGCCAAAGTGGACAAAAAGGTTGGCGCTACACCGATGCCCGACGCGCTCGCCGTCCCCGACGCCGTGGCGGACAACCTCAAAGTCCCCGGCCACAAGGGAAGGTTTCGGAATCGCGCCACTGCGGAAATTCTCCGGCAGGTGCGCGAGCTTTTAGCCGAAGGCAAGAGCCAGCACCAAATTGCAAAACGCCTAGGCCTGGACTACCACGCCCTTCGATCCCTCGTTCAAAGGCATCTTAAGCCCCGCAGTTAAACCCGCCATTTCCTGCCACCGCATTAAATGGCCGCATTAAATGCGGTTTGACGGGAAAGCCTCGGCTTGGGTATGGTGGCTTGCGGAGGAAATTAAAATGGAATTGAGTCAGGAATTTTACGGCGTTCGCCCCCTCGCGCGGCTGCTTACAGTTTCCGAATGGAGCGTGCGCGGATGGTTGAAAAGTGGTAGGTTGCGCGGCGTCAAAGCTGGCGCTCGCGTTTTGGTTTCGCGCGACGCCGTGCAGGATTTTTTGAAGCCCCGCGAAATTTCCGTTCACCGTCAAGGAAAAAATGAGCGAACTTGCCGAAGCAACGCAGAATTTTCTGGAGCACCCAGCGACCGGCGCGGAGCCGTGGGCGCAGCCAGCCGCTGTCGCGGTTGATGGCGCGAAGGTGCTGGCGGAAGTGGAGCGATTTATCACGCGGTATGTTGTGCTACCCAACGCGGCGCGCTTGCCCGTTTCGCTGTGGGCAATCGCAACTCATGCGGCGGCAACATTCGACGTTTTTCCGTATTTGGTTTTTTCGAGCGGCGTCCCACGCTGCGGAAAATCGCGCGCAATCGAAATCTTAGAGCTGCTTTGTGCGCGCGCGTGGCGCGGGACGACTCCGAGCGAGGCAGGTCTGTTTCGGTTCCTGGCGGATTGTCCAACACTTTTGCTGGATGAAATAGAATCCTTGCGCGCAACGCATAGATCGGAGCGCGACCAAGCGATTCTTTCGATTCTGAACGTTGGGTACCGAAGAGGCGCGACCGTGCTGCGGTGGAGCGTGGCTTGCCGGAGCGCGGAGAAAGTTCCAGTCTTCGGCCCGAAATCTTTTTGCTGCGTAGGCGACTTGCCGTTGAGCCTCAGCGACCGCTCGATCGTCATCCGGATGCAACGCCGTTCGCCGAGCGAGCCGGTTGCAAGGTTCCGATTCAGCCGCGCCACGACGGAAGTCTCGCCCACTAAGGCGGCCGTTGAACTTATTGTAAGAGAGCGCCTCGGGGAAATTACTGAGACCTACGCCGCGCTGCCCGACTTAGGGTTTTTGTCTGACCGCGACTGCGAACTTTTCTCGCCGCTCTTTGCAGTCCTCGCCGTGCTCGCCCCGGCGCGAGTGGCGGAGCTTGAAAGATCGGCCAGGTTTCTTTCGGGCGAGAAGTCGAAGGACGCGGCGGATGGGTCTCTGCCGCTCAAACTAATAGATGGCATTTTCAAGTTGTGGCCGGAAAACCTGGATGCCTGGCTCACGGCAGGCGTCCTGGCCGCGCTTCGGGAAGAAGATGAATCTCCGTGGCGCACCGAAATTGAACTGACGCCCCGGCGATTAGCGCTGATGCTCCGGCCTTTTGAGATTTTTCCACGGCAGGTTCGAACGCCTTTCGGCACGGGCAAAGGGTACCTTCGGAGCGAGCTTTTAACCGCTCACGCCCGATATATCACGCCCGAAAACGAAACAAGCGAAACAACCCGCATGAATGTTGGCGACGATGCGGTTTTGGAAAGCGAAACATGAACCCTTTGTTTCGGATAGGAAAAGTGGCCCGGAGCCGCATAAACAAAGGCTTGTTTCGGATGTTTCGGATAGAAGTGCACGTGAGGACACGATGGCGGTAAATCAGGCGATAGTCGAGCGAGCTTTGGCGGCGGTTCGAGAGGTCTTGGAAACCGAACGTCGGCCTATGGAAAACCGGCAAGCTGAGACTCCAAACCAGACCCCGGCAGAATCCGCCGAGTGCGGCTCACCGGGCTGCGCGGGCTGCTATGAGGTGATTCGCCCTCAAACGGGCGAAGTGGTTCATATCCATCCGCCGAAGGTGGGCGCGGAATGGGAGCCGAAAGGTCGGGTTCAATGAGCACGGCGGCTCGGTACGATATCGGCGCATTGCTCGAAACAAGCGGCGCGAAGCCGTGCGGTGCCCGTCACGGCTGCCCGAAGTGCGGCGGCGTTCGAACGGTCACTCACACGGCGGAATGCTTCTTTTGCCACAAGTGCGGATGGCGAGGCAACGTGGTCACGCTCGCCAAAGAGCTTGGCCTTTACGAGCGCCTGCCACGCGCTGAGTTCGTCCTGCAGCGGCAAGGGCGAGAGCGAGCTGAAGTCCAAGCGCGGAATTTCCTGGCGGAGTGCCGGTTGGAACGGTTGAGAGCGTGTGAAGAGCTGCGCGAGCTGGGGCGGCTTGAATTGCTGGCGCATGAAGCCGGGCCGGAGCACCCCGCCACATGGAACGCGCTGGCGACGGCTTACACTCGGCGGCCAGGCGCGGCGGCAAGAGCCGTCCTATTTTCCGAAGGCGCGATAGCCGACCGGCGGGCTTGGCTTGAATCGGACGCTCAGGGGCGCGGGCGAATTCTTGAAAATATCCTCTTGGCGGGCGGACTCTCGGATTCTGCCGGAAAATTTTTGGGGGTGAGGTGATGGCACTTTTTGACGGCGGAAGCGAAATTTCCCTGCAAGAACGTGGCAGGCGGCAGGCGCTCGAAGACCGCGCGTCTTACGAACGCTCGTTTGTGAACGTGGTTCTAAATGCGATGGAGATTGGCGCGCGAATGCGCCCGACCGAACTTTGTTTGCTCGGCCCGGATTATGACCGCGTTTTGGTTTCAACCG
>JAKASG010000084.1 GCA_021828285.1 Acidobacteriota bacterium | reverse complement strand
TGGTTCCGGCCCGCATCCACTGCCGGAGAATTTTCGCTTCCTCCGCATCAAGGGAAATGACTGCCGCTTGTTTGCTCATGCCGGCAGTCTGACATATAACGCTTACTAATGCAACTAAACACTAGGATATTGTAGTGGTAATGTCTCCACTACGTTCGGTGGGATGAGCTATGGCGTTCATTCGCAAGCGAGGCCGGTCGTTTTACCTGGTGCACAATGTGCGCGAAAAGGGCCATGTGCGCCAGATTCACCTGGCCTGCCTGGGACGGCGGCCGCACATCAGCGATGATGTTATCCGAGGGGTTAGCTCGAAGCATCCCTTCGTCCGCGTTGATTGGAGTGATTTAAGGGAAAAAGCGTCCCAACAACTGATCCAGCCGTTTGAAAACAACGCGGAATATCTCCATGAGCTAATCAGCGAAATTCGAAATGTGGATATGGACATTGCGGCTTTGCACTTGCCAGTCTTGCAACTGTCGGCGGGTCAGGAAGTTGCAGCGGAACTTACTTCGGCCATGAAGTTGCTGAGAGCAACGTTGGAAGTCAAACTCGGACCGGCGCGGAAGGGCAGGACGCCTGGGCTGAGCAATCTGACGCCGGGAGGGATGCCATGGGAGCGCAAACCGTCCTAGATCCAAGTTTACAAAGCTCTGACGTTCAGGAATTCGAGCGATCGTTGCTCGATCGAGTGGTGGGGCAGGATCGCGCCGTGCGCAGGCTGGCACGGGTCTATCAGGTGTTTCTTGCCGGGCTTGCTTCACCGGGCAGGCCGCTGGTGAATCTGCTGTTCCTCGGCCCGACGGGTTCGGGGAAAACGCGGTTGGTGGAAGCGGCGGCGGAAGTGTTCTTCGGCAAGGCGAACGCCGTCCTCAAAATTGATTGCGCGGAATTCCAGCACAGTCATGAAATCGCGAAGCTGATCGGCTCGCCGCCCGGCTACCTCGGGCACCGAGAAACGCAGCCGCTGATTACCCAGGAGGGGCTCGACCAGTTTCAGACTGAGAAGCTCAAAGCGTCGCTCGTGCTCTTCGACGAAATCGAAAAGGCGTCAGACGCTTTGTGGCAACTGCTCCTCGGCATTCTGGACAAGGCGACCTTGACGCTTGGTGACAATCGGCGCGTGGATTTTTCGCGGTCAATGATTTTCCTGACCTCGAACCTTGGTTCGCAGGAAATTTCGAACCTCATGCGTGGCGGTCTAGGCTTCATGGCCGGCGCTCCAGGCGACAATGAGAATCTGGACCAGAAAATTTATCGGGTCGCGATTGAGGCGGCGCGCAGAAAATTCTCCGCCGAATTCCTGAACCGCATCGACAAGGTCATCGTCTTCCGGCCGCTCGAGCGGGAGCATTTGGAAAAAGTGCTGGATATCGAGCTGGGACACGTTCAGGAACGAATCACAACCGCCGAATGCGGCCATCCGTTCGTTTTCCGCTGCACGGAACCAGCCCGTGAATTCCTGCTCCAGGAAGGGACCGATCCGAAGTCCGGAGCGCGCCACTTGAAACGCGCCATCGAGCGTCACCTTGTTTACCCCGTCTCCAATTTGCTTGCGACGAGTCAAATTCGGCTGGGCGACCTCATCATTGTGGATGCGGATACGAGCCTCGGGAAACTCGTCTTCAGGCGCGAGGACCAGGGTGCGCTGGTCGGAGAGCCAGCCGAGCCGAGCGCTCAGCCTGCTGTCGCGCCGGCCTCGGCGCAGCATCGCGCCGCGCGCACGCTTGCCCGCCGCGCTCCACGCGACTGAGCGGCTATGGGAGGCGTGAGAAGTAAGCTTCGATGGCGGCGGCGAGAGCGGGAACGGTGAATTCCGCGGGCTCGACGGAGACGGTCCAGTCGAGCGAACGCAAAGTTCCCGAAGTGATGGGCCCGATCGAAGCGATGGCGGCGCCCGCGAGCTTCTCGCGGAGATGATGCCCGCTGATCAGCGCGGTAAAGTGGCGTGCGGTGGAGGAGCTTGTGAAGGCGACGATATCGGGAGGGGGAGCCAAAAGGCGCTCGAGTTCACCCGGACGGAAACGCGGGCGAACAGTTTGGTAAGCTTCGACGACTTCGACGCGCGCGCCGCGCGCCCGCAAGGCGTCCGGCAGCAGGTCACGCGCGACTCGAGCCCGCGGAATTAAAAACGATTTCCCCTGTATGTCTTCACCCGCGAGGGCGGCGAGAAGGCCTTCGGCGCGATAATCGGAGGGAACGAAGTGGACGGTGATTCCCGTATTCGAGAAGGCGCGAGCTGTTGCCGGCCCGATGGCTCCGATGCGCAGGTGCTTCAATTGCTCGATGCCGAGGCCGAGCGACCGGAGGCGCGCGCGGAGCGCCTCGACGCCGTTCGCGGAAGTCGCGATCAGATAATCAAATTCCCTCAGGTGATGAAGAGCAGCATCGAACGGCGCCCAGGACTCCGGCGGGCGAATTTCGATGCTCGGAACCTCGATGACTTCGGCGCCGCGCTTTTCGAGAAGTTCGCGAAGCGCTCCGGCCTGATGGCGCGCGCGGGTGATGACGACGCGTTTTCCGGCAAGCGGCGCGGGCCTGGCTGACTCAGATATTTCAGTGAATTCTGTCATTCGGCGGAGCAATCCGATTCTTCGCCTTGTCCTCACAGATCGCGGCAACTCAAGTAAAACGCCGTAATACCCGGACACGTCAGCGAAGGAGTGATTCCGCGCCGCGGCTGAGCAAATCCTCGGCAACGCGGATGCCGAGCGAGTCCGCCTCATCGTGCGGAGCGGACGCTTCAGAACGCAGAATGTGCTTGCCATCCGGACTCGAAACGACGCCCGTCAGGAGAAGCGATTCCGATTCAATCCGCGCCCAGGCCGCGATCGGCACGCGGCAGCCGCCTCCCAGGCGGCGCAACAAGGCTCGCTCCGCGGTAACCGCTTGTCGCGTCGCGGGGTGATCGAGCGGAGCGAGGAGCTTCGCAACGGCTTCATTGTCCTGACGGCATTCGACGGCGAGCGCCCCCTGGCCGGGAGCGGGACAGAGAACAGACGCCGGGAAAAATTCCGCAACCTGCGAGAGCAAATTGAGCCGAGCGAGCCCGGCGGCGGCAAGCGCAATCGCATCGCATTCGCCGCGATCCATTTTCGCGATCCGAGTTTCGACGTTGCCGCGAAGGGAAACGAATTCGAGATCGGGACGCACGCTCTTCAATTGCGCCCGGCGGCGCGGGCTGCCGGTGCCGATGCGCGCGCCTTTCGGGAGCTCGAGGAATTTTTCGCCATGCCGCGAAACAAGAGCGTCCCGCGCATCGGCGCGCTCGGGAATCGCTTCGATGACGAGTCCCGCCGGCTGATCGGAAGGCAAATCCTTGAGGCTATGCACGGCGAGGTCAATTTCGGATGCGAGGAGCGCTTCTTCGATTTCCTTGACGAAAACGCCTTTGCCGGAAGAGGCGAGCGGAGCGGAATCAAAGCGGTCGCCGGAGGTTTTGATCACTTTGATTTCCGCGGCAGCTCCGGCGCGGGCGAGTTCCGCGCGAACCCATTCGGCTTGCCAGAGAGCGAGAGAGCTGCCACGCGATCCGATGGCGAGGGTCATGTAGACGCTGCTCCTGAGAAGAGAAAGGCAAATTTGCCGCGCTCACCGGGGCCGGCTCAACCACAGGCATGCGCAGCCCGCTGGAAAGCACCCGAGGCGAAGTCATTCTGAGTCGCTCGGCCGACGGACGAAGAATCTGCTTCATTTACGTTCAAGGAGAAAAAGCAGATGCTTCGCTGCGCTCCGCATGACAGAATCGCTTTTACAGCAACCGATTAGAATACGGTGTCCTAGCCGCTCGTCGTTCACTCCGCGACGCCAAAAATTTTGCGAATCAACTGCACGAGAGCGCCGTGCTCGGGGGCGCCGACAGCGTTTTTCAACTCCGTAATCGGGCCGTGAAGAATCTTGTTCAGCATGCCGCGCGTGAGCGCATCCACGGCGCGCATCTGTTCCTGATTGAGCGAGCTGAGGCGGCCGTGGAAACGCTGAAGCTCACTCTCGCGGATGCCTTCGAACTGCCGCTCGAGCGCGACAATGGTGGGAACGAGATCGCGCGAGGCGATTCGGCGCATCATTTTCTGAACCTCTTCCTGGACGATCGCTTCCGCCCAGACGGCCTCGCGCTCGCGCTGCTTCTTATTGGCCTCGACGACTTGGCCGAGATCGTCAATGTCGTAGAGAAAAGCGTTGTCGAGGGTGTTGATGGACGGATCAATGTTGCGCGGCACGCCGATATCAATGAAAAAGACTGGGCGATGCTTGCGAGCCGCGAGCGCGCGCTCCGCCTGCTCGCGGCGGATCACAAATTCGGAAGACGCAGTTGAGCTGATGACAATGTCGGCCTGGTGCAGTGTGGAAAACAGATCCTCGTAGTGAATCGCCGAGCCCTTGAAGAGGGCAGCGAGAGATTCCGCTCGTCCGTGAACCTGATGGCTCACGAACACGGCGCGCGCGCCGCTCGAAAGCAGATGCTTTGCGGCGAGCTCGCTCATCTTCCCGGCCCCGATCACGTAAATAACTTTTCCCTTGAGGTCGCCGAAGATTTTGCGCGCAAGCTCCACGGCGGCGTAGGAAACCGAAACCGCGGATGCGCCGACGAGAGTCTCCCGGCGAACGCGTTTGGCCACGAAAAAAGTGTGAAGCAGAACCTCATGAAGCTCGCCATTGAGCGCGCCTGCCGATCGCGCCTGCTCGTAGGCTCGCTTGACCTGGCCGAGGATTTGCGGCTCACCGACGATCATCGAGTCGAGGCTCGAAGCAACGCGAAAAAGATGGGCGATGACGTCGTGCTGGCGGTAAGCGTAGAAATACCGCTCGTAGGCGGAGAGATCGCAATGATGATGGTCCGCCAGGAATGCCCTGACGACGGGTTCGGCATCAACGCCTTCTTCGGCGCTGGCGCTGACCTCGACCCGGTTGCAGGTGGAGAGAATTAGGCCTTCGAGAATGCCGTCGCGGCGGGTAAGGTCGGTGAGGGCCGCCGAGAGGTGGGCTTCAGCGATGTTCATCCGCTCGCGCACTTCAATGGGCGCGGTGCGATGGTTCATTCCGAGAAGAAAGAGGTTCATGGAAGTCGGCAGCCTTTGATCGTCCGCTTCGGCGCCCGAAGGCTGCCATTATTGTCGAAGCCTTCGAGGCTCACGGAATGTTGCCTAGCTTCGGGAAATAGCCGTGCTGACCGCTCACAAAGCTGACGCCCAGGAACGTCACCATCAAGATGGCGAAGGCGAAGATGGCGACGTAGGCAGCGCGGCGTCCGCGCCAAATGCCGCTCAGATAAGCTGAAAACAGCACAAGATAGACAATCCAGGTGAGCACTGACGCCAGAATCTTCGGATCGAATTCCCAGGCGCCGTGCCACTCGCGGCTGGCATCCACAAAGCCCATGATCAGGCCCGCGCTCAAAAAGGGAAAACCAAAGAGCAGCGAACCGTAGTAGATGCGCTCGCAGGTTTCAAGCGGCGGAAGGCGGTAATAAAACCCTCGCGGACGTCTGGATTTGAGCTGGCGCTCCTGCAAAAGGTACATCACGGCGGCGGCGAAAGTGATCGAGAAGCCGGCGTAACCGAGAATACTCGCCGCGACATGTGCCCAAAGCCAGCCGCTCCGAAAGGCGGGCGATTCGAAGGTTCGGTCGGGACGAAGCGCGGATATCACCGTGACCAGCAAAACCAAAGGCAGCATGAAGAGGCCGAGCGAAGGGGCACGATAGCGCCAATAAGCGAGAAAAAATGCGATGATGAGCAAAAATGCGAAAAAGGAGAGCGCCGTGTGGATGTCCGCGACGGGAAAACGGCGGGTTACGATCGCGAGGGATGCGATGGAAATTGCGTGGGCGAGCAATCCCACGCCGAGCGCCCCAAGCGCTTTTCGCGGCAGATGGGGCCGGCTGCGGCGCGCTTCCGAATAGGCGTAGGCGACGCCCAGCGCATAAAATGCGGCTGCCACCCACGCAAAGGTTATTTCCATGATTACTCCAGGCGATGAGCCGCCTTTTTGGATTATAGCACCGCGACGACCGTGGATTCTGCAATCGGGGACAAAGACTTTGCGGCGAGGCGGCGAGTTGTTATGCTATAAGAAGAGCTTGCAAGGCAAGCGCGGAACGCGCCCGCTCGGCCCGCCTTCACGGAGAAGGCAGGCGGGCGCACGGCTTCGAATCGGCCGGCGAGGAACCGAGCTTAAGGAGGATCGCCTATGAGTTCGAGCAGTGATAAAAACGCTTCCACTTTGACTCATCCCTTAATCGAGCTTCACCATCTCGGCCAGTCGGTCTGGCTCGATTACATTCGCCGCAGCCTGATGGAGAGCGGGGAATTGCAACGCCTGGTGAAGGAAGACGGCCTCGCCGGATTGACCTCCAACCCCTCCATATTTGAAAAGGCGATAACGGGCAGCGCGGATTATTCGGATTTTCTCACGGAACTCCAGCAGCGCAAGGATCTCGACGCGAAGGCGGTTTACGAGCAGCTCGTCATCCGGGACATTCAAGACGCGGCCGACGTGCTCCGGCCGGTTTATGACGAGACGAAATTTCGCGACGGCTATGTGAGCCTGGAAGTTTCGCCCTTTCTCGCGCACGACACGCCTGGAACGCTGGAAGAGGCGCGGCGGCTTTGGAAGGCCGTTGGACGCGAGAATTTGATGATTAAAGTGCCCGGTACGCCGGAGGGGTTGCCGGCGATCGAGCAATTGCTTAGCGAAGGGATCAACGTCAATATCACGCTGCTCTTCGCACAGGAAGTTTATGAGAAGGTGGCGCTCGCTTATATTTCCGCGCTCGAGAAGAGGGCAGCGCAAAATGAGGATTTGAGGAAAATGGCGAGCGTGGCGAGCTTCTTTGTAAGCCGGATTGACACGTTGATGGATAACCGCCTCAAAGCGCGCCTCAAGACGGCGCAGTCGGCGGAAGAAAGAAAACTGCTGGAAAGCCTGCAAGGTAAAACAGCGATTGCCAACGCGAAGCTCGCTTACCGGCTCTATCAGGAATTGATTCGGTCGCCGCGCTGGGCAGCGCTCGAGAAGAAAGGCGCGCAGACGCAGCGGCTGCTCTGGGCGAGCACGAGTACGAAAGACCCGCGTTACCGGGATGTGCTCTACGTTGAGGAACTCATCGGCCCTGACACCGTCAATACAATTCCTCCCGCTACGCTCGACGCCTTCCGCGACCACGGAATTCCGCGCTTGAGCCTCGGCGAGAACGTCGAAGGCGCGGCGGAAACGATGGCGGGACTCACGCAAGCCGGCATTTCCCTTACGGAAGTGACGGACGAACTCGTGCGGCAGGGCGTCAAACTCTTCGCGGAAGCTTTCGACCAACTGTTGAATGCCGTGGATACGCGATGCAAAATCGCGGTGAGCGGAGACGCGAACCCGCAATCCTATTCACTCCCGCCGAGCCTGGCGCCTCTCGTCGAAGCGGCGATTGACGATTGGGAGATCGGGGGGAAAGTGCGGCGCCTGTGGGGAAGGGACGCATCGCTCTGGACGAATTCCGATGAAGCGAACTGGCTCGGATGGCTGGGCGAGACTGAAGACCAATTGGCCCACAAGTCCCGCTTCGAGAATTTGGCCGCGGAAGTGCGTGAGGCGGGATTTAAAGACTCCGTGTTGCTCGGCATGGGCGGATCGAGCCTTTGCGCCGACGTACTCGTGACGACATTCGGGAAGACCGAAGGGTTTCCGCAATTGCACGTTCTCGATTCCACGGACCCGGCGCAAATCAAAGCGATTGAAGCAAAAATAGACATCGTAAAAACGCTTTTCATCGTGTCGAGCAAATCGGGTTCGACACTCGAGCCGAATATTTTCCATCAATATTTCTTCGAACGCGCCAAGCGGGCGTTCGGCGAAAAACAGGCGGGAAGCCGGTTCATCGCCATCACCGATCCCGGATCGCACCTTGAACAAGTGGCCAAAGCGCAAGGATTCCGGCACATTTTCCATGGTGTGCCGAGCATTGGCGGGCGCTACTCGGCGCTTTCCGATTTCGGAATGATCCCGGCGGCCGTGATGGGCATTGACGCGCCGCACTTCCTCGATCGCTCAGACGTGATGGCGGTTTCGTGCTCCTATTGCGTGCCTATCCGCAAGAATCCGGGCGTGATGCTGGGCTTGATTCTGGGCGCGCTCGGAAAGCACGGACGCGATAAGGTGACGTTCATCAGGTCATGGGAGATTCGCGCGCTTGGCGCCTGGCTCGAACAGCTCATCGCCGAATCAACCGGAAAGGGAGGCAAGGGACTGGTTCCCGTGGCGCGCGATTATCTGGAGGACGCTTCCCAGCTCGGCGACGATCGCGTTTACATCTATCTACACTACACACCCGCAGAGCGTTCCGAAATTGACGCTCACATCAACCGCCTCGAGGAGGCGGGACAGCCTGTGATTCGCATCGAGATTGCGGACAAGATGACGCTCGGGCAGGAATTCTTCCGCTGGGAAATCGCTACCGCGGTCGCCGGCTCGATTCTCGGCGTCAATGCCTTCAACCAGCCGGACGTGGAGGCGAGCAAGGGGGCGACGCGCAAGCTCACGAGCGAATACGAAAAGAGCGGGGCGCTGCCGGCGGAAACTCCATTCTTCCAAGCGAGCGGCATCAAGTTGTTTGCCGATGAGGCAAACGCCGCCGCATTAAGGAAGGGTGCCGGCGGCAACGGGACGCTCGCAAGCTACCTCGCCGCGCACTTCAACCGAGTCGGGAAAAATGATTATGTCGCGCTGCTCGCCTACGTCGAAATGTCGGAGAAGCACCGCGCACTGCTCAACATGACGGCAGACAGGTTAGCATCCGCCAAGGGAACGCCGGCGTGCGTCGAGTTCGGGCCGCGATTTCTGCACTCAACAGGGCAATTGTACAAGGGCGGGCCCAATAGCGGCGTGTTTCTCCAAATCACCTGCGACGACGCGGTGGACTTGCCCGTGCCGGGCCAAAGATACACTTTCGGAGTGGTGAAGGCGGCGCAGGCGCGAGGGGATTTTGAGGTTCTGGCGGAACGCAAACGACGGGCGTTGCGAATTCATATCGGCAAAGATGTGGAAGCAGGATTGAAAAACCTTGAGAGCGAAACCAGGAAGGCTCTGGCCAAATAGCGCCCGAAGGCACGCCCACGAATGGAATGACGTTTAGCGCGCAAGACATCGCGGGATGAAAGCACGGAAGGGAGAATTGGAAATGCAATTGGGCATGGTGGGATTAGGCAAAATGGGAGCGAACATGGTTCGCCGCCTGATGAAGGATGGCCATCAATGCGTCGTCTTCGACATGAACGCGGAGAACGTCAAGTCGCTCGAGGGTGGAGGCGCCGCGGGCGCAACGTCGCTCGATGAATTCGTGAAGAAGCTTGCGAAGCCGCGCGCGGCGTGGGTCATGGTCCCTTCGGGCGACGCGACCGAAAAGACGGTGATGGCGCTGGCCGAGCGGATGGAAAAGGGGGACACCATCATTGACGGCGGCAATTCCTACTTCAAGGACGACGTGCGGCGCGCGAAAGCACTCAAGGCGAAAGGCATTCATTACGTCGACGCGGGAACGAGCGGAGGCGTTTGGGGAATCGACCGGGGTTATTGCCTGATGATCGGCGGGCCGCGGGAGGCGGTGGAACGGCTTGATCCGATTTTCAAGACGCTCGCGCCGGGCATGGGAAGCATTCCGCGGACGCCGGGACGAAAGCCGAATTTCGGATCGGCGGAACAGGGGTATCTTCACTGTGGGCCTTCGGGCGCGGGGCACTTTGTGAAAATGGTCCACAACGGCATCGAATACGGCGTGATGGAAGCGTACGCCGAAGGGTTCGACATTCTTAAAAACACGAGCGAAAACGAAGTGAGCGAGGATTACCGCTATGATCTGAACCTGCCGGAGATTGCGGAGGTCTGGCGGAGGGGAAGCGTAATCAGTTCGTGGCTGCTCGACTTGACGGCGCAGGCTCTTATCGAAAATCCGACGCTTTCCGAGTACACGGGCTTCGTTCACGATTCGGGCGAAGGCCGATGGACGGTCCTCGCTGCGGTTGAAGAGGCCGTTCCGGCAGAGATTCTGACCGCGGCGCTTTACGCGCGCTTCAGGTCGCGGCGCGATCATACGTTCGCGGAAAAGGTGCTTTCCGCGATGCGGCAAAAGTTCGGCGGGCACGTCGAGCAGAAAGCCGGCGGTTAATTCGCCGCCTCATGCAATTCCAATTCAAATCTCGCGGAGGCAAGGTGTGAGCGCAGATTTCTCTCAAGTTCAAGCAAAAGACACGGATGAGAATCTCATTGAACAGGCGGGACGCCCGGGCGACCCGTGCGCCATGGTCATCTTCGGCGCGACGGGCGACCTCACCAAGCGCAAATTGATTCCGGCGCTCTATAACCTTGCCAAGGACAATCTGCTTTCGAAGGAATTCGCTCTGATCGGGCTTGCGCGCAACGTTCTGACCACCGACGAGTTCCGCCAGAAACTGAGCGACGAGGTGGCAAAATTTGCGGGCGAGCCCGTCGATCCGGATCTCTGGCATTGGTTTTCGCGCCGGATGTATTACATTCCGGGTGAATTCGACAATCCGGAAATCTATCAGGCGCTCGACCTGGTCCTGAAGCAGGCGGACGAAGAGCACGGAACGCGTGGCAATTATTTCTATTACCTCGCCACGTCGCCGAATTTCTTCGCAACGATCGTCGCGCAATTGGGCAAGGCAAAGCTCGTGCAGGAAGAAAACAATCGCTGGCGGAGGGTCATTATCGAAAAGCCGTTCGGGCGGGATTATGAATCGGCGCGCAGCCTGAATGCCGACGTGCGCAAAGTGCTCGAAGAGAAACAGATTTACCGGATTGACCACTACCTCGGCAAAGAGACCGTGCAGAACATCATGGTCTTCCGCTTTTCGAACGGCATTTTCGAGCCGATCTGGAACCGCCGGTATATTGACCACGTGCAGATCACCGTGGCGGAAACGGTCGGTGTGGAAACGCGCGGAGGATATTACGATTCGGCGGGCGCGCTGCGTGACATGGTTCCAAACCATATCTTCCAGCTCATTTCGCTGGTCGCAATGGATCCGCCGATTTCCTTCGACGCCGACATCGTCCGCGACGAGCAAACCAAAATCCTGAAGGCGATTCCGCCGATGTCGGAGGAGGATGTGCTCACGCGCACGGTGCGGGGGCAATACGGCGAGGGCCACGAAGACGGGCAAACCGTCCAGGGTTACCGCAGCGAGGCTTCCGTTTCGCCGACCTCGCGCGCGGAGACTTACGTGGCGATGAAACTTTTCGTGGACGATTGGCGGTGGGCGGACGTGCCGTTTTACATTCGCACGGGCAAGCGGCTGAAGAAACGCGCCACGGAAATCGTCATCCAGTTTCGGCGCGCGCCCTTCATGCTTTTCCGGCAAACCTCGGTCGAGCAACTGAACCCGAATCGCCTGGTCCTTTATTTGCAGCCCGAAGAAGGCATTTCGCTCAGCTTTGGAGCGAAAATTCCCGGGCCCGTCGTGCGGATTGGCGGAGTCCAGATGGACTTCCGGTACACGGACTATTTCGGCTCGAAGGTGAGCACGGGTTACGAGCGGCTGCTCTATGACTGCATGATCGGTGATGCGACGCTTTTCCAGCGGTCGGATATGGTGGAAACGGCATGGAGCGTCGTGGCGCCGATTCAGGACGTGTGGGAAGCGCTCGCGCCCCGCAAGTTTCCGAATTATGCGTCGGGCTCCTGGGGCCCGAAGGAAGCCGACGACCTCCTCGAACGGGACCGAAGGCACTGGGTGAATCCAGAGTAGGTGCGGATGATTCTGGCGGGCGACATCGGCGGGACCAACACGCGCCTCGGACTCTTCGAGGGGACGGCGGCGAAGCCTCAGCTTGCCGCTATCGAGATCTATCCGAGCCGCGGGCATAAGGGACTCGAAGAGATTTTGCAAATATTTCTCGAGCGGCACCCGGGGCACGTGTGCCATGCGTGCTTCGGCGTCGCCGGGCCGGTGACGAATGGACGCGTGGAGGCTTCAAATCTACCCTGGCACGTTTTTGGGGATTCGCTCGCGCGCATCATCGGGCTCGACCGCGTGCTGCTCGCGAACGATCTCGAAGCAAACGCTTATGGAATCGCGGTGCTCGGGGCTTCGGATTTCGCACCGCTCAATCCCGGCTTGCCCAACGCATCGGGCAACCGCGCGCTGATCTCCGCGGGCACGGGACTCGGCGAAGCGGGTTTGCTTGCAGAAGGCGGCGGCTACCGGCCGTACGCGACGGAAGGCGGACATACGGATTTTTCGCCCCGCAACGACACCGAAATCGAACTATTGCGTTACCTCATCAAGCGCTTTGACCACGTCAGCTATGAGCGGGTGCTTTCCGGACCGGGCCTGGTCAACGTGTACCATTTCTTCCGCGACCGCGATCCTTCCGCGGAGCCTTCCTGGCTTGCCGACGAGATGCGGGCGGGCGATCCGGCAGCGGTGATCACCTCGCACGCCCTCAAAGAGGATTGCGAGCTGTGCGTGAAGTCGCTCGACCTGTTCGCCTCCGTTTACGGGTCGGAGGCGGGGAACCTTGCTCTTAAAGC
>JAKASG010000083.1 GCA_021828285.1 Acidobacteriota bacterium | reverse complement strand
TTCCAGCAACTCTTCGAGAAAATGCGTCAACCGGGCCTCGAGTTCTTTCAAGGTTCGCGGTGTCATGCCGACAATGTAGCAGACACCGGTCGGGAGAGCAACAGATACTTAACCTAGTATTATTAGGGACCTCCAGCCCAAAACCGAAGAGGGGACGCGTGAGCTCCGTTATCTTTTCCAGGGCTCATTGCGCTCAGGCTTTTTTCTGCATCTCGTAATGGACGCCATAGATGTTGGAGCTGGTTGCGGCGATTGCCTCGCGGTGCACGACGCGCGCCCGAACCTCGACTGAAGCGAGCGAAGGATCGTAGGGACACACCACGACCAATCCTTCGCCGAGCAGGTGGTTCGCCGGGCTCACAAAGCACAGGCCCGTTTTCGAGACGTTTTCCGTCTTCGTGATTTCGCGACGCCCGTAATAATCCCGAACGAGGAGTGGAAGCTGCAAGGCGACTCGCCGGTTTCGCCTGCGGTCGTTCCCCGGGGTTGCCGCCAGGCGCGCTTCGTCGAACATTTCGGTCTCGCCGGGGGCGATCTGGGATGCCACATCCCGCGGAGCGTAGCCCCATCGCGTTTCGCGGCCGCATTTTGCGCATTCACGGTGAATGATACCGGCCGTTTCGAGCACGTCAACCTCCGCGGCGGTGACGCGAAGGAAAGCTGTCTCATGGCACTCGCGGCATTCGATCAACGCCTTTTGCTGCTCATTTTCCTGGTCGGCAAGCGGGGGAAAGCGAATGCCCCACAAATTCAAATCGGGGTCGATCGCCTCGATTGCCCAGTCGCCGCCCGCTTCCGATGGCGGCTCGACGGGTCCCGCGACGCGAAAGCGTCCGCGCCGCATTGTCCCCGGGGAGTAGAGGCTAATGATCTGGCCGTGACGCAGCGTATGTTTCGAATGAATGCACGCGCCATGCCGGTTCAGCACGATGGTCCGCCCTTCGTCGTCGAAAGTTTCGCCACGCTCCGTTTTTCCCTGCACGCGCAGCGGCATCGTCAACATCAGGCGATCTGACCTGCGCCTTTCCGCTTCCGCCATAAAAGTCCTTCCTGCGGCCCAAGCCGCATCTCAAACCGCCCTGAGCAAGCAGCGCGCGGGCGCTCGCCCTTCCTATTATCGGCCGATTCTGAATTTTCCTGATGCAATGGGCAGGAAAAATCAGAGGAGGTCCATCCGGATAGGGTGGAGCGAGCCGCCGATACCGACGAGCGCATGGCTTTCCCCGAAAGCGAAAACAATTGAAAAGATCGGTTCGTCCGGCTCCGCACTCTCGGCCTGCATTCGAGTCATGGGTCCTTCCCATGCTTCGGGCTCAATCAAAGCGAGCTTTTCGAGCAGCGGAAAGATCACTTCGGAAGCGGGCGCGAGAGGAATGACGGAGTTCGGCGACCGAAAGCTCATTCGCGCTTCGGCCTCGAAGAAGTGCCAGGCAAGTGCCGCACACAGCGTCACCCCGCTCTCGAACTTCTTCCGAGCCGCTTCGTCGAGTTGCGGCACGCGGTTGTCGAAAACAAAGGCCAAACGCCGCTCATCCTCCCGGGTGAACTCGCGCACTTTCAATTGCTGCGCTTTTGCCGTCGCTTTCCAATCGACGTGCCGCGCCGGATCGTTTTCCTGGTAATCCCGGATGGCGTAAAGGTCGTGGCCGTGGCCTTTGAGGTAGCTTTCCTGCTCCGCGCCGATCAGCCGCAACGCTTCGTCAAATTCCTGGCTTCTTTCGACATTGGGCAGCGCCAGGATCTCCTGCCGGCTTGAGATTTCCCGCACTTTTCTGAGGAATCCGAAAGGAAATTTGGTCCCCACGCGGAAGCCCTCCTGGCTGTAGCGGCCGCGGTCGGGAAAAAGCAGTTCCACCCGTTGCGTCACCGAAGCGCGCCGTGGGATGAACGGCACGTAAACGGGATCGCTCAGGATGGCGCGCGATGCTTTGACCGGCCCCTTCTTGCGCCGCGCGCGGCCGCCGGCCTCGCTCGCCGTGACGGTCATCGAAAACGAGGGGAAAAACAGCTTGTTGTTCCCCAACGTGAGTTGAGCGACCAAAGGACGGCTCGCGAAAATATGCTCCGGCAGCGTCAAGTCAAGCGCGAGCTTTTCGAGCACGATCTTTGAAAACACTCCTGAAACCAGAATCCCCGCGAGCAGCGTCGCCAGAATGATGAAGAGAAGGTTGTTGCCGGTGTTGAGCGCCGCGACGGCAATCACAGCAATCAGGCCGAGATAAACGGCGCCCTCACGCGTAAATTCGTACTGGAAATGCACCGCCCAGCGCTCGAGCGCTGTCCGCCGCGCGAGGTAGGGAACCGTCTTGTAGGCGACGATGCCGGCGAGCGCAAGCGCGATCGCCGCGATCACCGCCGCCGCCACGTAACGGCCGCTGTCGCTGAGCGCCGTCGCGTAAAGCGCCAGAAAGAGCGAAAGCCCCAGCCCGAAAAGAGCGATGAAAAACCGCCGCCACGCGGCACGGTCGGTCTTCCGAAGCTCATCGAGCGCGAGTGAAATCAGATCGTGCCACACGCCTCTTCTCGCGGCTTGAGCCGTGGATTGCATGACCACTGATTTTACCGGATTCCCGGGGCGCTACAAAGGGATGGGAACAGATTCGGTGATTTCCTCGAGAATGGATTCGCTGCGACTACGGCCGTGGGCCGCGGCGTAGCGCGAACTGACGACCGTCCGGTGCGCAAAGACCGGGACGGCGAGGCGTTTGAAGTCATCTGGAATGCAATAGGCGCGGCCTTCGACGAGGGCGAGCGCCTGCGCTGCGCGGTAAAGCATCATCGAACCCCGCGGGCTGACGCCCAGTTCCAGATCTTCATTCCTCCGCGTCCGCTCGACAATCGCGAGCAGGTAGTTGACCAGCGCCTCATCCACGGTCACGCGTCTCGCCGCCTGCTGGATTTCAGCGACTTCGTCGGCGGCCATTACGGGTTCGATGCTCAGGAGGGGATCGGCGTCGGCAAAATTCCGGAGGATTTCTTTTTCGTTTTCGGCCGGAGGGTAGCCCATCTTCAGCCGCATCAGGAAGCGATCGAGCTGCGATTCCGGCAGCGGGTAAGTGCCGTGATGTTCAGTGGGATTCTGCGTCGCCATCACCATGAACGGCTGCGGCAGCATGTGCGTGCGATTTTCAATCGTTACCTGCGCTTCGTTCATCGCTTCGAGCAGGGCGCTTTGGGTTTTCGGCGTCGTCCGGTTAATCTCATCGGCGAGCACGATGTTGGCAAAGACGGGGCCTGGGCGGAATTCAAAATTCTGCGATTGCTGGTTATAAACGCTGATGCCGAGAACATCCGAGGGCAGCATGTCCGAAGTGAACTGAATGCGCTGGAAGGTGCAATTGAAGCAGCGGGCGAGCGCGCGCGCGAGCGTTGTCTTGCCGACGCCCGGAACATCTTCAATCAGCAGGTGGCCGCGCGCGAAAAGCGCGACGAGCGCCAATTGAATCACGTCGTCCTTTCCGCGGATGACGCTTTGAATGGACTGCCGAACTCGATGGAGAACGTCCAGGGAGACCGGGGCCAGATGATTGAGTTGGGCTTGCTCCATCGCTTGGGGTGCGGCATGCCGGCCGCTGCCTAGACCGCGGCTCGGAATTCTGCTATTTTAGATGCTCCAGGGCGATTAACTCAGCGGTAGAGTGCTACCTTCACACGGTAGAAGTCAGAGGTTCGAGTCCTCTATCGCCCACCACCCCTCGCTGCATTTTATCGGAATTCGATGCCACGGCCAATCGAATTATTTAGCCTGCCCTCGCGGGGCGTTGCGCCTCGACGAGCTGTGCCCATCGGATGCCGGTGGAAATCTGCGCCTGCAGAGCCGCGCCGGAATAGGTTGTTTTAACGCTTCAGCGCGATTTCGAAATGACCAGAGTGTGCAGTCCGGAGCTGATAACCAGCGCGCGCTCCTCACCCGCGGGTTGGACCCGGCCGTCGAGCGACGTCACCACGCTGGCAGGGTTCGAGCGAGTGTCCGCAACGGAAGGCGGCGCTGGAGTCGCGGAATTCAAGTACGACTTGTAGTTCGGGCCGCGATAATCCCGGTGCGTCCGCGATTCGCCGCTCGGGTAATCATCGTAACCGCCGTACCCAGGGTACGCGCCGTACCCGAAACCGGGATAGCCGTAAGGCGATAAACCGCTGAGATAACCAAACGGGCCGGAATAAAGCCACTCGGGCGGAAAGATAATCACATGGTGATGCAACGTGCCCAGCCGCAGTCCGCCGAAACCGGCGCGTGGCGGACGAGCCGCGCCCTGCGCCCAGCCGGGACGAGACAACGACCCGGGCAGGCGAGCGGCCGGCATTCGTGAATGGATTAAGGGCATTCGCGCAAAACTTCTCGCGGACCCAGCAAAGCCGCCGCCGGCGGGCGAGCTGAAGCGTGGCCGTTGCGCTCGCGCTGCGAGGCCGAAGGATATCAAAAGGGCTGATGTGAAGCAGACCGACTTCATTGCGATGCGCATGGTTCCTTGCGCTCCTGGTTCTTTAGACTATGCCGGTTTCGAAAGAGTTGCAATCGCTCCGTGGGGCGCCGGGACGGGCGAGGGTACGGCGCGTGCGGCGAAGGCTGTGCTAGTATCGAAAGCTTGCCTGATTTGAGGCGAGTGGAACGCCATCGAGCGAGGGAGAGCAAGTGCTGAAGATCGGAATCATCGGGCTCGAGCAAGTGGGGAAAAGCACGCTCTTCCGGATCATGACGCACGCGCACGGAAGCGCCGGCGCGGGGAAGTCGGAAACGCAACTGGGCGTGGTTCACGTTCCGGACGCGCGGCTCGGCCGGCTGAGCGCAATGTATCAGCCGAAGAAAACGATTCCGGCGAGCGTCGAATACGTGGACACGCCGGGCAGCGTCATTGACCTCGCGCGGGCGGGTGTGCAGGCGCAAAGCCTGCGCGAGATGGACGCGCTCGCGCACGTCGTTCGGGTCTTCGACGATCCTTCGATTCCCCATTCGGCCGGGTCCGTGAATGCGCGGCGCGACATCGAAAGCGTCGAACTCGAGCTGATGCTTTCCGACCTGGCCGTTACTGAAAAACGTCTCGAGCGCCTCGAGAAAGACATCAAAAAGCAGAAAAATCCCGCGCTTGAGAAAGAATTTGCGGTGCTCAAGAATGCGAAGGCGGCGCTCGAAACAGAAAAGCCGCTCCGCGAGATCGCCTTTTCGGCTGAAGAGGAGCGGCTGCTGCGCGGGTTCACGTTTTTCTCGGAGAAGCCGTTGCTGACAGTGCTCAATCTGGGCGAAGCGGATGCCGCGCGGGCGAATAGCGCGGAAGAATTCGCGGCTGAATTGGGATTCAAAAAGCGGCCGAAGACCGCGGCAACAGCCATCTGCGGAAAGGTCGAAGCGGAACTCGTGGAATTGCCGGAGGGCGAAGCGGCGGAGTTTCTCGCGAGCTACGGCCTGAAGGAATCAGCGATCGCGCGGCTGATTCGCACGAGCTACGCGCTCCTCGGATTGATTTCCTTTTTCACTGTAGGCGAAGACGAATGCCGCGCCTGGACGCTGCGGAAGGGATCAACGGCGCTCGAAGCGGCGGGCGAAATTCATTCCGACATTCAGAAAGGTTTTATCCGCGCCGAAGTCGTCCGGTACGACGATTTGATTGCGAGCGGCGGCCTCGCGGAAGCTCGCAATCACGGATTGCTGCGCCTGGAGGGTAAGGAATACGTCGTCCAGGACGGCGAAATCGTGCACTTCCGGCATTCGGGGTAAGACGGCGGCAACGTCATTTCATATGTATTCGGAAATCGTGCTTGAACATTATCGCCACCCGCGCAATTCGGGAGATATGGCGGAAGCGACGAGCGTCGTGGAAGTGACGAATCCTGTTTGCGGAGATTTGCTGAAGCTCTCGGTGCTCGTTCGCGAGGGAAAGATTGTGGATGCGAAGTTCCGCACGCAAGGCTGCATCCCCGCCGTCGCATGCGCGTCCTGGCTGACGGAGTTTATGCGCGGCAGGAACGCCGCCGAGCTTCGAGCCGTGACGCCGGAGCAGATTGAGAAGGGCCTCGGAGGGTTGCCGCGGGCTTCGCATCATGCTGCAGCGCTCGCCGCGGATGCGTTGCGCGCGGCGCTCAGGAATTTAACCGGGCAGCAGACGGCCTAAGCCGCGCTCCGGCCTCCAACCGCGCGGCGAAAATGAGTGAGACGATGAGAATAGATTTCCGAAAATTTCAAATGCTCGCGGTCACGCTCGCGGCGGCTTGCGCCATAGGAGGGGCGGAGTTTGCGGCGATCACCTTGCATGCTCAACCTCCCGCCTTAGCCGCGCGCACAATCTCAAGGAAAGAGCCGCCGCGAAAGCTGATTACGATGACGTTCGACGACGGCCCGAAGCCCTATGTTCTCTACGGCACTTCGCTTCCCTCGGGGACGAAATCGCAAAGCCTTTTGGCGCTGCTCGAGCGCGAGCACGTCAAGACGACCTTTTTCGTAATGGGCTGGCGGCTCGCAAAATCGGCGGACACATTTTGCGTCGAAAAGGACGGCGGGCACACGTGCCGATCCGCGGCCGAAGAAGAACATCGCCTTGGATTTGAAATTGAAAACCACACCTACGGCCACGGAAACTTCCGCCTGATGGAAAAGCGCTACGGCGATGCGTGGATTTTGAATGATATCGACCGCTGCTCGACGATCATCGAATCCATCACTGGTGAGAGGCCGCGCTTCGTTCGCCCGCCGGACTGGACGATTTGGCCGGCGCTCCAGAAGCAGATCGAAGCGCGCGGCTACCGCGTGATGACGAAATCGCGCACAGTCCCCGCCGAGCTGCGCGACGTGGATTCGGAGGATTATTTCTGCGCCGTTAAGAATCCCATCCACTGTCCGAAGCCTTCGCTTTATGCTTACGTGCTTGCGCGCGTCGAAGCGCGCGAGCGCCGCGGCATCTACGGCCACATTCTCTGCTTCCACGAGCTTCCCGTTACGGTCGAAGTTCTTTCCCGCCTGATTCCGGTTCTGAAGGAGCGCGGATACCGGTTCGTGACCCTCAGCGAATATTTCCATGCGGTTGCGAAGTAGCGGCGAGTGCGCGGTTACTGGCCGAGGGCGGCGAGCGATTCCGGCTCATCCACATCGAGCAGGATGCCAGGATCTTCGACTTCGACAAACAAAGTGGATTCGCGGTAATCGCGGATGATCGAGTTCGCCCCCTGATCGAGGGAGAGATCGAGCAGCGGCTCGAAGAGCTTGCGCGCGATGATGAGAGGGTGTCCGCGGCGGCCTTCGTGCGTGGGAATGACGACGGGCGCATGCGACTCGAGGAATTCCGCAATCAGCGTTTGAACGGTTTCTTCGCTGATGGCGGGATGATCCACAAGCGCCAGGAGGACGGCTTCGAGGTCCGGGCGTTCAAGCGCGCGAAGGCCCGCTTGAAGCGATGAAGTCTGCCCTTGCTCGTAATCCGGATTGTAAACGACCTCGACTCGAGAAAGATCCGCCGAGCGCTCGATGAGGTCGCCGTGATGGCCGAGAACGACGGCGATCCGCACGAGACCCGCGCCATGAAGAACGCCGAGGATGGCTTCGAGGAACGTGCTGCCGCGGAAGGGAAGGAGGGCTTTATCGCGCCCCATGCGCGATGACTTGCCGGCGGCGAGAACGAGGCCGGCGACCGAGCTGGCGTCCGGCGGACGTTCAGAGTTCATGGAAGCTCAATTCGCGTGCTGAAGCTTTGGTTTGTAGGTGAGGGACGGCGCCGCAGCCGCGCCGCGGCGCACGGCGATCATTTCGGCGACGACGGAAACAGCAATTTCCTCGGGTGTAAGAGCGCCGATATCCAGCCCGAGGGGCGAATGGATTCGCGCAAGCTCCGCGGGCGTTATACCGTCCCGTTCGAGGGCTTTTGAGAATTCAATGAGTTTGCGCTTGCTGCCAATCATCCCGATGAAGCGTGCGGGAGTCGTCAGGGCCCACCGCAGGCAGCCGAGGTCCCCTTTGTGCCCGCGCGTGGCGATGACGATGTAAGAAAAATCGTTGATCGCCAGCTTCGGGAAAATTTCTTCCCACGGGCCGGCGCAGGTTTCCGCGGCCTGAGGAAAGCGCTCCTTGTTGGCGAATGCTTCGCGGTCATCGCTGACGACGAAGTCGAACCCCGCGACGCTCGCTATTTTTGAGATGGAAAGCGAGACGTGGCCGCCGCCAAACAGATAAAGCGTGGGCGTCGAAAGAATCGGCTCGATAAAAATATCGAGCGATCCGCCGCAGACCAGGCCCTCATCATATTCAGGATTGGCGTCGAGATTGAAATGCAACCGCCGGGGCTTTTCCTCGCGCATCACGTCCTGGGCGACAGCCCAGACTTCCGCCTCAACACAGCCGCCGCCCACGGTGCCGGCAATCGAGCCGTCATCGCGCACCAGGATTTTCGAGCTTTCGTAGCTGGGAATGGATCCCTGGACTTGAATGATCGTGGCGAGCGCCGCGCGACGGCCTTCCTTGCGCAGCTTCGCAATTTCCGCATAGATATCCATCGCTTTTCTTAGGGTAAACATCGGCGATGCCGATGTCAATGCGAGGGCTTATAATCGCCAATGCACCGGTGTGGAATAAAGTCACCCTCGGCATTCTGAGCGAATCGAAGAATCTGCGGCGCCGCTTGGAAAATTCAAAAGCGGATTCTTCACTGCGCTCGGGATGGTGATGGAAGCCATGATGACGGGGAGGCTCGAATGAAGGCCGTTCGATTTCACGCGCACGGAGGGCTTGAAGTTCTGAAGTACGAAGACGCGCCCGACCCGAAAATCCGGGCGGATGAAGTCCTGGTGCGCGTGCGGGCATGCGCGCTCAACCACCTGGACCTATGGCTGCGCGAGGGCGTGCGCGCGTGGAAGCTGCCGATGCCGCACATCCTCGGCAGCGATATTTCGGGTGAAGTTGCTCAGGCCGGATCGCTCGCGCCGTGGGTCAAGGCGGGCGACCGCGTGCTGCTCGCGCCGGGCACTGGCTGCGGGCATTGCGAAGTATGTGCGAAAGGATTCGATAACGCCTGCCGCGAGTACACCGTTTTCGGCTTGACGGTGGACGGCGGATACGCGGAATTCGTGAAATCCCCCGCATCGAGCGTAATTCCGATCCCGGGCGGCTTGAGCTTCGATGAGGCCGCCGCGGTGCCGCTGGTTTTCCTCACGGCATGGCATATGCTTTTTGCGCGCGCGCAGTTGAAGCCGGGCGAGGACGTGCTCGTGATCGGCGCCGGCTCCGGAGTAGGCAGCGCGGCGGTTCAGGTGGCGAAATTGATCGGTGCTCGAGTCATCGCTGTGGCGGGGTCGGACGAAAAGCTTGAAAAAGCGCGGGCGCTCGGCGCGGATGAGGGCATCAATCACGCCAGGCAATCCATCGCGCAGGAAGTTCGCCGGCTGACGGGGAAGCGGGGCGTGGATGTCGTCTTAGAACACGTCGGCCAGGCCGTTTGGGACGACTGCTTCAATTCGCTCGCGACCTGCGGGCGCCTGGTGACGTGCGGTGTAACGTCCGGCGGGGATGTGGCGCTCAACTTGCAGGCGCTCTTCGGCCGCCAAAGGACGATTTTCGGGTCATTTATGGGAAGCAAAGGCGAGCTGATGGATGCGCTCAAGCTGATCGGGCTGGGCAAGCTCAAAGCCGTGATTGATTCGTCTTTTCCACTTTGCGAAGCCGCCGCCGCACAGAAGAAAATGGAAACCCGCGACTTCTTCGGGAAAATCCTGCTCCGCGTTTGATGCGGATTCGAAACGTCTCGCTCGTTGAATTGGCCCGGCCGGATGTGCCATAATAACTGGGTCATGGTTGCCAGCATTCAAAAATCCGAAAGTCCCGCGTACGACGGCTTGCTCTTTACACAGCTCGACAAGGCGGTGAACTGGGCGCGGAAGTCTTCGCTCTGGCCGATGACGTTCGGGCTCGCCTGCTGCGCCATTGAAATGATGTCCACAAGCGCTTCAAGGTTTGACCTCGCGCGCTTCGGGGCGGAAGTTTTCCGCGGCTCGCCTCGGCAGGCGGACGTGATGATCGTTGCGGGGCGGGTTTCGCAGAAAATGGCTCCGGTGATTCAACGGCTCTATGCGCAGATGCCCGAACCGAAATGGGTGATCTCAATGGGCGCGTGTGCGACTTCCGGCGGTGTCTTCAACAATTACGCAATCGTGCAAGGCGTCAATCAATTCGTTCCCGTGGATATTTACGTTCCCGGCTGCCCTCCGCGGCCGGAAATGCTGCTTCAGGCCATAATCCTCCTGCAAAAGAAAATCGAGCAGCAGCGCGGCTCGTTTAAACAGGCCGTCTTCCACACGCCTGCGTAGGGACGGGGCTTCTCCCGTGCAGCGATTCACTTGCTTTCCAATTGAGCTTAAACGCTGCCGCTGCTTAAGCGTACCCGGGCGTTCCTACCCTCGGCGCAAATAAGCGGCAATCAGAATAATCGCGACCGACATACCGAAGGCGATGGAGAACCACACATCCATATGCCTGCGAAAGACTGCGAGGAATTTGAGGGGAACCGTGACGAGCAGAAGAATGAAGAATACGGCGAAGGCGAGGATGATCTTGATGGTGAGCAGCTTCCAGTAAATTCCCCACGGCGCCTGCCAGACCAGATGCGTGTTGTAAATGCCGGACACAATCAGCAGCAGAATTACGGACCAGATAATCCAGCGAAACCGGTCGAACGAATTTTTGAAGAGGGCCTCGCGCTGCGCGGGCGCCAGCGCGCGCGCAGCAGGAATGAGGCAGAAGATTGCGAATGCGATTCCCCCGACGCCCACGACAGCCGCGGTGACGTGAATCCACTGAAAGAGAGTTGACATTATGAATTTTCAGGCCACTCAACCGTCTTCGGAGCGTGGCGCGCCGAAATTCCCCTGGGGCTTCGGGCAACCTACGATTGAGAGGCCGCGAGCCGGTCAATTTCCTGGGCGAGCGCGAAATCCTTTTCCGTCACGCCGCCTTCGCTGTGTGTTGAGATCGAGACGCTCAGCAGATTGTAATTGATCGTGATGTCGGGATGATGGCTGGCCTTTTCCGCCGCCTCGGCGATTTTGTTGACGAGCGCGATCGCGCCGGGGAACGTCTTCAAGCTGTATTTCTTGTGGATGGCTTTTCCCGCATGCGACCATCCGTCCATCTTTTTCAGCTTCTCCTGAATCTCGACCTTGCTCAGTGCCGCCAAATTCCACCTCTGCCGTCCTGGCGGTTAATGCAGCAATCAGACGCTCGCCAAGGCTGGATTGAGTATAAGAAGCCATTTGCGGCAAGTCAATGACATGATCCCGCCATCTCACTCCCAACCGCATCGAGAAACTAACGCCTGGACCGCCTTTTACACGCCCTGACGGCTGAGAAGAGGCGGTTGACAACAGGCGAAGAAAAAGCGAACCTATCTTTATGCGATACGGAACCCCCCGGACGGAGAGTCGGAGGAGCACGGCTCCTCTTGTCGGCATCGCGAAGCTTGCCGCGGAGAGCCCAAAAGCAAGGGAAGGCCTTTACAGTGGGATCGAGTATTTCGCGCTTGCGGCGCGCAGCGCGCTCAACCGGGAAGCGAGCGGACGGCTGCCATTCGCCTGGACGCTCAATCCCTATCGAGGGTGCGAGTTCGGCTGCAAATACTGTTACGCCCGCTACACTCACGAGTTCATGGA
Source organism: Acidobacteriota bacterium (assembly GCA_021828285.1). Taxonomy (GTDB): domain Bacteria; phylum Acidobacteriota; class Terriglobia; order UBA7540; family UBA7540; genus JAKASG01. The sequence continues at coordinate 990 of JAKASG010000083.1, read as the reverse complement.
ATTGCGGGACGGCCGGGACTTCGAGCGCAAGATATTCGCCAAAATTTCGGCGCCGGAGTTGCTGCGCACCGAGCTTCGCAGCGCGCGAGACCGCGGCCAGCCCATCGCGCTTGGCACGGCCACCGACCCCTATCAGCCTGCGGAAAAGTATTTTGGGATTACCCGCCGCCTGCTCGAAGTCTTTGCGGAATTCGATAATCTCGAATTCTCTATCACCACGAAAGGCACGCTGATTTTGCGTGACCTCGATTTGCTCCGGGCCATTGCGCGCCGCAACCGCTTCAGCGTGCATATGACGATCACGACGCTCGATGAGCGCCTGGCGCGGCTGCTCGAGCCGAAGGCGCCGCCTCCCGCAAAGCGCCTGGAAACGCTCCGGCAGCTTGCCGAAGCCGGCTTATGCGCGCGCCTGAATGCGGCGCCCATCATTCCGGGAATCAACGATTCGCCGGCGGCGCTTGAGGCGCTTGCCAAGGCCGCGGCCGCGAGCGGCGCGCAATCCATTTTCGCGAACCTGCTTTTCCTGATGCCGAGCGCCAGGGCGGAGTTTATGCCGTTTCTCGAAAAGGAATTTCCGCAGCTTGTTTCCCGCTATCGCCGGCTTTACGCGCACTCGGCCTATTTGCCGCGGGAATACAAGAAAGAGCTCGCGAAGCTCATGGAGGGCCTGAGAGTGCGCTACGGCCTGGCTGGCTCGATGCACTCAGCCCCGGACGCCTGCGGCCGCCCAGCAGGCGGTCATCTCACTGTAGAACCACGCTTTTCGCAATTTTCGCTGCCCTTCGCATAGAAGGAGGCGCAAAAGCTACGGCGGCGAATGCGTCAGCAGGATTTGTTGCGCTGGAAGCTCATGGCTGGCTCGCATGGCGACTTGAAATTCATGTGGACGGAAAGGGCCGGCTGCGGTGACGGGGTCGCGGGGGATGTACGATTTGCGTAACGAAGTGGGGCGAAGAGCCGGATCCGGGGGCCGGTTTCACTGGGCTTGGT
>JAKASG010000082.1 GCA_021828285.1 Acidobacteriota bacterium | reverse complement strand
CAAATGAGTGTTAACCGGCAGCTGATTCTATAAACTCCATGCCAAGCCATTGAAAAATAATATCTTATATCGACACAAGACGAGCAATTGGTGTTTGGAACCGAACGTGCCTCTACCGCAAGCGAGGAATACATTTCCTCCTGGAGGGAAGTAATGAAGAAGCTGATGACGATGTTCGCGACCCTGGCGTTGGCGCTGACTTTGGCTTCACCCGCGTTCGCGAAGAAGCACGGGAAAAACCAAAAGAAACAACACCACACCACGCAGAAGCACACCAAGAAACAAAAGAAGAACAAGAAGTAGCGAACGCAAAACGCGTTCCTGGAAGTGATTGGTCGAACGTAACTCTGCACGATTCGTCGTGCGCTAGAAGACCCCGACATTACGATCGGGGTTTTCGTTTTTCTGGACTCCGTTTCCACGCAACCTCTCGCTAGATAACAGGCCCGCCCCATTCCCAAGAGCGATACGAACTTCACCCTTCCAGCCTCCGAGGCTGGGCGCGCGGAACTCAATTAAAAGTGCGTTGACCAAAAATCCATGCTTTCGTATTCCCGCGAAATTTTTTCAGGGTGGCGCGGAATTTGGGTTTATACTTTTTCGCTGTCCGCATTATTCAGGCCTAAAGTTACGGACACAAAGGATATATAGGATGCGACGATTATTCTGGATTCTTGGAATTGTTTTCGCTTTCAGCCCCGCCCTTTTGGAGGCGAAAGAGAACCTGCTCTTGCTGCAACATCCGACGGTGAGCAAGACGCAAATTGCTTTTGCCTATGGCGGCGAAATCTGGATCGTCAGCCGCAAAGGCGGGCGCGCTTACCCGATCGTGGCCGGTGACGACCGGCTGAGCGGGCCGATTTTTTCGCCCGACGGTTCGATGATCGCTTACACCGGCACGTACAACGACAACACGGACGTTTACGTCGTGTCGGCGGCGGGCGGCCAGCCGAAGCGGCTGACTTATTTCCCCGGCCCCGATGTCGCCCTGGGGTGGACGCCCGACGGAAAGAGCGTGCTTTTCCGCTCTAGGCGTTACAGCTATTCTGATCCCAACCAGCTCTATACCGTCCCTGTGACCGGCGGCTTTCCGCAGGAGCTGCCGCTTTCCATGGCTCAGTTCGGAGCTTTCTCACCGGACGGCACTCACATCGCATACGTGCCGAATTTCCAATGGGAGCCGTTCTGGCAAGGTTATCGCGGCGGACAAACCACGCCGATCTGGGTTGCGAATCTGGCGGATTCGAGCGTCGTCAAGATTCCCCGGCCCAACTCGAACGACCGAAACCCAATGTGGGTCGGCAACACGATTTATTTTCTCTCGGATCGCGTGGGGACGTTCACGCTCTTCGCCTACAACACGCAAACCGACAAGGTGAAGCAAATCATCCAAAACCACGGCTTCGACATTTTGTCGGCCTCGGCGGATGCGGGCGCGATTGTTTATTCGCAATTCGGCCAGATTCATCTTTACAATCTCAAAACGCACAAGGATCGCCTGGTGCATATCACTGTCAAGGGAGATATGCCGCAGTTGCGGCCGCACTTTGAAAAGGTCGCCAAGCAGATCCGCCGTTTCGCCATCTCGCCGACGGGTGTACGCGCGGTTTTCCAGGCGCATGGCGAAATTCTTACCGTTCCGACCAAAAAAGGCGATATCCGCGACCTCACGAACAGCCCCGGAGTGATGGATCGCGACCCGGCATGGTCGCCGGATGGAAAGTGGATCGCCTATTTCTCCGACCGCGACGGCGAATACGACCTTCGCATCCGCAATCAGACCGGCCTCGGCCCGGTGAAGACGATCAAGCTCGGCCAGCCCTCGGCGTTTTATTATCAACTTCGCTGGTCTCCCGACAGCAAAAGCCTGGCGTTCAACGATTCAGCGCTCCGGCTATGGGTGGTGAACCTGGCCCATCCGAAGCCCGTCCTTGTGGACACCGACCTTTACGACACGCCGCTTCACGAATTCGATGAAGCATGGTCGCCCGACAGCCAATGGCTCACTTACACGAAACAATTGACCAACCATTTGCGCGCGGTCTTCGTCTACTCGCTCGCCGACAGCAAAGTCACTCAGATTACCAATGGGATGAGCGATTGCCTTTATCCCCACTTCGATAAAAGCGGCAAGTATCTTTACTTCACGGCCAGCACCAACATGGGCCTCTCGACCGGCTGGCTCGATATGACGAGCGAAGCGCACCCGGTAACGCGCAGCGTTTACGTGGTGGTTCTGCGCAAAAACCTTCCTTCACCCCTCAAGCCGCATCCGGGCGACGAGAAAATCAAAACCGCAGAAGAAAGTGCGGCCAAATCGGCCAAGGAAAAATCGAAAACGAAGAAGCCCGTGAAGGTGACGATTGACTTCAAAGGAATCCTGCAGCGAACGCTGGCGCTGCCCATTCCGTTGGCGCGCTATCAAGGGCTTTCCGCGGGTGAAGCCGGCCAAATCTTCCTGGTGCGTGCGCCGATCGTGGCCCCGGCGTTCGGAGGCGTCTTCAGCCACCCGACGGCCGACGTTCTCAAGTTCGATCTCAAGACTCGCAAGACCCAAACGCTCGTCCACGGCGTTTCGTCGTTTGCCCTTTCGTTTGACGGCAAGAAAATGCTCTATCAGCAAGGCTCCGATTGGTATATCGCTCCGACGAAGGGGCCGGTTGACTCCGGATCCGCCATTCACTTGAAGACGGCCCAGATGCAAGTCTATGTCGTACCCCGCGAGGAGTGGCGCGAGATGTATGAAGACGCGTGGCGCATCGAGCGCGCGTTCTTCCCTGACCCGAACTACCACGGTCTCGACATCAACGCCGCGGAAGAAGAATTCGCGGCTTATCTGCCGGGCATCGCTTCGCGCGACGATCTGACGCTGCTCTTCAGAGAAATGATGAGCTATATGACCGTCGGGCACATGTTTGTCGGAGGCGGACACGAGCCTCATCAGACGCCCGTGAACGTGGGATTGCTCGGCGCGGATTATAAAATCGAGCACAACCGCTACCGCTTCACCAAAATCTTCAACGGCGAAAATTGGAACCCGCAGCTCCATGCCCCGCTCACTCAGCCGGGCGTCGACGTGAAGGCCGGAGAATATTTGCTCGCTGTCAACGGCCGGGAGCTTTACGGGACGGAGAACATTTATAGCTTCTTCCAGAATCTCGCCGGCAAGCAAACGGTGCTGAAAGTCGGGCCGAATCCTTCAGACTCGGGCTCGCGCGACGTCACCGTCATTCCGGTCAAGAGCGAGCACGCCTTGCGCAACTTGGCCTGGATCGAACACAACCGGCATCTCGTGGACAAACTGAGCGGAGGCAAACTCGCCTACGTTTATTTGCCCGATACGGCGATTGGCGGCTTCACCAACTTCAACCGGTATTTCTTTTCTCAGGTGAACAAGGAAGGCGCCATCATAGACGAGCGCTTCAACCACGGCGGTCAATTGGCTGATTACATCGTCATGTTCCTGAACCGCAAGCCAATGGCCATTCAGGAAACGCGCCACGGAAAATCCTATCTCGAGCCTCCGGAGGCGATTTTCGGACCGAAGGTCATGGTCATCAATCAGTTCTCCGGCTCGGGCGGCGACGCGCTGCCGTGGTACTTCAGGAAGATGCATATTGGCCCGCTCGTCGGCGTGAGAACTTGGGGCGGGCTTTATGGCTGGGGCGGCATGCCGATTCTGATGGACGGCGGATTCGTCTCCGACCCGCGCTGGGCGATCGGCGGGCTGCACGGACACTGGGATGTTGAAGGCCACGGAATCGCGCCGGACGTCAAGGTATGGCAAAATCCGGAGCTCGTGCGCGAAGGGCACGATCCGCAGCTCGAGAAGGCCGTGGCCGTGGCCATGCAGCTTTTGAAAGCGCATCCGCTGCCGCATTATTCGCCGCCGCCTTACCCGAACCATCATCCTCACTTGCCGCCGCTTCCTTCGGGCAATTGAGCTGAGGCTCGGATTAGGAACCGAACTTCCGGCGAGAATTGCGGCCGGCGCCTGCAATCTGCGGCTCGCGTCAATGAGGAGCGCGAACCTTCGATTCGCATTTGAGCGGGGCGTACGCGGCGTTGACGAATTGGTTTGACCCTGCTCGATTCTCATCTTCAAGGAGCAATCATGTCATTTTTCCGGCGGCATCTTTCCTTTTCGCTTTTATTTGCGCTCGCGGCGCTGGCAGGTCTGGGGCTGGCGAAGCGCGCTGGGGCGCAGCAATACCCCGCCAATCTTTATTCCGGAATGCGATGGCGGCTGATTGGTCCGTTTCGCGGCGGGCGCTCGCTGACGGCGACGGGGGTGCCGGGCCATCCGAACACTTTTTATTTCGGCGCGGTGGGCGGAGGCGTTTGGAAGACGACGGACGCGGGCCGCGTGTGGCGCCCGATTTTCGATCACGAGCCGATCGCTTCCATCGGCGCCATCGCTGTTGCGCCCTCAAATCCCGACATCCTTTACGTGGGCAGCGGCGAAGCCGACATGCGCTCCGATATTTCCTATGGCGACGGCGCGTATAAATCCACGGATGCAGGGCGTACGTGGAAATTCATCGGCCTGGCGGGCACACGCCAGATCGGCCGCATCGTGGTGGATCCCCAAAATCCCGATATCGTTTTCGTCGGCGCGCTGGGCCACGCTTACGGGCCCAATCCGGAGCGCGGCGTCTTCCGCTCGACCGACGGCGGAAAAACCTGGCAGAAAGTACTCTACAAGGATGAAAACACCGGCGCCATTGATCTCGCCATGGACCCGAGCAACCCCAACAAAATTTTCGCCGCGCTCTGGCAAACGCGCCGTCCGCCCTGGAACGTGTATCCGCCGTCGAACGGGCCGGGCAGCGGTCTTTATCTTTCAACCGACGGCGGCAACCATTGGCGGCATCTCACCGGTCACGGCCTGCCGTCGGCGGGATTGGGGCGCGAAGGAATCGCCATTGCGCCAAGCGATCCCAACCGCGTTTATCTCATCGCGGACGCGAAGCACGGCGGGCTTTACCGGTCGGATGACGGCGGCGAAAACTGGACGCTCGAGAACCCCGACCACCGCATCTGGGGCCGGGGATGGTATTTCTGCGGCATCGCCGTGGACCCGAAGAATGAAAACGTCGTCTATGTCGCGGACACTTCGCTTTATCGCTCGACCGAGGGCGGAAAGAATTTCATTCCCATCAAAGGCGCGCCGGGCGGCGACGACTATCACTTTCTGTGGATCAGCCCCCAAGACCCGAACCGGATGATCCTGACGAGCGACCAGGGCGTCATCATCAGCGTGGACGGAGCGAAGACCTGGAGTTCGTGGTACAACCAACCGACGGGCCAGTTCTATCACGTCATCACGGACAACCAGTTTCCCTACTGGGTTTACGGCGCGCAGCAGGATTCGGGCGCAGCGATGACCACCAGCCGCAGCATCCACCGCGGAATCTCTGCGCGCGATTGGCGGCCGATTGACGTCGGCGATGAGAACGGTTACCTGCAGCCGGACCCGCTCGACCCCAACATCGTTTACGGCGGGTTCGTGACGCGTGAAAACATCACCACCGGCGAAAACCAGAATATCTCGCCGACGCTGGTCCACCCGAGCGAGTACCGCTCCACCTGGACGCTGCCGCTGATCGCCTCGCCGATTGATCCGCACGTCCTCTATTACGGAACGCAGGTGCTGTTTCAAACATCGAACGGCGGGCAAAGCTGGGAAAAGATCAGCCCGGACCTCACCCGCGAGAATCCCGGTGTTCCGCCGAATCTCGATCCGACAACGGCGAAGGACGGCTTCGGAGGGCCGCGGCGCGGCGTGATTTATACCATTGCGCCTTCGCCGGTTCGACCAGGCGAAATCTGGATCGGCACCGATGACGGCCTGATCCAGGTGACCCGGAACGAAGGCAAGACATGGCAAAACGTCACACCGCCCGAAATCACGCCGTGGAGCAAAATCAGCCTCCTCGAGGCTTCGCACGATGACGCGAACACCGTTTACGCCGCCGTGGACCGCCGTCGGCTGGACGATCTCACACCTTACATCTATCGAACTCATGACGGCGGCAAAACGTGGCAGCTCATCACCAAAGGAATTCCTGTGGGGAGCTACGTGCACGTCGTGCGCGAAGATCCTTACCGAAAAGGCCTGCTTTTCGCCGGAACGGAGACCGGAGTCTTTGTTTCATTCAACGACGGCGACGAATGGCAGCCGTTGCAATTGAACCTGCCGAACTGCTCGGTGCGCGATCTGGTGATCCACAAGAACGACCTGGTGATTGCGACACACGGCCGCGCGTTTTGGATTCTCGATGACATCACCCCGCTTCGCCAGCTCGACGCGAAAGTGGCGAATTCGAACGCGTGGCTCTTCAAACCCGAGACCGCTTATCGAATTCGGCCCGGATCCGATGAAGGCACGCCGCTGCCGCCCGAAGTCCCCGCGGGAAAGAATCCGCCGAACGGCGCCATCATTGACTATTACCTGGCAAGCGCTGCGACGACGCCTGTGTCGCTCGCGATTTACGATTCGAAGGGCGGGCTCGTCCGGCAGTATTCGAGCGCGAGCAAACCCGTCAAGGTCAATGTGAGCAAAATCAATATCCCCGCTTACTGGATTCATCCGCCCAAGCCGCCTTCCGCCGCGGCGGGGATGCATCGCTTTGTCTGGGATCTGCATTACGCGGGTGCGAAAGGCGCGGTGCCTTCCTATTACGCCTACTTCGGATTCGGCGGAGGGCCCTGGGCGCTGCCCGGCGATTACACGGTAAAACTCACCGTGGACGGCAACACTTATTCGCAGCCGCTCACCGTCCGCATGGACCCGCGCGTCAGCATTTCGGACCTGGCGCTCCAAAAACAATTCAAACTGGCAATGAAGATTAACCAGGCAATCGCTCAAACGTCCGCCGCGCGCGCGGACGCAAGCGGCGTTTACTCGGCGCTCAAAGCGCTTCGTTCAAAGACGCAAGGACGGCTCGGGCGGTCCGTCGCAACCCTGGATGGGAAGGTCGGCAATATTCTCGGCGTCACGCCGCCGCCCGGACTCGATTTCTCAGGCCTCGGGCCGCCGCCGAGGGATCGGACGAGCCTCCATTATCTGGTGGGGGCGCTCGGAACGATTGAGCGTGCGGTTGAAGGCGCCGACGCCGCTCCCACCGCAGAGGCTATTGAGGCATTCGCGGATAAGAGCCAGAAGCTTCAGGCGACGCTCGGCCAATGGAATGAAGTGAAATCAACAGAGCTGCCGAAGCTCAACGCATCGCTCCGGCGAGCGGGACTGCAACCGATTGTCGTGAAGGCGGCCGAGAAATAGCTATCACCGGCCCGGTTCCTGCGCCACCGGCAAGCTGTTCCGCGCATTCGCCGGAGACGGTCTTCACGTGCGCCGGTTGGTACTTTCGTACTCTCCCACTCTTATTGACAATGCAGGGGGGTTGCGTTAGCCTCAACCTACCGGATGGGAGGGTGGCCACATCCATCAGGCAGAGCCGCAATACAGCCGGGGTTTGAAGGCTCGAGCGCGAGGGTAGGCGACAGGTAATCACCCGCCGGGAAAAACCAGGAAGATGCCAAAGGACCTGACTCACGCAGGCCGTTATCAGATCATCTCTGAAATCGGGCGAGGCTCGATGGGGGTGGTCTATCGCGGCTACGATCCGCTCATCGGCCGCAAAGTGGCCATCAAGCGGATGCTCACCGAGGGGTTAAGACCGGCCGAATACAAGGAATATAAGGCGCGGTTCCAGCGTGAGGCGCAAAGCGCGGGCGTCCTGACCCATCCGAACATCGTCACCATCTACGACTTCGGTGAAGATCAGGAGATGCTCTATCTGGCCATGGAGTATCTCGAAGGCAAGACGCTCCATGCTGTGATCGAGGAGCATGGGAGCCTGCCTATCGAAAAGATCGTTCCGATGTTCGAGGAGATTTGCGGGGCGCTCGACCACGCGCACTCCTTCAAGATTGTCCATCGGGATATCAAGCCCGCGAACATCATGGTCCTTGAGAGCGGACACATCAAGATCACCGACTTTGGAATCGCCAAGGTGATGACCACCGGCATGACGCAGACCGGACAGATTCTCGGCACGCCGAATTACATGTCGCCCGAGCAGGTTACCGGCAAAGGCGTGGACGGGCGCTCGGACCTGTTCTCCGTCGGCGTCATCCTCTACGAGCTTGTGACGGGCGCGAAACCGTTTGGCGGCGAAAATATCACGACGGTGATTTACAAGATCGTCCACGAAAACCCTGTCCCTCCGATCGAATTGGACAGCTCGATCCATCCGGGACTGAATTATGTCATCTCGAAGGCGCTCAACAAGATCCCCGAAGACCGCTACCAGACTTGCAGCGCGCTGGCGGAAGACCTGAAACAATTCAGGAATTTGGGCGTCGCAGCGGAGCCTTCCGCAACCGTCGCCTTGAACGCGCCGCCGAGCCGGCGCCCGAGCGCCCCGTCCACAACGCCCCGACCTCGACCGTCCACGAATCCGCCGCAGGGTTCTGCGCCTCGCTCTTCGGCGCCTGCGCCGCGACCGCCGACGGCGGCTTCGGCGCCTGAGCCGACTCAGAGTTCCGGTTCAAGAATAACGGTCCCTCCGCCACCCGCGCCGCGACCGCCCGTTTCCGCTCCGCCGGCGCGACCGGATGTGATTCTTCAGCCTGCGGCAGCGGCTTCCAAACGCGCTCCACAGAAGCCGCGATCCATGCCGGTGCTTCTGCTTGGAGCCTTGATCGCTATTGCAGTTGCAGGGGGCGCTTATTATGAGCGAACGCCGCTCGACCATTTACTGCTCTCGCTCCTGAATCGTCAGACGAACGGGGCGGCGCAGCAACCTCCGGCGCCTGCGCCGGCTGCTTCGACAGCGCAACCGCCGGCCTCGAACGCGAGCTCCGCAGCTCAAGCGCCTGCGCCTTCCGCGAATGCGCCGAGCGGCTCAGCCGCAGGGTCGCCGGGAGCGGTCGCGGGTGCCCCTGCATCTTCGGCGGCATCCCAAACGACGAGCCCTTCTGGAACGGCGGCGCCGGCTCCCATCGCCGCTCCGGCCACCCAGACGACTTCCACGAAAGCGCAAAAGCAGCCGACGGCGTCTCCATTGTTCGGCAGACTGACCGTAAGCGCTAACGTGAGGGACGCCGCAATTTCGGTAGACGGCCACACCCATTCCGATTGGCGAACGCCGCACATTTTCCAGCAGCTCACACCCGGCCGGCACACGATCACCCTCACGAAAGATGGTTACAGACCCGTTTCCCGCAGAGTTACAGTTCAAGGAGGGCGCGGCAGCCGAATCGAGCTTGCTCTCAGGGAGCGCGCGCTCGCGCCCGGCTCTGCAGAAGAAACTGCTCAAAGCCCGGCCGGGGGCAGTCTCGAGCCGGCTACTGTCACAGGCGAAACAATTATCGTGACCAAGCCCAAGGGAGTGGAGGTCGAAGTCGGCGGAAAGTCTTATGGGCCGAGCCCCGCAAGAGTGAATTTGCCGCCCGGAAGATACAAGTGCATTCTGAATCCCCGCGGAGCTCAACCCCATGAGGAGTGGATTGACGTCAAGGCCAATGTCGTCGCCGTCGTGACGTTTACGCTTGAAACCTCCGCGATGTCGGAGGGCACCCTCGATATCCACACGATTCCCGAGGGTGCGACGATCATGGTTGACGGTGCGATGGAGAGCGCGCAGACTCCGGCCAAGATCCTGCTCGGCGCGGGCGAGCACACCATCACGCTTTCCGTCTCGGGATTTCCGCCGCAGCAAAAGAGAGTTGACGTGAAGCCGGGAAGATCGGTTCCCGTTGACGTGGTTTTTGGACAGTAACGCAGCAAGCCGACAACAGGCAAAGTCAGGGAGGGACCTCTAATGAAACAGCGGATGATTTGCGCACTGCTTTTGATCGGGTTTTTCGCGCCGGGCGCTCTCGCGAGAAACCGGGGTTCTTCGCCGGCCGATGTTGAATTCAAAAAGCACCCGATGTATTTCCTTAGAGATCAGATCTCCGCGCTCAGTGATCAATTGAAGGCGCTCAAGGCGCAAATTGCGGCGCTCAGCGGAAGCCTCTCCCAATTGAGCCAGACTCTCGCCGACCTCGAGGCAAAGCAGGCAAAGTTGCAAAGCACAATGTCCGACCAATCACAGCGATTGGAAGATATGCAGAACAGCGTTTCGCAGCTCCAGGTGAATCAATTGCAGAATTCGACCACCATGACCCAACAGCTCACGAGCATGCGAAGTGAAGAGGAAGGGTCTTTCAAAAGCCTGTCGGACGCCATGGCGGCGCTTCAATCGCAAAACGCCGGTCAATCGTCTGCCGCCGCCTCACGCCGTCCTCAGCGCTACGCCGCCAATCCAGCTCCGGAAACTCCGGCCCCGGCCGCTTCGGCATCGAGTAATCCGGCGCCTTCCACTCCCGTGGGTGTCACGCGCGGATACGTGACCGCGCCGCAGACCTGGGCCAAAGGCGATCTCCTCACCATCAACCTCGGGTCATCGGCGGGATTGCGGCCGGGCTCGCGGCTCGACCTCTACGATTCAACCGACACGAACCTTACTAAGGCGATTGGCTTGCTTGAAGTCACCGACGTCATTGACGCGGATAATTGCCACGCCAAAGTGATCAAGCTCAGCGCGGACGCGCAGCCCCAGTTTTCCGACATCGTCCGGCCGAGATAAGCAGCCGTCGGCCTCCGCAAAGGGCGGCTGCGTTGTTCGCGCGGGCCGCCGCGTGGCGGCTCAGCGTCGAGACACGCCAGGGAGTTTATGGCGCGCGGCGGAGAAAAGGGGGGAATGCCATGAAACACCTGGCTCTGGTAGTGTGCCTTGTCACAGGCCTTCCCGCCTGCGGCGGAGGGGGTGGGACGATTACTCTTCCGCCGACCATCACTTCGGTCACCGTCATGCCAGCGACCGCCACGGTCGTGACGGGCAAGACGGCGACATTCACGGCGACGGTCACGGGAACGGGGAATTACAGTCCCAACGTCGCCTGGACCGCGAGCGCCGGCACGATCAGTTCGACCGGCATCCTCACGGCGCCGGCCTCGGCGGGAACCGTGACGGTGACGGCAACCTCGACCGAGGACTCGACCAAGTCGGGAACCGCCGCGGCGACCATCGTGTTTCCGTTGTCGGTTTCCGTTTCCGCGACGCCCGCCACGGTGAACGCGGGCGACACGACCGGTGCCGCTCTCGCCGCAACCGTGCAGGGCGGAACGGGAAACGCGACGGCCACGTGGAGCGTCAGTCCTTCCACGGGCGCCGTTACGTCAACGGGATCGCTCACCGCGACCTACGTGCCCCCCGCGACCGTGTCGGCATCCACGACGGTGACCATCACGGCCACCGCGACGGATGCAAGCGGCTCCGCGACGGGGACGGTAAGCGTGACGGTGGAGCGAGTGATCACCATTATCCTAAACCAGACGTACCCTAACCAGGAACTCTATTCCGACTTCGGGGGTGCGTTCCCGCTCAGCGTTAGTTGCACTGGCTGCACGAACGGCGATGTGTTTAACGTACAATCAAGCTACGGCGGCGTTACGACAGCAACCTTGGCAGGCGGGTCGTTGAACTTCATCGGTAACGGCGATATCCCCGGAACCGTTTCGTTCTGGATCACGGGCACCGATGGCGCAAAGTCCAACACACTCTGGCTTACCTTCGATGGCAGCCAGAACATGGCCGTGCAGGATCCCTCGTCCGGGGAGATCTATTACGCCTACTCCGGCAACGGGACTGAACAGTCTGGGTCAACCTTCAAATTCAAATCTGACGGCACGGCGGACGGGAGCATTGAAGCTGGTGGAAATGCGATTGCGGTTGATGGTCAAACTCTCTACTTCACGCAGCCTGAACCGATCGCATCGGGGATAAATGGCATCTCTTTCACCGACGTAGGCAATGGAAGTTACGGGCTCATTCCCCTCACGAACGGCGAACCTCTTGCCATCGACGCGAAGGGCGGTCTCGTCTGCGCGACCATCCCAACGGGCGGCGGTTCACCGAACGGCACGGACGCGGTCGATTGCGATGACAGCGGCGGCGTGTTCACGGTTCCGGGTATCTCGTCCGGCAGCCAGCCAACCGCCATCCGGGTTCTCGACCCCTCTCATATCGTGTTCTACGGGCGGGGCGACCAGACCCTCCGGTGGTACACGATCTCGGGGACCACGGCAACCGCCTCGGGGACGCTCCAGCTCTCGGAGTTCACGGCAACTGACAGGAACTACTGGAATACGTACCCCGCGACGGGCGGATGGGAACTTGTCCAAGTCGGCTCCACGCTCGGGGTAATGGGCCAGGTCGTGAACTCTGACGGAACGGTGAGTGAGAAGCTCGCCCTCGTCAACAACACGAACCAGGCCCTCATCCAGTACGTGGACCTTCCTGACGGCACGGTTCATATCACGGGCGATCCCACGAACAACGCGATTGTGGCGGAGTATGTGGATTTCTCAGGCGCTTCGCCCGTCACGCGGTTCGAACGGATCTACGTGGACACGGGGAATACAACTCTCCTCATGTCCACGTCCAACCTTGTTCCGGGAGCAGGATTCCTCGTCACGAACGACGGCAGCCATATCGCCGTTTTCGTGGAAGGGATGGCCGACTTCGTTCCAAACCAGTAAGTTCCAGCCCGGCGGGAGGCCATTTCCAATGCTTCCCGCCGGTTTTTTCTGGGTTCACAGTATTACCATCGCGCGGAAAGATTGCCTGCCCGACCTTGAAACCCCGCCATCTGCCCGGGCTTTCCGGAGTTCGCCGCATTGCCGTTCCGTGTGGTGGAAACAGCCGCGCGCCTACGCCTCGAAGTTCTGCCGATGAAACTCTTTCACTTGCGGGGGAGAAGATGGATCGGCAGGCGGCAGGCCCCGGCCCGCGACCTCTGCCACGACGGCCGTGATGTTGTCATTCCCGCCGCTTTTGTTCGCTGAGTCAACCAATTCCCGGCACGCCTGTTTGAGGGAAGCGCGCGAAGCAAG
>JAKASG010000081.1 GCA_021828285.1 Acidobacteriota bacterium | reverse complement strand
CCCGCGCCTCGAGCATCGAACGCCAGGCGTAGCTCGTCCGCGCGCGCTTGCGGCCGATGAGCTTTTCAGCCCAGCGGCCGTCGTCAACGGCGTGATAAGGCTGCATGGAAGCGATGATGCCCATCCTTCCGAACCGCGCGAAATCTTCCGGCCGGACGTGCTGCGCGTGCTCGATGCGAAAGCGGGGAGCCGCGGGATTCCTGCCCCCAAGCTTTTGATAGAGGTCAAGAATTTCCGCGACCGCGCGGTCGCCGATGGCGTGGATCGCCAACTGAAGACCGGCCGCATTCGCCTCGCGGGCGAGTCCCTCCATTTTCGCAGGCGGATTCATCAACGGCAGCGGCAAGCCTCGATAGCGGGGACGATTATCATAGGGCTCAAAGAACCAGGCTGTTTGCGAGCCGAGCGAGCCATCGGCGAAAGCTTTGAGCGCGCCCAGCTTGATAAAATCGGCGCCCATGCCACGCCCGATGCCTGCATCCGCAAGCCGTTTCCATTCGGTGAGCGGAATGATCTCATAGAACCGGCAAGTGAGCTTTTGTTCGGCCTCGAGCCGGCGAAGGAGCCTCAATTCACCGGCAAAATCCGCGCCGGGAGTATTCGAGCCCAGATTGATGTCGTGTACGCCTGTGACGCCGTGGCGGCGCGCTTCCGCCAATCCCGCTTCAAGCGCTTCGAGCGCATCCGCTTCCGAGGGAGGCGGAATGATGCGTGCGACCAAATCCTGCGCAGCGTCCTTCAGAACTCCGGTCGGCTCACCGGTGGCCGCATCGCGGACGATTTCTCCGCCCACGGGATCGGGCGTTCGCTTCGTGATGCCGGCGGACTTGAGCGCGAGCGAATTCGCAAGCGCCTCGTGGCCGTCGTACCGGCTGAGGAAGATGGGATTCTTTGGCGTTGCGGAATCAATCATCCAGCGCGTGGGCAGCCTCGCCCCGGGCCACGCCTGCTCATCCCAATCTCCGCCCAGGAGCCATCGGCCGCGCGCAAGCCTTCCGGCCCTCGCCTGAATCCTGCGAACAAATTCCGCTTCGTCTTTCACGTCCTTGAGCTTGACCGAAAGAAGCTGAAAGCTGCCGTCCATGAAGTGCGCATGCGAGTCAATGAATCCGGGCATCGCAAAGCAACCGCGAAGATCGATTACCTGCGTGTTGTTCCGGCCGAAGCGGCGGACGCCGGAATCCGGACCGACCGCAAGAATTCGCCCGTTCGCGATAGCAACCGCTTGCGCGAATTTTGCGGGGGTGGCTTTCCTTCCCCGCTGCGCCATCGCCTCCCCAGTCCAAATCTTGCCGTTGAAAAGAATCAGGTCGGGACCTCCGATGGCAGGCTCCGGGCGGGGCAGGCGATGCTGCGGGATTCGGCGCGGCTGAGCGATCATGGGCGACTCCATTGCTACGACCCCTGAGATCGTTCGAGCATCAGAGGTCCCGGCGGGGCATTATTCAGCAACGAGCTTCGGATTTCAAGAGCGCTTCGCGCGCCGAGGATTGTCAAAGCGGCAGAGTCCCGCTATCTTAGGAGATTAGGGTTATCGAGCCACAATTCCACGTGCCTACCAGCGATTCGAAGAACGACAAGCAGGCGAACTCCCAAGTCAACCCGGGGTCTCCCTCGGCCCTCGCCGCAAACGACCCTTTGCAAATGACTTTCCTGGCGATTTTTCGAATAACGCGCAGTATTGCCGCGGGATTGATTGCGATTGCTTTCCCCTACCTTGTGCTCACGACGCGGCACGAAAGCGCTGCAAGCCTCGGCTTCATTTACGCTTCCGCTTCCCTTGCGACCGCCGTGTTCGGATTTTTCATCGGCCATCTGGCAGATACCTGGGGCAGAAGAAAGGCGCTGATTATCGCGGGGCTCATGCTCCCGCTCAGCTCGGCCATTGTGATTTTTTCTGAAAGTCTGCCCGCCCTATTTATCGCGAGCATCGTCGGCGGCTATTCCGCCACCGGATCGCTGATGGGCGGCGGAGTGGGCGGCGCCGCGCAGCCCATCCAAAGCGCGTTGATTGCCGATCTCACAACCGGGGAACGACGCACCTTCTTTTTTTCAATTTTCTCGTTCATGAGCGGTGTTTTCGCGTCTTTGGGCGCCTTGCTTGTCCGTGCGGTTACGGTCCAGGAAGCTTTCATCGTTGCGACGCTGATTTCCGCCGCCGGTTTGCCGCTGATGTTTGTACTCAAATTGGTTGAAACGAGAGGTAGCCGGGGGCATTTGCCGAGCCGTATAGTCATCGGCAAATTCACGCTCACCGGCGCTTTGAACGGACTCACCCAGGGCCTCGTCACGCCTTTTCTGATTCCCTTTTTCGTCATCGTTTATCACCTTCCGAAAGCCCAAATGTCGGTCTACGGATTCGCGAGCGGCATGCTCGCCTCGTTCTCGCTTTTGACCGCGCCGCGATTCGAGCGCCGCCTGGGTTTCGTGAAGAGCATCAGTTTCACTCGCGGCCTGGGAGCGGGTTTGCTCGTCCTCATGCCCCTTTTGCGGTATTTCCCTTTTGCGATGCTCGTCTACCTGCTGACGCCCGCACTGCGCGTTGCCGCGCAGCCCACTCAGCAAACCGCGCTCACGGACATGGTCAATCCGGAAGAGCGTGGACGAGCGCTCGGAGTCAATCAAGTCGCCCGGCTGACGTGTTCATCCGGTGCGGTTGCTTTCACCGGCGCCATGTTTAACGCCGAAGACATCGGAATTCCGTTTTACTTGTATGGCGCCATTACTGCGCTGAACATTTATTTCTATTTTCGCTTTTTCGGCGCCACGGTGACGCGCCCCCCCGCTCCGGAATTAGAGCCCTGAGGGATGGGCCGTGGCGCGCCTCCTGTTCGAATCGCCCGAGAACGCGAAAGCTCGACATTCAAATGCGCAGCCGATGTCAAGCGAATTTTAGGCGAACGTTCGCGGAGGCTGAATTTACGCGTTTCTATTGGGATTTCCTGTTGACAACGGCCTTCGGTCTGGCCGAAGATGGGACTAGAAGAATGTAGCCGGAGTTGGGGAGAAGACTGATGAGCCATGGGGCATGTCGCTTTTTCATCCGAACGCAGGCTGAACCTCTTGAAGTCTTGCAATTCGTAATCAGCGGTCTTGAAGTCGGCCAGCAAGTGGTAGCGCTTGCAGGCCCCACCTGGCTCAAGGAGCTCGCAGCCAGCCTCAACGGAAAAGGATTCCGCTCCGAATGTATGTTGCGCAGCGGACGGCTCGTCTTCCTCACGGCGCCGCATTGCTTCGTCCGTTCGGCGAAGCCGGCCACCGACCTTTACCACAGTGCGTTGCGGCGAAACGGCTCCATCGTTCGATGGGTGACGGATTGGTCCTGGGCTTACGGAAATGGCGCTGAACCAGACTCCCTTCGCATTTACCAGCACCGCCTTCACAAGCGCATGCACGAGCTGACGGCGTTATCCTTGTGCACAATCCACTTCAATGGCGCGGATCGCAAGCCGCTCCTCGCGGCTTTAATGGATCACCGCCGTGCCGCTGTTCCGCCCCGCATGGGGCTTGAAGCCTCCCCGCTGCATCTCGCAGCAGGCGCGCCTGCCTGATTGGAAATCCTGGGCTTTGAGCCATCAACAAGTGCACTGCCGTAAAGCGCGGGCGACTGCCCGGCGAACGCATGTCAATGTCTGGACTCGCCGGAAGCAAAGCGCGGCCAAGGAACACAAGGAATGAGCGCACGAGGCGAGTGGCTTAAGGATAAGGGCTTCGAGGCGGGCGATAGCCTTTAGAAACTTCCGAAGCCGCCCGTCGGCTTAGATCCGATGGGGGATCCAGAGGGTTGCCCGGGGGCCGCAAATCCCGCGGGATTAACCGTCTGAATCACGGAGCCCGGCAAACCGGGGATTCCGATGAATTCCCAATGGTTGTAGTGGTCGTGATTGTTGAAGGTCATGATGGACATCTGCTTGCTCGTGCTTGCAACTCCCACGATGAACGCACCTTCTACGTTGCCGAAAGCGCTTGTTCCGGAGGATGCGCCCATGCCGTTACCGAAGCTGCTGGATCCCGGTCCGCCGGGCGATCCGCGCGTCGAGCCGTTTTCCCCCTGCTGCTGACCCGGCTGCTGAAGCGTTTCTGAATCCGTGACAACGCCATTCGCGGTGGCATGTATGAATCGCCATTTTCCGTTCGCCGCCATCGGGTCGCGAAAGCGCTGGCGCAAGAAGCTCATGTCATTGGTATGGAGCAATTCTTTGACGGAAGTCGGATAACGGTGAAATTGCAGGTCGAAGAGATAAATGGCGTGGGCATATTGCTCGCCGCGAAAAATCAACTCCTTTTCCTTTTCCCGCCGCCCTTCAGTGAAAATGCTCGGCGCTGCCGCGGTCAGCGCGATGAGAAGAAAGACGGCAATCATCATCAGGATGATGAGGACGAAACCGTCTTCCCTGGAGTTAACGCGTTTACCGGCTTTCCGCCGGCTATTTAGGGATCGGGAGTTCACCGTGTTGGCCCGTCGTCGAATCGACAACCTCGACAATCTTTGGAGTGACCTGGAGAATCTTATATCGGCTGGCAATTGAATCGCCTGTCCGAACAACGAAGATTTCGTCCTGATAGGTAATGTACGCCTCGCGCACCCCGCTTGCCTCGACTTCATACCCCAGCGCCTTCAACGGCAGCGGTGGAGGCGCTGGCGGAGGCGGCGGGCTTGTATTCTCGGCGGTTTGGGACGCAGGCGGTGCGACCGGCTTCGGAACGAAAAAGTTGAACGGATTGCGCGCAATGTCCGGCGCGGAACGCTTTTCAACGTGCTCGAGTTGCGTGATATTGAGGTTCGGATCGTACCTATCCAAAACACCGTTTCCCCTGCGCCCTTTATGTGGCTTTGCCTTTCCTTTGCTCGGCGCTTTGAGCCTGGCAACCTCCCGCACGCGCACCTCCGCCGGGTTACTTTGCTGAAGTTGCCGCACGATCCTGAAGACCAGTAGCACAGAGACGACGCCCAGGATGACAGGACCCCAGCGTTCGAGTTTTTGGCGCGCCGTCATCGCGTGAGGTAAAGGTCCGCCTCCATTTTTAAGTCAAGAACGCCGCTGTCGCCAAGCTGGAACATAAACTGCCGCACCTGCAGGAAATCTTTATTCGTCTCAATCTCGTTCACGAACCGGAGCACTTGTGCGAAAGTGCCTTCCACCTCGATTCGAATGCCCAGACGATCCAGCGGCTCGAGTTTGTTATCGTGAAGCTTATAGCTGACCGCATCAATTTGCATTCCCGAGTCGTGGGAAAGCTTCCGCAGCAGCTCCATGGCATCGGAAAATCCTTCTCGCCGTGGCGGAATATGATTTCCGAGAAATTTATTGAAGTTAGCATTCGAGGTCGGGAGCTCGGCTTTCAACCGCGTCATCGCTTCGAGTTCTGCGCGGTCGCTCAAAATGGCGGCGTAGGTTTTGGAGTAAGTCGAGTAGGAATCCAGAAGGCGCGAACGGAGCGGCCGGAAAAGCGCAAAATACATGAGGATATCAAGCGCCACCAAACCCATGGCCAGACGCTCCGCCAGGCGCAACAGCGCTTTCCGCCGCTGGCGCGAAAAAGTGCTCATTGCGCGCCTCCGACAGGTTTCGGACTGAAATGCGCGGTGCACATGAGCAAAACGTTGCCGTTCGTCCCACCGCTCGAATTCTGGTCTCCCGCGACACCGGTATCGCGCACCACAACGTCGCTGAAGTCCGGCGCTCCCTCAAGATTTGTCAGGAAGGTTTCGACGCCTTTCTCGTCCTTCCCTTCAATGCCCAGCCTCACATCGACCGAGCCCTTTTCAGGATGCCAGCGGACCACCGCCAGCGAATCGAGGCGAACGTCATGGGGAAGCAGCGCGCTCACACGAGCCGCCAAGCCTAGAATCGAATATTGGCGCGCCGTAATCAACTCGTTCAAAAGCCGGGTGTCCTGAAACATCTGACGGTATTCGGGCGCCTCCATCTGAAGTTCAAGGGACTCGAGCTTCGACTTCAGGTTTCCCTCTTGCCCGCGCACCTCTGAGACCTGTTTCTCGATGCTTTGATAGCGCCGATAATTACGGGCCATTCCGTGGCCAAGAAGCACAAGGCCGGCGAGCGCCGCAAGCGCCGTGGGCACCGCCCATCGAAAGCCATATTGTTCACGCCATCCGGGCGGCGTGGCGAGGTTGAGCGTCGTCTTCATTTTCCATTCACGATGGCGCCGGCGATCGGAGCGCCGTACTCGGCGAAAAGCTTCATTTCCTCAGGCGCGAGCGACGATGCGGCAAGGCCGCCATCGGCGCGGAGTTCTTCAAATTCGCAACCCGCAGCCCGCGAAAGCTCTTCGATCCCGCCGGGCCCGAGCGCCGGCCGTGCGCAAAGCCACACGCGCCGCACTTCGAGCACCATCCGGTCTCGCGCGCTAGCGAGCACGCGAGCTGCTTCGGAAGCGATGGCTCCCGTAGGATCACCGTTCGACCCGTTATCGAGGCGCAGATGCCGCCATAAGCGAATCTGACCCCCCTCAATCAGCACGGTCGTCACACCCTGGCCGCTCGCGTGCTGGAGCATTTGCGCCCCTTCCGCCTCCGGCAAAAGCGCCAAAAGCGCAAGCGTACTCGGCACGATCATCACCAGGGGATTGTTCATTCCTTCGGTGAGGCTTTCGTACTCGGCCAGCACGCTCTGCCGGCCCGCGACGGCGAGCACCTCGTATTCCTTTTCCTTTTTTGCAATCACCTGATAGGAAATCCGGGCTTCGTCCGGGCCGAATGGCAGCGAGTCCTTCATCTTCCATGCGGCGAGCGCAACCGCTTCGGAAGGTTTATCCGGTATGGTTTCCATTGAAAGGGGCGCCACGCGCAGCGCGCCATCGGGCAAAAGGAAACCCAGCGAATCGCCTCCGCTGCCGGTGCGCTCCACCGCCTGCGCCACCGCCTGGCGCGCCGCATCGAGCTTGAGAACGTTCGGGCGGGCGAGCAGCGGCTCGATGGCGGATTCCTCAACGCGCGCGAGGCCGAATCGCCGCACGCGGGCTTTCGAACGGTCGAGGCGCGCCGCCAGGACGAATCCCGGACCCACTTCGACCAGCGTTTCCGGAACCACGTAATGGGCGCCAGCTCGCAGCTCATGCCCACCCTTCGATTTTCGCTCCGACCCCTCCGCCATTTCCTGTGTTCCGTCCTATTCGACAAAAGTGACCTTGTTGATTTCCCGCAAGGTGGTCATTCCCTGGCGTACCTTTTCGAGCGCCGCTTCGCGGAGCGTCACCATGCCCTCCTCGCGCGCCACCCGCCGGATTTCCGAGGAGGGGCGCTTTTCGAGGATCATTTCGCGGCTGCGGTCCGTGAGCGCCATCAGCTCGCCGATTGCCGTCCGGCCGCGAAAGCCTGTTCCGCTGCACTGCGGGCAGCCGGCGCCTTCGTAGAAAACCACATCCTGCCATGCGGCGGCATCGAGACCTGATTCGTCGAAAAGTTCCTTCGGGAGCTCCACGGGGCGTTTGCAAGCATCGCAAATCATCCGCAGCAGTCGCTGGGCGAGAATGCAATTCAGCGCCGAAACGAAGTTGTAGGGCTCGACCCCCATGTTCAGGAAACGTCCCAGCACGTCCACCACGTTGTTGGCGTGAACGGTGGTGAAGACCAGGTGGCCGGTGAGCGCCGACTGGATTGCGATTTGCGCCGTTTCGTTATCGCGGATTTCCCCCACCATGATTTTGTCCGGATCGTGGCGAAGGATGGAGCGCAGTCCGCGAGCGAAGGTCAGCCCTTTTTTTTCGTTCACGGGAATCTGAGTAATTCCGCGCACCTGATATTCAACCGGGTCTTCGATGGTGATGATTTTGTCTTCTTCGCTCTTGATTTCAGAGAGCGCCGCGTAGAGCGTTGTGGTCTTTCCGCTGCCGGTCGGCCCGGTCACCAGCACCATGCCGTAAGGCTCGCGGATGAATCGCCGCAGCCGGCGGATTTCGCGGTCGGATAAGCCCAGAACATCCAGCCGCAACTGGCGGAATTTCTCGTGGAGCGACTCTTTGTCGAGGATGCGCAGCACCGCGTCCTCGCC
The DNA here is from genome assembly GCA_021828285.1 of Acidobacteriota bacterium. Lineage (GTDB taxonomy): Bacteria > Acidobacteriota > Terriglobia > UBA7540 > UBA7540 > JAKASG01. Next base: position 5,126 of record JAKASG010000081.1, on the reverse strand, counting down.
GTTGATCGAGGGCATCACGGAAACCCGGAAATCAATGGGCCGGCCGCGATAGCGCACGCGGAATCGTCCATCCTGCGGCACGCGCCGCTCGGCGATGTCGAGGTCGGCCATCACCTTGATGCGGGTGATGACGTTGTTCTGGAACTCGCGCGCCAAAGGCGCCATGGCCTGCTGCAGCACGCCGTCAATCCGGTACTTCACCACCATGGAATTGTCGCGGCTTTCGAGGTGAACGTCGCTCGCGCGCCGCTCGAGCCCCGCGAAGATGATCGAATCCACCAGCCGGATCATCGGACTCACGTCGCGCTCTTCCACCAGGTTTTCGAGCGAAAGGTTTTCGTCCCCGCCTTCTTCCTCGCGGATCACGTCCAGGCGGAACTCGACCGTCGCTTCGTCCAGCACGCGCTGCGAAGGGTCCGTCTTTTTCAAATATTCTTTGACCTGACTCGGCGCGGCGACGCGCACCTCCAGGCGCCGGTCGAGCCGGTTCTCGATCTCATCCAGGCGCGCGAGATCGCTCGGATCGCCGAGCGCGACCACGAGTTGATGGTCCCGGGCTTCGAGCGGCAGGAACTCGTAGCGCAACATCAGGTCGAGCGGAATCGTGCGCAGGATTTCGGGATCGGGCCGTATTTCCCGCAAGTCCACGAACTCAAAATGGTAGCGGTCGGCCAGCTCGTGCGCCTGCTGAATTTCCTGTTCGAGATTTCCGGTTGCCGGTTCAGTCATGGCAAAACCTCCTCAGCGGGTCAGTGCGCCTGGCCCGCGAGCGAGAAAAGTGGCAGGTAGAATGCGATAAGGACGAAACCAACAACGGCGGCGATCGCCACCAGCACGATGGGATCCACCAGCGCCACCAGCGTGCCCAAATCGATGTTGACGTCCTCCTCGTAAAAGTCCGCCACGGATTCGAGCATGGCCGCGAGCGCCCCGGTCGTTTCCCCCACCTGGACCATATCGAGCGCAAGGTCGGGAAACAACCCGGTCGCCTTCAAACTGGCGGAAAGAGGCTTCCCTGCCATCACCTCTTTTCGCACCTTTTCCACCGCCTCCGCAATCAGCGGGTTCGAGACCGAATCGCGCGCCGTGGTGAGCGCCGGAACGATCGGCGTTCCACCCTGCAACAGCGTACCCATGTTGCGGGCGAATTCCGCGACCGCAAATTTCAAAAGCAGCTTGCCCACAATCGGCAGGCGCAATTTCGTCCTCTCCCAAATCATTCGCGCGGCACGAGACCTCCGCGCGGACCGGAGGACCACAAAAAACGTGATGGCCGCGATCGTCAGGCCGAGGAAAATCTGCTTGGCATCCTCGCCGAATTTCATGACAACCAGCGTCAAGGTCGGAAGAGGCACGTCGAGCGCCGAATAGAGGCTTGAGAATTTCGGAATCACGTAAGCGGTGACAAAGGTGATGAGGGCGAAAAGGAAGACCGTTAAAAAGGCGGGGTAAATCAGGGCGGAAAGGAATTTCTTGCTGAAGGTGCGCCTCGTTTTCTGGTACGCCAGAAACTGCGACAGCACTTTATCCAGGCTGCCGCTCCGCTCCCCGGCCTTCACCGTGGCGCAATAGATTTTTGGAAATTTCCCCGTCGCCTCGAACGCTTCGGAAAGCATCGCCCCGGCGCTCACCCGGTCGCGCACGTTTTCGATGGCGACACGCATTTCCGCATTCGTGGCTTGCCGCGCCAGGAGGTCGAGCGATTTCTGCAGCGGCAACCCCGACTTTGAAAGGGTCACGAATTGCTGATTGAAAATGACGAAGTCATCCCGCCCGATTTTGCCCTTTCCGCCCCCGACCCGCTCGGTGAGCGTGCGATGCGGGCGGACTTTGAGGATCAGATAGCCCTGGCCGGACAGCCGCGCGCGAAGCTCTTCCTCCGACGCAGCCTGGAAGGTTTCGTCAACCACGCGGCCGCTCTCCGTGCCTAGCCTGCAGAGAAACTCGGCCATTGTCGTTTGCACCCGGCAACCGGGCGATGCCTGGCTCGCTCCGCTGATCCCGGAGCCGCACCAGCCGGAGCCTCCGAAGCTCGTTCGGGTTCGCGCTCGAGCGCTTCAGCGCTGCTTACCAACTGCTGTAGGGGGTCCCATCAAGCGAAACGGCGTCCGAGCCGCTGTGCACGTCCACCACGCCGGTGACGGGCTGTTCGCTTCCGGTGGACACTTCCTCGATATCCGCCTTCCACGTCTGGTTCGAGCCCGTAAATGGGTCTTTGGGAAGCGCACGCAAATACCCGGCGCTCACCAAATCGTCGAGCGACTGGGGCGGCTTTTGCTTATCGAGCGTGTATTGGTCAATCAGCTTCCGCATGGTGTATAAATCGTCGCGCAGAACGGCTTCATGCGCCCGCACGATCGAAACCTGGTACATCGGAATCGAAATCGTCGCGAGAATCAGAATCAGCGTGATCACCATCATCAGCTCGAAAAGCGTGAAGGCGCTCTCATCGCGCGCCGCGCGCTGGGTCCGCAGTTGATGGATGCCTTTCATGTTCGTCACCAGGATGAATACGGCCTTCCATTGAGGCCGATCGCATGGCTCGGACAAGTGACGTCGAACACGTCCTGCCCGCCCCAGGAATCCGAGTCCGGGTCGTCCTGCATCGAGCGGAACTTCCAATCCATTTGCCCCGTAATCGGATCCACCGGAATTTTCCGCAGAAATTTGTATTTCACTGTGCTTCCCCTCAGCGCCACGCCCGTGACCAGAATCTGCAGATTGGCCGGATAGCCGAAAGTATCGAGCTGAACCGGAATCAAACCGCGGTCCGAAAAATCTTTATAGCGGTCAATCGCCCGCCGCATCGTCCGCAAATCCTCGCGCAACCGCTGCTCTTTCACGCGCTCGACCTGGACGTTGGCCATGGGTATTGCCATCGTCGTCAGGGTCAGCAATATCGCCATCGCCACGATCATCTCGATCAATGTGAACCCCGCGCCGTTCCCGGGAACAATTTGTCGCCGGAGGATGGTAAACGTCTTCATCATCATGGCTTGCCCGGCCGAGGAGGCATGGGGCGGTAGACGCCCGGAAATTGCATGGGACGATAAGTCGGCGCGGCCTGCCCGGGTACGAAGCTTCCGGACCCCGTTCCGGGGCCGCCTTCCGTTGCGATTGCGGTCTCGCCCTCGACGGCTGGCGAGGGCAGGCGGATCACGTAAGGCGTCAGCATGATCAGGACTTCCTGGTTCTCACGGTCCGTCTTGACCGAGGAGAAGAAATACTTCAAAACCGGAACCTTTGCCAGGCCCGGGACGCCCGTTGTCTCATGGGTGATGGTGGTCTGCATGAGCCCGCCCAGCAAACTCACTTCACCTTCTTTCAAAATGATATTGTGTTGGATGTCGCGCTGGCCGAAGCTCGGCTCCTGAAGGCCGCCGCCCATAGTGATTTCCGGCCCGAGCGAAGAAATGTCAATCTTGGATTTGATTTCAATATCGCCGTTTGGCATCAGATGCGGCGTCAGGTCCATGTTCACGCCCACGTTCTGAAACTGAAACTGCGTGCTGGCCAACAGCCCCAGATTCGACGCGCCGGACGTTGTGCCGGACGCGCCGGGAACAAGCCCTCCAAATGACGGCAGGAAGCTCCCCGTGGCGAAAGGAATTTTGCTGCCGATTTTCAGTTTCGCCTCTTCGCCGTCCGTCACGCGCACCTGAGGATTCTGAAGGATCCGCGTGTGCGAGTCATCGAGTAGAGCGTTCGCGACGGCGCCCGGCAAGACAAGGGCGAAATTCTTCGTTGCCAGCAAATTCCGGAGCGTGTTCAGCGCGACGCCCGGGATGCTCACCGTCTGGGAGCCCGTCGAGTTCACCACGGTTTGGGAAACCGTCCCCGTGTACGTCAATCCCGCGATATTCGCGCCGGTCAAGGGCGGGGTCGGCACTTGTTCGAGCCCCAGCGTCTGGATGCGGCTGGCATCGGCTTCGAGCACCGTGACGTTAATCAGGATTTCCGCTTTGCCGAGATCCAGATCGTGGACCAACTGCACGGCTTCCGCCACGCGCGCCGGCGTATCCCGAACGATAATGGAGTTCGACTCGGGATTGTCAATGACGTACTGCATTTGCAGAAGCTGCTTCAACGCCGTTGTAATCGCGCCCCGCTGGGTCGGCGACATCGGGTTGGTCAGATATATCGTTCGGATGATTTTCGTCTCATACTCGCGCTCGTTTGCGGGGTTGTCGGGAACGACCAGAATCGTATTGGGCGTCACCACTTTCCAGAATGTGTGCGTCTCCAGCGACAGCAGATTCATCGCCTGGCTCACCGTCACGTTCGTCAGGTCGAGCGATTCCGGCCGGGGCTGAAAGTCCGATGTAAACCCGACGTTCAATCCGCTCAGCTTCGCGAGCGTCTCATAAATCTGCCGGCTGTCCGCCGTGATCCGGAAATGCGCCATCGGCGTCTTCGGCAGAGCTTTGAGCTTTTCGATGGTCGGCTGCGGCTGTTCTTCGCTCTTGTGAATCGCTTTCTTCAGGGCCTTTTCCTGTTTTTCCTTGGCCGCCGCTTCGGCCGCCAGCATGCGGTCGAGGTATTGCGTCGCCGCCTGGTTGCTCGGATCGATGGTGGACGCCTTCTCAAATTCGCCGATGGCACGATTATCCAAATGCTCTTGCAGCAGGCGGATGCCTTGTTCAAGATGATACTGGGAAGCACGCGTTCGAGCGATGCGCGCGTGGATCAAAAACCTGGGGTTTTCCGGCTGGCTTCTTACCGCGCGCTCGAAGTCCACGAGCGCCGTATCCCAATCCTTGCGCGCTTGAGCCCGGCGCCCCTCTTTATACCAGCGGTTCGCCAGTGCGGGCTGCGCGCACACGAGCGCCATCACCCCAACACCGATTAACGAATAAGATTTCCGGCCCATTTCTGGTGTTGTTCCCTCGCTCTATGTTTCGATTGAATTATCTCTGAATCAGTTGCCCGAATGCAAGCGAACCGGCCTCAGGCGCAGGCCGGGCGGCGCCTCATTCACCGGCCCCGGCTTTCAGCCTTCTTAGGCTGTAACATTTCGTGTTGAAAATTGAGTTAGAGAAGGAAAGAGGGTATCTCCGATAGAAGATCTCCCGCCTGACGGGGTGGGAGAAAGGAGACACCCTCATGAGCAAGAGCAAGGTAGCACT
>JAKASG010000080.1 GCA_021828285.1 Acidobacteriota bacterium | reverse complement strand
ATACCGTCGTGTTGGGCAACAGGTTCTGCCCGCTCAGGCTCGCATTCCGGCTTCCCGCGACCGAGCCGATCACTGCCGATCCGGCCCACGCCGGTAAACTCGCCACAGCCAAAGCCACCATTATCATTCCAACGCGATTCATCCGGGACATAGCAGAAGCTCCTTTTTGGGCTACCCGCCCTAAACCAGAGGTCTCAATTCCGTTATTCACTTAGGTACTAAACCCTTTCGGGGCACTCCTATTCTTACTTGATCTGACCCTGGTATGTCAAGAGTTTTTTTGAATTTTTTTAGGATTCTCCGTACCCACAGTTTTTAGGACTCGGCGCTTCTCCAGCCGGGCAGCCGCCGCATAGGGAGGCCTGCCATCTGCGGAGCGCCTCGTTCGGCTAGGAAGCGGAGAAGAATATATCATGGGGCTCGCCTAGATCCCGGGCGGAGGGCGTAATGATGGTTTTCGGGCCGACCGCGATTTTCTCCCCCTTTTCGATCGCCCGGCGAACGTCCGCTTCACTCACAAAATCCACGGGCCGAACAGGCGGCGAAGCAGCAGCGGGCGGGTCTTTCGGCTGAGCGCCAGGCGCATTGGCCCCTTGAGATTCCCGAGTACTCGAGGCCGGCTCTTTCGCCGCGAGAAAACGTTCGACGAGTTTCGCAATCTCGGCAGGATTCGGAATGCCGGAACTGACCGGCGCTGGCGGCTGTTCAGCGACGGCCGCGGAAGGCGCCGCCACCGGCGATTTCCGGCTCGGTTCCTTCGCGGCTGCCGGAATGATTGCCGTTGCAGGCGGATTGACCGGTTTCCGCTCATAGGCAAGCCGCTTGATGTTCAGGAGATTTCTGGGCGAGAGATTATCCGTCGTAATGTTCCCGCCGTGAGTGCCGCATCCGAGCGACATCGAGGGCATGAGCCGGGTTGAGTATCCGATGGAGCCGAAAGGCGCTGGAGTGTTGACGACAATCCGGAAGGCAGGTAGCTGGAGCGCAAGCGCGCGGATGATTTCGTCGTCAGCCGCGTGAATCGCCATCGTGTGGCCCATGCCGCCGAATTCGAGCAAGCGCCGGCAAACGTCCGCGCCTTCGTGGCAATCCTTGACCACAAAGAAGGACAGCACCGGCGAGAGCTTTTCCGCGGAAAGCGGGTGCCCGCGGCCGATGCCGTCGAGCGGAGCGATCAGCGCGCGCTTGCCCGGCGGCAGCGCGATCCCGGCTTCCTTTGCGATGCGCTCGGCGGATTGTCCGACCATGACGGGGTTCACGCGGAAATTGGGCAGGATCAGGAGGCGCGCGACGGCGCGAGCCTGATCGGCGGTAAGAAAGAATCCTCCCTGCCGTTCCGCTTCCGCGCGGACTTGATCCGCGATTGCCCGATCAACAACCATGTGCTGCTCGGACGAGCAAATCGTTCCGTTGTCGAAGCATTTCCCCGTCAGGATGTCGGCAACCGCTTTCTGAATATTGGCCGAGGAATGGATATAGGCGGGCACGTTGCCCGGACCGACGCCGAGAGCTGGCTTGCCGGAGCTGTACGCGGAGCGAACCATGCCCGCGCCGCCGGTGGCGAGAATGACCGCCGTCGAGCGGTGTCGCATCAGCTCCTGAGTCGCTTCATTACTAACGAGAGTGACGCAGCCGAGCGAGCCGGGCGGGGCGCCCGCCTGCACCGCGGCCTCACGCATGACGTTCACGCTTTCCGCAATGCAATGAACCGCGGAGGGATGAGGGCTCATGACCACGGCGTTCCGCGCTTTGAGCGAAATCAGGCCTTTGAAGATGGCCGTGGACGTCGGGTTGGTGCAAGGAATGATCGCCGCGACCACGCCGACAGGCTCCGCAATTTCCACGACGCCGTTCTCACGGTCTTCGGCAATCACGCCCACCGTCTTCATGTTCTTGATGGCGCTGAAAACATCACGGGATGAGAAGAGATTTTTTTCGACTTTATCGGCGACCACGCCGTAGGTGGTTTCCTCAACCGCCAAGCGCGCGAGCGGCTCAGCGCTGCGGCGCGCGGCGTCCGCCATCGCGGCGACTACGGCGTCAATTTCTTCCTGGCCGAAGCGGGCAAGAATTTTCTGGGCTTCCGCGGCCTTCTCAATCAGAAGGCGAACCTGCTGGATGGATTCGAGGTCTCGATCCATAGGACAGTGACGAGTGACCAGTGGCGGGTGGCAGGCCGCGTGCCCCGGGACGGCTGCATGTCACCCGACACTCGTCACTGCTTTTTGGGTTGCCCGCCGCCGGGCAGAATCTTTTCCGCTTCCTCGTGCGGCCGCGGAATCACGTGGACGCTCACGAGCTCACCCACGCGCCGCGCGGCGGCCGCGCCGGCGTCGGTCGCAGCCTTGACGGCGCCCACGTCTCCTCGCACCATGACCGTGACATATCCGGCGCCGATATATTCCTTGCCGACGAGGATGACGTTGGCCGCCTTGACCATCGCATCGGCCGCTTCAATCGCGCCCACCAAGCCGCGTGTCTCGATCATGCCCAGCGCTTCTCGCGTCATTTATATTCTCCTCGAACAGATTCTGGCGTTTTCCGCCGCGCCAGCTCATCGCCGGATGCCGGCGATTCAAGCCCGAATGCCTTCGCCGGCCAGCGCAATGTTATTCCGTGTGGTGTTCTTGACCACGTACATCGCTTCGTCCGCCAGGCGCAACAGGTCTCTGCGTGTCTTGGCGTCCGCGGGATAACCTGCGACGCCGAAGCTGGCGGTCACGCGAACGTTCAGTTCTTCCTCTACGAAAAACGTCTGCGTGTTCAGCAAATCCTTGATGCGCCGCACGACCAGCAGCGCATTTTCCTTCGAGGTCTGCGGAAGCAGCACGACGAATTCATCTCCGCCGTAGCGGAACGCGTAATCAATGAGGCGAAGATGGTTCTTGATCAGGTCGCCGATAAGCCACAGCAGCTTTGAGCCGACAAGATGGCCGTAAGTGTCATTCACCTGCTTGAAGTGGTCGAGGTCTATAAAGATTACGGAAAACTCGTATCCGTAGCGCGTCGAGCGGTAAATTTCCGTGTCCAGCACGAGGTTTAAGTGCCGCGCGTTGTAGAGCGCCGTGCAATCGTCGGTGATCGTCAGCTCATGGATCTTCTCGACGTATCCCGCGTTCTCGAGCGCGATGGCCGCGTAATCCGCCAGGTTCTTGAGCATCGGGACGTCTTCCTGACGAAAGCTGCCCTTGCCTAAATGGTTGACCAGCTCGATGACGCCCAGGACGCGCTCGCGCCCTTTGATCGGGACGCAAACCAGCGACTCCGTCTCCGCGCTTGTGATCTCATCCACGCGGCGTGTGAAGCGCGGGTCCTTCCGCACGTCGGGAATCAGCACCGGCATGCCCTTCTCCGCCACCCAGCCGGCGATGCCTTCACCCATCTTCAAGCGCACATCTTTCAGCTTGTTCGCGCCCGCGCCGATGGCAATTTCAAAATAGAGGTCCTGCGTCTTCTCATCCACCATCAGCAGCGACCAGGTGTCCGGCTGCAGGAAGTCACTGATCTTCTCCATGATGGTCTGCAAAATCTTATGCTTGTCGAGCGTCGAGGCCAGCGATTTCCCCACCTCGTGGAAGAGGGAAAGCCGCTCGATTTGCCGGCGCAGTTCCTGAACTTCTTCGCTTTCCGTCATTCGGTCCACACAACCCCTTGCTACTATCAATTCCAAAATTTGTACCTTATTGCAGCGCACTTTTCAACTTTTTTGTTGACATGGGGCTGTTACAAATGGATTACTGGTCTGGATTTTGGGAAGGCGCCGGGCGGATTTAAGCGGTTTTCGTTCCGCCGGAAATACTCTGATTTTCATTAAATCTCTTGCAAAGGGGTAAACGCATGGTTGGGAGAACTGGCGCAAGGTTAGCGTTCAGTATGATGCCATTGATCTTTCTGGCTGCGGGCGCAAGGGCGCAAAGCGGCCCTCCGCAGCATTCGCCCGAAGGCAAAACGGCGGCTCAAGTTTTCAAGAACATCCAAGTCCTCAAAAATATTCCTGCGGATCAGCTGATTCCGACCATGGAATTTATCGCCGCCTCACTCGGCGTACGCTGCACCTTCTGCCACGTCGAGGGCGCATTCCAAAAAGACGATAAGCGCCCGAAGCGGACGGCGCGCAAGATGATGCAAATGATGTTTGCCATTGACAAGGAGAATTTCGGCGGCCGGCTCGTTGTCACTTGTGATACCTGCCACAACGGATCGGCCCATCCGGCTTCAACCCCCGTCATTGCGGCGGTGTCCATGCCCGAACAGCCCCTGGGCACGATGCATGAAGGCGCAAAGGCAATGCCCCCCATGCCCGATCATGTGGTAGACCAGTACATGACAGCGATCGGCGGTCAAGCCGCCGCGGCAAAAATTTCATCGCGAGTCGAGGCAGGAACGCTCACGGCTTTTGGCGGACGAAAGTTTCAAGTCACTCTCTACCAGAAAGGCGCTGACAAGACGGCGTCCTACGTGAGTCTTCCGCGCGGGGAAATGATCACCACCTTTAACGGGAAGCAAGGCTGGACCCTCGGCATGGGCCGTCCGGCGAGCGCCATGAATCCCGACATGGAATACGCCGACCGGGTTTATGCGGGGCTTGGGCTTCCCCAGGCCCCGAGCACCGTTTTCGCGCATCTGCGCCCGGCGCTGCCGAAAACGATCGGCGGCGCGGAAACCTATGTGCTGCTCGGCATCAGTCCCGGCGAGGTTCCCGTAAAACTTTACTTCGACAAAGACTCCGGCTTGCTCGTCCGCACGGTCACTTACCTGCGCACGGCTTTGGGGCTTTATCCTGAAGAGCGCGATTTTTCCGATTATCGCGCGACCGATGGCGTGAAGATTCCTTACCACATAACGATCGCACGCCCAGGAGGCGAGCGCTTCACCATTGACATCAACAAAGTCGAGCAAAACGTTCCAATCAGCGATTCTAAATTTGAGAAGCCTGCGCCGGCCGGAGGCGAACCGTCTTCGCCATAAACCGGGGCACGGATAGAATCTGATTACCCTTCAACGGGCGAAGCTGCGGCCGAGGCCCAAAGCTCGGAGACGATCATTCCGGCGAGAACCAGCGCCGCGCCCGCGAACGCCTTGCCTCCCAGGCGCTCGTCCATTACAACCCAGGCAGTGAGCGCGGCAAAAACCGGCTCGAGCGCGAAGATGATCGCCGTGTGGGAAGGCGCCGTGAACTGCTGCGCCCAATTTTGGACCGTGAACGCGAGCGCCGTCGCCAGCACGGCGGTGATGAGAATCGCTCCGGCAAGTCCGGACGTCCAGTGAAGCCTGTGCAGCGGCTCGATCGGCCACGCGACCGTCGCAAGGAGCCCGGCGACCGCGATCTGAACCGGGACGAGGTGGGCGAAGGAATGGCGGCGCGTGTAATCTCCGACGAGCATGATGTGCAGCGCAAATGAAACCGCGCCCGCGAGCGTCAGGACATCTCCCCGATTGACCGAAGCAATTCCGGACGGCATCACCAGCAGGTAGATTCCCGCAAGCCCGAGCAACCCTCCGGCGAAACTCGCCTTCCGCAGCTTCGCCCCGCGCAGCAGGAGCAGCGCGGGAACCCAGACGACGCTCGATCCCGTGATGAAAGCGGACTTCGAGGGCGACGTATAAAGAAGCCCCCAGGTCTGAAACGCGTATCCGCCGAAAAGGAACGCGCCCAGTACCGCTCCGGGGACAATCGCCTCCCGCGCAACGCCGCGCCGCGCGAACACCAGCCAGAGCAACGCGCCGGCCAGCAGGAAGCGCAAGGAGAGAAACGCAAAGGGAGAAGCGTCCGCGAGCGCGCCTTTCACGATGACGAACGTGGCGCCCCAGATGAAGGTGATGAGGACGAGTAGCGATTCAGCCTTGGCGCGCGTGCCCAGCGACTTTTCTCCTCAGTCGTACCGGATGGGCCGCCCACAGAGCTCGAGAATTTCCGATTCGCTGAGCAGCCGGTCGGCCTGTTTGGCGCGCGCGAAGATTCGTTCCACCCGTTCCTCGCGCGGCTCGATGCCGCGCTTTTCAAGCCAGAAGATGATGTTCGACTTGCCGCTCATGGGCCCGATCTCAATGACCTGGCCGAGACCAAACCAGTGCGAGGGCGCTCCGGAATAGACCTGATTCGCCAGCTCGACGTCCCCTTTTTTATACGCTTTGATCACCGCTGCGGCATGCACGCCCGTTGCCGTGCGGAAAGCGTCCGAGCCGAAAACCGGATAGTTCGGAGGAATGGCAACTCCGACCGCTTCGGAAACGGCCGCGCAATAATCCTTGAGACGGGACAGATCGCGGTCGAGCGCGCCCATCAGCTTCAGATTGACCAGCACTTGATCAATCGGCGTGTTGCCGGTGCGCTCGCCGATGCCGAGCGCCGCGCCGTGCACCTGGTTCGCGCCCGCCGCAAACGCAGCGAGCGAATTCGCCACCGCCAGTCCGCGATCGCAGTGCCCGTGCCAGTCGAGCCGTATCTTTTCACCCGAGGGCTCGATGACTTCCTTGCGAACGAAATGGAGCAGGGCGTGCACGCCGCGCGGCGTCACGTGCCCCACCGTATCGCACACGACAATGGCTCGCGCGCCGCACTCGATGGCGGTCGTGTAAAGTTTTTTGATGACATCGGGCTTCGCGCGCGTTGTGTCCTCGGTGACGTACATGACCGGCAAGCCCAGTCCCGCGGCGAATCGCACCGCCTTCTCCGTCGCGCGCAGCAGGAAGTCGAGCGTCCAATCTTCCGCGTATTGCCGGATGGGACTCGACCCGAGGAAGGTCGCTGCTTCGATGGCGACGCCCGTCGCCTGGACGACCTCCGCAATCGGCCGGATATCGGTTTCAACAGTCCGCGCCGCGCAATTCGGATGGATCCGCAAATGGCTCGCGGCAATCTCCCGCGCCAGCCGCTCGACGTCGCTCCGCGCGCGCGGCCCGGCGCCGGGAAGGCCCAGATTCACCGAGTCAATGCCGAGCGCCTCCATCAAGTGCAGGATTTCGATTTTCTTTTCGATAGGAGGGTCAAGAACAGAGGGTGATTGCAGGCCGTCGCGCAGCGTTTCGTCGTCGAGCATCGGTGGGGCGGTCAAAGCAAGCTCCGGGCCATCCACCTGGTTCCAGTCGTAAATCAGCCCGCTCTTGAGCGTCATCGAGGAACACCCTTTTCCGAAAAGCTCCCGGGCTTGCGCCGAGCTTATTGTATGCAAACCCCGCCGCAAAATCCAAGGCGGCGCAACGCGCGTGACGGGAACGGTGTTTCTTTTGCTGCGGCGCGGCCGGTCTCAGGGCCCCTACGACTGGAGGCTTGCCACTGCGATGAAGATTTAGATCGAAAAGAGGAACGGGGAACCTTGCGGTTCCCCGTTTGGCATTTCGGTTTGCTCCGACGCGACGTCCGCGGAACGCCGGCGGAGTTCGCACCGCAAGAGCGGTGTGCTTATTGTCAAAGCCCTTCTATGCCCGGTGGAGTCATTGCTTTCTCCACCTCCTATTTCACTTCTACCCCTTTCCCATCAGAATTTCAAGTGCGGCAAAGCCGTCCTGTGCGCATCCGAAGGTGAAACCTGCGGCCCGGTTGTCGAATCGAATCCATGGAACCCAAATTTGGGTTAGGAGAATTTCATGGCGACCGCATCTGATGAAATTCGCGCTAACCGCGAGTACTTCGTTGACAAACTCCGGTTTGAAAAGCAGCGAGCCGACGTGCTGCGCGCTGTGGAGAGCGGCAAATTCGATTTCGTTCTTCTCGACGCGCGCGGGAGAAACGCTTACAACGGCGGGCACATTCCGGGGGCTCTGTGCGCGCCGATGGAGGAGCTCGACCAGCTTCTTCCGAGCCTGCCCAGGGACAAGGAAGTCGTCACCTACTGCTGGGGCCACGATTGACAGCTTTCGGCGAAGGCCGCTCTGCAGTTGGCAGAGAAGGGATTCTACGCGAAAGAAATGAACGTCGGCTGGAAGGAATGGGCGGCAAACCGCCACCCGACGCACCAGGGCAACGCCATCGGATTCCGGTGCGAATGCAGTAAATTTTAAGGGGACGGAAGAATCTTCACCGGCGACTGAAAGGCGGTCGCGGCAGCTCAATATTCGACGCGCACCAGCACCAGCCCTTGCGCGGGAGCGGTTGGCCCGGCGAAGGCGCGATCGCGCGCTTCCAGAATGCGCATTACGTTGCGCGGTTCGAGCTTGCCGCGCCCGACCTCGATCAGCGTGCCGGCGATGTTCCGAACCATGTGCGGCAGAAACCCGTTGCCACGCACTTCATAAATCAGGATTGACGTTCGCGCGTGCCAGAGCACGCGCGACTCGAAAATGCGCCGCACGTTGTTTGCTTTCGATTCCCGGGACGCATCGTCTAAGGCTGCGGCGAAAGAGGTGAAATCATGCTCGCCTTCGAGCCCCTGCGCGGCCTCGCGCATCGGCTTGCGCGCCAGTGGCTCGGGAAAATGCGCCGTGAAACGGCAAAGGAAAGGCGAGGCGACCGGCGTTTGCAGGATGCGGTAGCGGTAGGTCTTTGCCCGCGCGTCGTACCGCGCATGGAACGATTCCGCGGCTTCCTCGATCCGCTTGATTCGCACCGTCGGCGGAAGGAGATCGTTCAAAGCGCGGCGCAGGTTGGCGCAGGGAATGGGACTTGCCGTCTTGAAATTCGCGACCTGGTTGAGCGCATGAACACCGGCGTCGGTTCGCCCCGAGCCGTGAAGAGCGACGGACTCACCGGTGAGTCGCGCGATGGCCGATTCGATGGCCGCTTGCACGGTGGGCAAATCCGGCTGCCGCTGCCAGCCGTGAAAATCGGCGCCGTCATAGGCAATTGTTAAGCGCAAATTTCGCATTGGCCTCTCGCTCGGAGACTCCCGAAACGCTACACCGGAAGCCCGTTTTCAATCAATGGCAAAAGCCGCCGGCCGCCAAGCGTCAAGGTGTTCGATTTCGGACAGACAATTCCCGGTTCCGGTTCCGAGGCGGCGAGCCCGCCGAGCCCCAGCGGCTCCAACCGACGAATTTTCAATAGCCTCGCCGGCTGCCGCCGTTGGCCCGCCAAATGCACCGAAATCCAGTTGGCCGCGGCGCCGGTCGCGACGTGAGTCCGCATGTTCGCCGTCCGCATGCGCGCATTGTCCAGCGCCTGAAATGAATGTTAGACTGTCGGATACGCGAATGGGGGTTCATCCGGGGTGTGGCGTCTTTGAAACCGCACGCCACGCTTTTTCGTAGATATACTTTGATGCCTGTTGTACGAACCGATTTCCGCTTGAAAGAGAGGTTGGAAGTGACCTATCGAAGAGCCCATTACGTTTTGATGTCGTTGGCGATCCTGGCGCTTGGGGCAGCACCCTTGGGCGCGCAGCAGTTCGCAGGCTCGCCATCGTCGGTGACCACCACCAATTATACCCACTCCGAATGGTTCCCGAATATTCTCGCACCCTACGGCGCGCGATTCGTTCCCGAGCCCAAAATGTCGAATTCGGAGCTGCTGCACTCACTGATTCAAAATGGCAAGCTGCAGCTCTCGCTCAATAACGCTCTGGCCCTGGCGCTCCAGAACAATTTGAACATCGAGGTCGCCCGGTACTCGCTCGCCTACGCGCAAACCGATCTTCTGCGGACGCGCGCCGGCGGCACGTTTCGCGGGCTGAGCCCGGGCCTCTACGGCGGAGTGACGGCGTTCGGCGCAGCCTCGAGCTCGGGAAGCACTGGCGGGACCGGCGGAGCGGGCGGTTTTGCAGGCGGCGCCAGCGCCATTGACGTGGGCCGCGTCGCTTGCTGCGACCCCGTCGCCGGCGTCAGCGTCGGATTCGATCAGAACACGACTCCCTTGAACAATCTCGTGCTCAGCGGCGTCCGGAACGTTTACTCTCAGGGGTCGAGCGTCACGACGTTCTTCGGCAAGAGCTGGCTCACGGGAACCAGCCTTGTCGTCGCTGTGGATGGGTCGCGTGAGTATACGACGGAGCAAAATCTCCTTTACAAGCCCTTTACGCCGAGCGGCATGACCGTAGGGTTCAGCCAGCCCATTCTGAATGGCTTCGGCTATCGCGCGAACGCGAAATTTATCCGCATTGCCGACAATGACGTCCATGAAGCCAATAGCGTCTTCAGCCAGAACGTCATGACCACGGTCGCGAATATTCTCGACCTCTATTACGATCTCTTGTATTACAAGCAGAACGTGACCGTCGCGCAAAAAGCGCTTTCGTACGACATGAAGCTTGAAGCGGATAACAAAAAACAGGTCGAGATCGGAACGCTCGCGCCGCTTGAGGTGGTCCAGGCGGAATCGCAAGTGGCGACGGACCGGCAGAATCTGGTGGTCGCCGAAACCAGCTATTTGCAGCAGCAGGAGCTCTTGAAAACTGCGCTCTCGAAGCGCGTCTCGCCGCAACTCGCGGCGGCGCAAATTGAAGCGACGGACAATTTTCCGGCGCCTTCGCCGGATGATATTCCTCCGCTCGCCCAGGCGCTCGTGGAGGCGCAAAAAAACCGGCCCGAGGTCCAGCAGGATCAACTCCACGTCCGCGATCAGGACATCACGATTGACGCCGCAAAGAACGCCTTGCTGCCGACGTTCGACGTGTTCGGCACTTACGCGCCGACCGGACTTTCCGGCAATGAAATCGTGAAAGGAGTGACCGTCCAAAACGGCATCGTCCAGTCGCTTGGCGACACCCTACAAAACAAGTATCCCAATTACTCGTTCGGCGTGACGCTGCAGATTCCGATTCGCAATCGGCAGGCGCAGGCGGATATGACGACCGCGCTTCTTCAGCAGCGCCAGCTCCAGGAGGAGTTGCAGGAAGAGAGGAATCAGGTGGCTCAGGACGTTCGCACAGCGGACATCGCCGTGCAGCAGGCGCGCGCGCAGATCGCCGCCGCGCAGAAGGCGTCGTTCCTCGCGAAGGAAACGCTCGACGATGAGAGGAAGAAATTCGAGCTCGGCGAATCCACCACGCTCAACGTCGTCCTCACCGAAGAGCAATACATCACCGCGGAAGGCAACGAAGCAAAAGCGCGCGATACTTACGCGAAGGCGCTCGTGCAATTCGAACAGGCCACCGGAACCACGCTCCAGAAGTTCGGGATCCAGCTTGCCGATGCCAAGACCGGCCAGGTCGAGCACGCCCCGCAAATCCCCGGCGAACCAATCCCCGCGGCCAGCCAGCCGTAGCCGCTGCGCCGGGTTCAGGAGCGGAATGCGGCCAAAGAGCCGAGAAGAGGTGCGGTCGCTCGCGCAGCCTGAGGCCCTTGCGGTGGCCGTGATGCCGCTGCGGATCTTCGCCGCGCTAACATGCGCAGTGATCGCCACGCTCGCACTGGCCCCCCGGGCGAGTGCTCAGGCTCCGCTTGACAGGATCGAGTGGTTCGTTTAAAGCGGCGAAGCATTCCTGAGCCTTGGGCATCAGCCCGGCCTGTATCAGTTCCCCGAGAACTACGGCGGATTATCGGTGTCTCCCACCCGCTTTTCGGGCGCCGCATATCCTCCAGTGCTTATGGGCCTCGATTATTGCCTGACCCGACGCGACCGGATTGGGGTAGGTTACTCGTACAGCATAAACAGCTTCTATCTCGAGCCAGCCGGAGGAGGGGCGCCGGTCGCGCTCTCGCACTTTGAGCGAACCCCAGCCTTAGCGATAAACTACGCGCGCGATTTCGGCTCGGTCTGGGGATGGCGGCCCTTTGCCGTTGGTGGCGTGGGCGGCGTCTGGCAAAGCACTAGCCTGACGGGCGTCAAAAGGCTCGAACCATCGTTCGATTTCGGCTTCGGATTGGACCACCGGATCACGGACCGGCTTGCGTTTCGCATCGAAGCCCGGGACTATGTGGAGCGGCTGGCGTCGCCTCTTCATGGCTACAGTAACGTTCTTATGCCGACGGCGGGCCTGGTGATTTCGTCCAGGCCGCCCGGCGAGGAATCGGTCGGACTTTCCCGAGTAGAGGTCTATCTCGAAGGCGGGGGGTCTTTCTTGTCCGGGGCCTCGGCGCCAACCCTCATCGCGGTCCTCGGCAGTGCGAGTCCAGAGAAAGGCGTTATCCAGGGATCGTTTTCAAAGACGGGCAGGTACGCAACCGGCTTACGCGTCTATTTGTCGAGGAGGAACGCCCTTCAGTTCGAGTACTCGACCGGCCCGAACCATCAGGCGCAGCAGGCGTTCACCACGCAATCCCCCCACTATTCCTTTCCTCGCTATCAGGTCGGCTACTCGGTTGAAGACCTAACAGCGAACTACGTCGGGTACCTGCGGCCCTCGGGCGGAGCACAACCTTTCGTGGAGGGTGGCGTTGGGTGGGTTCAGTTCAACGACTTTTACCCGCCGGATGTGGAAGACCTTTGCTGGAATTTCGGCGCTGGGGTGGACATTCCGCTTGCCAAGCAGTTGGCGCTCCGATTCGAAATGAAGGATTTCCTGTCACCGATGCCCGACTCAGCCATTGGGGGCTGGACGAACAATCTCGCGCCGATGGTGGGCCTCGCACTGCGTTTTAAGTAAATGCCGCGATTGCGACTCAAATCGTTGTGTTCCATTGCTCCCGATGGTAATGTCTTGAACAGAGGGAGCGGAGGCGCCACATGAAGCTTACCCTTGTCGCAGTAATTCTTCTTGCCTTCTTTTTCTCAGGGTGCGGAAACAATTCTAACCCCGGTTGTGGCGGCGGAGATTTAGTAGTGGGCCAGGCGGTTTACGTCGCCAACACGGGGTCCAACAGCATCTCGGTGTTCGACAATGCGGAGATCCCCATTTGCACCGGCGCGCCAGGTTCATCCTATTTCACCTTAGCGCCGGTGAGCGGTTCGCCATATTCTGTGAATGCGCCGCCTACGGCCCTTGCGGGAGAATGGTTGTCCCCGGCAACTTCCCCCCCAGCGATTGACAACACTTTGTTCGTTGCCAGCGCCTCGGCCAAGACAATTGCGATCTACAACGTGGATTCTAATACCGGAGCGCTCAAGAATCTGGTCACCACTCTGTCCGCGCAATATATACCCGAAGCTCTCATCATCGGAGCGAATAACGTGATTTATGTCGCGGACGCCGAGGGATACGTCTCCGCTTATACGTATTCCAATGGCGCACTGACCGAAATCCCGGGCTCGCCTTTCCCGGCCGGCACCGACCCGGTCGCCATCGCGCAAGGCAGCACGGGGGACATCTACGTTGCCAACGCAGGATCCAACAACATCTCGGGGTATAGCGCTGACGTAACGGGAGTGCTGACGCCCTTGCCGGGCTCGCCTTATCCCACCGGCACGTCTCCTAGTGTTTAGTTGCATTAGTAAGCGTTATATGTCAGACTGCCGGCATGAGCAAACAAGCGGCAGTCATTTCCCTTGATGCGGAGGAAGCGAAAATTCTCCGGCAGTGGATGCGGGCCGGAACC
>JAKASG010000079.1 GCA_021828285.1 Acidobacteriota bacterium | reverse complement strand
GCGGCGGGCACGTCAATTTTGGAGACAGCAATTTCCAGCAAACGATCGTCGGCGAAGCCGTGAAGCAGGCCACGGACCAATTGGCGACGGGCCTCGAAGGCGATTCTTCCAAAATTGTCGCTCACGTCGTGCAGGTGTCCGGACTCGTCGCGGCCGTCGTGAACGGACAGGTGGTTTTGAACGTCGGCAGCGGCGCGGGACTGAAAGTCGGAGACAAGCTGAATATCGAGCGCGTCACAATGACCATTAAAGATCCGACGACCGGCAAGATCATCCGGCAGATGACCACCCCGATCGGCGAAGTCCAGGCGGTCAATGTTGACGCGGTATCGGCCGTATGCAACATCCTCTCCGGCTCGGGTTTCCAAGTGGGCGATTTGGCCCAAACCGCCGGGCAGTAAGGCAGGGAAACCTGACCCCGGCATGTGAAGGGGCGGGCGCTTTGTGTGCCCGCCTACTTTCGCGGAATGGTCGCGCTGAACTCGGCGACTTCGGCACGCGTTGGCGCCGCGGCCTGAGCGCCGAGCCGTGTGACGGAGAGCGACGCGGCAGCGTTGGCAAATCTGCAGGCGGATTCAAGTTCCATTCCTTCACTCAATCCGACGGCCAGCGCCGCATTGAAAACATCGCCTGCTGCGACGGTATCTATCGCCTTCACTTTTGGCGGCTGAAGATGTTTTGAGTCCTTCTCGACCAGAAGGCAGCCCTGGTCACCCAGCTTGACAATCACCGTGCGAGCCTTGCGTGCTTGCAGCTTCCGCGCCACCGCGAGCGCCTGTTGAGGGTCGAGCCGGCTCGGCTTCATTCCCGCCAGAATCGCCGCCTCCGTTTCATTGGGCGTGATGATGTCAGAAAGCTCGAAGAGTTCTTCCGGAACTTCCTGGGCAGGCGCCGGATCGAGGATGACCTTCGCGCCCGCGCGTTTCGCCGTCCGCGCCGCCGCGAGCACGGTGGGCAAAGGATTTTCTAGCTGGAGCAGGACGAGCGCGGCGCCGCGCAGGAATTCCGCGCTCGCTTCGGCATCGGCGGCGGAGAAAAGATTGTTCGCGCCCGGAACGATGATGATGCTGTTTTCACCGGAGTCGGCGACAAAGATGAGCGCCACGCCGCTGACAGCGCGGCTGATTTTCAGCAGTCCGCTGACGTCGCAGCCCGCTTCCTCGAGGTTCGATTTCATCGCGTGGCCGAAATCGTCATCGCCGATTCTGCCGAGCATCGCCACGTTGCCGCCGAGCTTCGCCGCGGCATAGGCCTGGTTGGCTCCTTTGCCTCCCGGCTCGCTGAAATATTTATGTCCCGTCAGAGTCTCGCCCACCACGGGAATGCGCGGCGCGATGCCCACCAAATCCATGTTCAAGCTGCCGATCACGATGATTCTTTCCGTCACTCGAATCTCCTTTCAGTGATGCCTGGGCTTGGGCGTGGGACGGGTCATCAGGCGGATGAAGTCCCGGTCGAACCTCCGCCGGTCGAGGTCCATTTCCACGTTGACGAGGCGCTCGCCGAGTCCGGGATTCGCGCCGGGCCGCCACGCAAGCGTATTCCCATAATCCGCGCCGTGATCGATGTTCACATCGAGATAAAGCGTCTCCTTGCGCGTGATGATTTTTGGATCGAGCCAGGCGTCTGCAGCCAGTTCATCCCACATGAAGCCGCCGGGTTGAGCGTACTTCGAAACGTACTGTGCTGCGGGCGTGTGCGCTTCGCCGATTTCCTTTACCATCGCTGCGGTCTCGCGGGTCTTCACGGAAATATCCACCGGCGTATCGGTAATCTTCGGCCAATCGCCCGTCAGGACTTTGTGCGCCGCTTCCGGATCGAACCAGAAATTGAATTCCCGCTGCGGATTTAACCTGAATTCCTCGTCGCGCGTTTGGGGATTCAAGCTCCCGCCCATCACGACGAGCTCCTTCGAAAGTTCGGCAAACTTCGGGTCGAGCGCCATCGCGAGCGCTACGTCCGTCAGCGGCCCTCCGGCGAAAATCGTGACCTGATGCGGGTAACGCTGGACCATGCGGATCATGAAATGCGCCGCATCTTCGCTCGATGGCTTCGTCACCGGATTCCCTTCTTCAAGCGGCGGAACGACGAAGGGACCGTGATAATGCCAGCCGGGAGCCGGCGAAAACCATGCGCCCATATAAGCGACTTTTCCGTAAAGCTTCTCCCATCGAAGCGTGCCTTCTCGATCCCGGACGAGCGGAAACGTCGCGCCCGGATAAACATGAATGTCCGTTCGCCCGATGATTTCGAGCAGTCGCAAAGCATGGGCAACTTCTTCATCCCTCCAGCCGTCGCCCGTGACAACGGTGATACCCAGCGGATCGGTTTCTCGAGACTGAATGAGCAGCAGGATGGCGTTCAAATCCGTTCCGCCCGGTCCCATCGCATCTTCATCAATGATGATTTTTCTGCGAATTTGGCCGGAGGCGCTGAGCGCAGCCCAAAGAACGGCGGCCAAAGCCATTGCGATTTTGAGTTTTATTCCCACGGGCGATCTCCGCGAGAGAGCGGTCAGCCGTGATAGGCCATGGCGATGGTCGTGACGGCTGCAAGATAGAACAGAAACATCAGGGTCAAATAAATCCATGCGCGGCGGGATGCGCCGGCAAATTCTTTCCAAGCGAAAACTCCCCATAGCGCCGCAATCATGGGCGACGATTGCCCGATGGCGTAAGAGATGGCGACGCCGACGAAACTCGCCGCAACAAAGTTGAACGAGCTCCCGAATCCCCAGACGATTCCGCCCACGAGACCCAGGCTGTGGTTGCGCGCTCCGGCCGGCCAGAAATCGGAAAAAGTCACCGGCTCGCCGACCAGCGGATGACGCATGAAATAAATGTTGGCGAAAAAGCAGCAGATGAAAGCCCCCACGCTGAAAATCGCCGCAACACTATAGGGCGTCAGCGGATGTCCCGCCGTCATCGCCCGGGTGACCAGCGGCGCAAAACCGCCCATCAGGATACCGGACACGATGTTGACCACAATCGCCTTCCGCGAAACCTGCCGCGCCGGACCGCCCAGGTTGCGATAGGCAAGCGCATCGCAAAGGATTGCGGCCACAGCCAGCATGAGACCAACCGCCAGCAGGAGCGCATTGCCCTTCGGCTGGAGAGCGTAGCTGAGAATCACGCCTTCAACCACGGCGATCCCGATTGAAATCGGAAAGGCGACGGCGAGCCCGGCCAGGTCAATGCCGGCGACCAGCAGCAAGTTGGCGATATTGAAGATGAAGCCGGCGAGGAGTGCATAGCCGAGGTTTGAGGGAGTGGCGAGGCGTAGATTGAGAATGAAGGATTCTCCGCTCGATCCCATGCTTCCGAGCGTAAGCGCCAGGCCGAACGATACCAGCACGACTCCGATCGCGTAGTCCCAATAAAACAGCTCGAATCGGTAAGCCTTCGTCCCTTTATAGGTGTTCGCCCATGAGCCCCAGAAGACCGCGCTCATCAGCGTCATGAGCAACGCGATCGCAAATGAACCTGGTGTAAACATCCGCGTCCCATCGTAGCTGGCGCGCCGCTCACACCATCGAGCCGCGCCCGCCTTCGTGCAGCCGCGCCATTATACTCTTTCGGCGGCCGCCGTGCCGCCCTATCCACAGAGCGATGCAGTCAGATTCGGGAGGAGCTGCGCCAAGTGAAGGAAGCAAACGACTGGGACCTTATCGCGCGGACGAAGCGTTGATCGAGTTACTGGGCGCTTTCGGGGCGTAGTACCCGGGTTTGGTTCGGACAACCAGGCGGCTGCCAGTGCGGCGCGCATAAGCCTCGATGCGGACGTAGCGAAACGTTCCGTCTTCCGCGCTGTTCGTCGGGTAATAGCCGATCGTGTATTGGTTGCGGATATCTTTGGCGATCTGGACGCAGGTCGCTTTCACCTCGTCGAGCGTGCGCGGGAAATAAGCCTTGCCGCCCGTCGCCTGAGCGATCAGCTTGAGCGCCTTGGCTGCGTGGCGCGCGTCAGGGTCGCCCGGCAGCAAATGGAAAAGACTGTGGCGATCTTCGGCGCCCTGCAAAAGCCCGACGCAGTAAATCTCCGCGTTCATTTTCTCGGCGTGGTGCAGCAGCTCGGCGAGCGTGTAGCGGCTTGCATCGTCTTCGCCGTCCGTAATCACCAGCAGAACCTTCTTGCTGCGATTGCCGAGCCGCAAATGATCGAGCGAAGCGTAAAGGGTATCGTAAAGCGCCGTGCCGCCGCGCGCATCGATCCGGGAGATCGCCGCCTGGAGTTGCTCCATGTTCGACGCAAAATCGCCCGGCGTATCGAGATAATAGCTGTCGTTGAAATTGACGACAAAGACTTGATCTTGAGGATTCGACGTTTCAACGAAGGTGAGGGCTGCGGCGTCAACCTGGGGCCGTTTGTCGCGCATGCTCGCACTGTCGTCAATAATGATTCCCATCGTGACAGGAACATCGGCGTGGCTGAAGAATGAAATCGTCTGGGGGACATTGTCCTCGTAAACCCGAAAGTCGCTTTTCGTCAGGTCATTGACCTTGCGCCCGTGCTTGTCGAGGACCGTGACGTGGAAGACCGCAAGGTTTACGTTGACGTTAATGCGGTAGCGCTTCTTCGTCTTGGCAGGCGCGCTTACCGGCGGCGGGCCAGCGCTGAGAGCGACGGGTAGCATCGCCAGAGCCAGTCCTGCCGCCAGTCGTGAGATGAGAAAAAACCGCCCTGTATTATTGAGTTGGCGCATAGTAGCCTGACCGGGCGTAAACGCTCAGTGGCGGCAAGCCACGAGGAGGGTCGAGCTTGACCCGGATAGTACGCCACCGGCCGTCGCGCACCAGGTTCGAGGGTTTATAGCTGATGACATATTCATTGCGAAGCTCGATTGAAATTTTCTCCGCGATATCCGGCAGCTCGTCCGGATCTTCCACGCTAAACATTCGCCCTCCGGAGGCGCGGGCAAGGCTGTTCAGCAACGCGGGCCCTTCCGCCAGTTCCGGCGCGTCCCGGTCCGCCGGGTCTTCAAAAACGCCAATCACGTAAATCTGAACGCCCGATTCGAGAAGCGCCCGCTTCACCTCGCGGTCGGTATAACGGCTGTGATTGTCGCCGCCGTCTGAGATCACCAGTAACGCCTTGCGCTGCGTATCCGCCTTTCTCATCTCCGCGAGTCCCATATAAATCGCATCGAGCAAAGCCGTTCGCCCCCCCGCCTTGACGAAGAGCAGGCGGTCCTCGAGGTCTTTGAAGTTGGACGTGAATCCGCTGATGAGGTGAGGTACATCCGCAAAGTTTATGAGCATAAACTCATCCAGGGGATTAGATGTCTTGAAAAACTCAAGGGCTGCATCTTTGGATTTCTGGATATTGCCCGACATCGAGCCGCTGGTATCGAAGATGATCCCGACAGAAATCGGAGCGTCTTGTGAAGAAAAGGACAGGATTTTCTGCTGTACTTTGTCGTCGTAAATCCTGAAGTTCTTCTTGTCCAATCCGGTGACAATCCGGTCGTAGGAATCGGTCACCGTCACCGGAACCGTCACCCAATCCACCCGCACCTGGATGGGCGCGGTGTAAATCGGCCCCGTTTTGAGCCGGAGAGCTGGGGTCGTCTCTTTCGTGCGGGTATCATCAGCCAGTTTGCCTTTCTCCTGGCCGAGAGCGCCGATTGCGCATTCCAACCCGCATGCGGCCGCAAACGCGACAATCCACACAACAGCCCGACGTTGGGAACGAGTTGGCATGGCGCCCGCCCTCCGAAACCCACTCCCCATTGGCCCTCAGGGTGAGCCGGCGTGCAGCAAGCCCTGCGGCGCAACGTCTGAAACTCTTTCATTCTAGCATGATCTTTTTCGCAAGTCGCTCTCCCTCCGGCCCGTCGCGCTTGAAAGCTAAACGGTTCGTGCAGACCTCAGCGTCAAAAATCCATTGACAACCCTGGAGGGGCGGAAGGATAATCGCTCGTACCGAATCTCTCAGATTCAACCTCGGTACGGAACGCGCACTAAACCATTCCAGAAAGTCGCCCGGGCCCGGCAAGCGGCGGGGCGCATTCGGAACAAGAACACAGGAGGCGGTCGATGGCTTCGAAGTATATTTTTGTGACCGGCGGCGTAGTGAGTTCGCTCGGCAAAGGACTCGCTGCCGCCTCCATCGGAGCGCTGCTCGAAGCTCGCGGAATCAGAGTCACCCTTCTCAAGTTCGATCCCTATTTGAACGTGGATCCCGGAACGATGAGCCCGTTCCAGCACGGTGAAGTCTACGTGACGGACGACGGCGCGGAGACCGATCTCGATTTGGGGCATTACGAGCGGTTCACGCGAGCGCACATGCGCCGGGAGAACAATTGCACCGCCGGCCGCATCTACGAGACCATTATCACCAAAGAGCGCCGCGGCGATTATCTGGGCAAGACGGTCCAGGTCATTCCGCACGTGACGGACGAGATCAAGGCGGCCATTCGCAAAGTGTCGAGCGACGCCGAGGTGACGATTGTCGAGATCGGGGGTACGGTCGGCGACATTGAATCGTTGCCTTTTCTCGAAGCCGTGCGCCAAATGCGGCTTGAGCAAGGCCGCGAAAACGTGGTCTTCGTTCATTTGACGCTGGTTCCGTTCATCAACGCTTCCTCTGAATTGAAGACAAAACCGACGCAGCATTCGGTCAAAGATCTGCGGGAAATCGGCATCCAGCCGGACATCCTGCTCTGCCGCACCGACCGCCTGCTCGGCTCGGAAATCAAATCGAAAATAGCGCTCTTCTGCAGCGTTCCGGAGGAAGCGGTCATCACCGCCAAAGATGTGGACTTGATTTACGAGGTCCCTCTGGCGCTCGCGAACGAAGGTCTCGATGCGCAGATTCTGAGCCGCCTGAAACTCGAAACGAAGGATCGAAACCTTGATGCCTGGGCCGGCCTCGTGCGCCGACTCCGCAATCCGGTGGACGAAGTGACCGTCGGCATCGTGGGCAAATACGTCGGCTACCAGGATTCCTACAAGAGCCTGAACGAAGCGCTCGTCCACGGCGGGATCGCCCACAACTTGAAAGTCAGCGTGGTTTGGGTGGAAGCCGAGGGCCTCGAAAGCGAGGGCTGGGAAAAACAGCTCGAGGGATTGGACGCCATTCTCGTTCCTGGCGGATTCGGAAAGCGTGGAATTCTCGGGATGCTGCGGGGCATTCAATACGCCCGCGAGCGCAAGGTCCCTTATTTTGGGATTTGCCTCGGAATGCAATGTGCGGTGATCGAATTTGCGCGGAACGTCGCGGGGCTCGCGGGCGCCAATAGCTCGGAGTTTGATCCCGCGACGCCTCATCGCGTGATTTACAAATTGCGGGAGTTGCGCGGCGTGGATGAGCTGGGCGGAACGATGCGCCTCGGCGCGTGGACGGCCCGTCTTAAACCGGGTTCTTTCGCTCATCAGGCTTACGGGCAAACGGAAATTTCCGAGCGCCATCGCCATCGCTACGAGTTCAACCGCGAGTATGAGGAAACGCTCGTCGCGAACGGGCTCGACATCGCGGGCGAAACTCCGGACGGCACCTACGTTGAAATCGTCGAGATTCGAAGCCACCCGTGGTTCCTCGGCTGCCAGTTCCACCCGGAATTCAAGTCGCGCCCGCTCGACCCCCACCCGCTGTTCAAAGCCTTCATCGGCGCCGCGCACATGCGCCGGAAAGAGCGCCTTTCGACTGAGCGCCCGGCGATGACCGGATCCGAATCGAAAGAGGCGAGCGTGCTGCGCGCAACCCATGCCTCATGAAGTCCGCGTAGGAAAATTAACTCTCGGCGGGCGAACGCCGCTTTTCATCATTGCCGGGCCTTGCGTGATTGAAAGCGAGCAGCACGCGCTCCGGATGGCGCGCCGCCTGAGCGCCGTTGCGCGCGCGCTCGGCGTGCCTTATATCTTCAAAGCCTCATACGACAAGGCCAACCGCACTTCGCTCAAATCCTTCCGCGGACCGGGCCTCGAACGCGGACTCGAAATTCTGTCGCGCATCAGGAAAGAAGTCGGGGTTCCGGTGCTCACGGATGTGCATGACGTTCGGCAAATCGAGCCTGCGGCGGCCGTTTGCAACATCATTCAGATTCCCGCGTTCCTCTCGCGACAAACGGATTTGCTCGTCGCCGCCGGCCGCTCGGGCGCGGTCGTCAACATCAAGAAAGGGCAGTTCCTCTCGCCCTGGGAAATTCGCCACGCCGTAGAAAAAGTTGCGAGCGCCGGCAACCGCCGGATCATCATCACCGAGCGCGGCAGCGCTTTTGGTTACAACAATCTGGTCGTTGATATGCGCGGCATCGCCGTCATGCGCACGCTCGGATATCCTGTGGTTCTTGACGTCACTCACGCCTTGCAGCTTCCCGGGGGCGAAGG
Source organism: Acidobacteriota bacterium (assembly GCA_021828285.1). Taxonomy (GTDB): domain Bacteria; phylum Acidobacteriota; class Terriglobia; order UBA7540; family UBA7540; genus JAKASG01. The sequence continues at coordinate 5,276 of JAKASG010000079.1, read as the reverse complement.
CAATCGGAGCGGCGGGCAGCCGGAATTTATTGAGACGCTCGCGCGCGCGGGCGTCGCAGCGGGAGCAGATGGAATTTTTATGGAAGTTCACGACAACCCGCAGCGTGCTCTCTCCGACGGCGCGAACGCTCTTCCGCTGAAGCAATTCAAGCCTCTCGTTCTAAAGCTTCGCGAACTTGCGCGGTTCGTTCGCAAGCTCGATCGCTAACGCGATGCGCTCACTGAAGACCGCACTTGCTTTGGTCCTTCCCGCGGCGAAAATGTCGACCCTTTTCAAAACCCATCTCATTTGTCCAACGGGCCCTCGATATTGACCCTGCTGTCCCGGACGCGCTAGACTTAAAGCGTCCGTGCGCCTGTAGCTCAGATGGATAGAGCGGTTGCCTCCGGAGCAACAGGTCGGGGGTTCGAATCCCTCCAGGCGTACCATTGATTCCGAAGGCTTTAAGCTCAACAGAGACTTCCCGAAAAAGTACAAGTTGGTACAAGTCACATCCGCCACAGAACATCTACGACTTTCGAAGCCGCTTCTCGCTTTGTCGGCGTAACAGCTTGGGTGTAAATGTTCATCGTGGTTTCGATGTCAGCGTGCCGCAGGAGTTCTTTCTGAACGGCTGGCGCAGCGCCCAAAGAGTGCAAGAGCGTCGAGTACGTGTGCTTGAGCGTGTGCCAGCCGATCTTGGCGATCCCCGCCTTTGCCGTCGCTGGCTTGATATGGTCGGACAGCATGATATCAGGCCATCGTGGCTTGCCAGACACCCCAGCGAATACAAAATCCGGACTCCCCACATACTCGGATCGTGCCTCATGCGCGAGAAGCATTTCGGCCAGGTCCGGGTCAAGGGGTTATTCAGCCGCGGATGCCTCGGTCTTGGTAGGATAAATCTCGCCCTCTACGAAACTGCGTTGCACCTTCAGGGTGAGATTTTCAAAGTCAATATCGCCCCACTGAAGGCCGAGCAGTTCGCAAACTCTGAGTCCCAAACAGGCAATGGTGATCACCATCGTTCTGTAAGGTTCCGACAGTTCCACACAGTTGGCGGAGGTATAGTCACGGGCGACCGGGCCGTCGCCCCTGGCGAGTGAGGTTCAGGATATGGATCGGGTGCCCGGCAAGGTGACTTTTACCCGTCTGCTCATGGGTCTGGAGAGGAGTGAGAGCAAGCGACATTGGCTCGCGAGCATTTCTGCGAAGCGCCTGTGGTTCACCCGTTGAACTAATCGCACTACGGGCAATCCAGGCAAATCCGCTGCGGCTGGCATGAGGGCTAGAGACCTCGAACCAGAAACGTCCTCAAAATGGCATGAGAGCGTATATCATTTACGGCGCGCGTTCGAAGCGTGCGATACTCAAGCAGTGGCGTCGCGCCAGAGGTTTGTCGGCTGGTGGGCAGAGAACGACACGCCCCAGCAGGGAGTTCAATTTGTTTCATCCTAAACTGGAAATCTTGCCACCCTCCCAACGAGAACTCTGGGCCGAGCTGGGAGAGACCCCCCGCCACTTCGTCCTGTATGGCGGAACGGCCTTAGCCCTTAGGTTGGGACATCGCCAGTCGCAAGATTTCGATTTCTTCTCGAACGAGAGTTTTGAGCCGAGCACGCTGATCCAAGGAGTAGGGTATCTGAAGCAAGCCCGCGTTGACCAACGCGGTGACAACACACTAACGGTAGTCGCGGAGCGAGGCGAGCCGGTGCGGGTCTCATTTTTCGGGGATCTGCATTTGAGCCATGTCCACGAACCCGATCTGGCGCCGGACAATGGCATTCAAGTTGCCTCCCTACTCGACCTTGCAGCCACCAAGCTGAGGACCATCCAGCAGCGAGCAGAGGCCAAGGACTACCGTGACATTGATGCGGCCATCCGATCCGGCATCCACTTGGCAGAAGGACTGGCTGCGGCAGTTGCCATTTACGGTAAAACGTTCAATCCCTTAACGACGTTGAAGGCCCTGACCTACTTCAAAGATGGGAACCTCCCGAGCCTCTCCGATGAAATACAGGAACGACTCCTGAAGGCTGCAACGATGATAGAACTAAAAGGGCTACCACAAGTCGTGGCCAGGCCCGGCATCATCATGTCAGAATCGAAACGATGATTTATCCGACCGAAATACTTGCCGTTGCCAAGCGGGTTTTGTGGTTTGAGGAGCCGGAAGAGGCCCTTTCTAACCCGAGGAGATTCCTCGCTTATTTGATGACTTATGGCGCTTGGGAAGAGGTCCTCAACGCAAAGAGGTATTTTGCCGACCGAGACTTCCAAGCAGTGTTAGAGGAGCCGCCCGCAGGCGTCTTCGACATTCGCTCGTGGACGTATTGGAACCGCGTTTACCAGCGCGACGTGGTCCCACCATTGCCCGAGCGCAATATTCCGGAGCAAAACTGAACTTCTGGCCTGTGGCAGCTCAGGGTCGTTGTTGCAATGTGGGCTAACCACTCGAATCGAGACGCGCCGGAAACTCGTCTTACCCAACAAGGTAAACCCGTGACCAAATTCAGCGTGGCGGTCAATGAGAACTCGAAGGACGCGCAAGGCGCGAAGCAGGAGCGTGTTGAATGGTTTCGAATCGTCTGTTTTGGCCGCCTTGCGGAAGTTTCGGGCGAGTACCTTCAGCGCGGTAGGCACGTTTACCTCGAAGGTCGGTTACAAACCCGAAAATGGGAAGATCGTCGGGGTGAAAAGCGAACGACCGTCGAGGTCGTGGCCAGCCAGATGCGGATTCTGGATCGAGCACCGGGCCACGGGGACGGCGCAAAAGCGGTCGAGCCACATATCGCCGGTCGACCCGCCTGCGAGAACGATAACCCGTTTAACGAGGCTGTCTCCGCGAGCGCTGATCGAGGCATCCCATTCCGATTCTCTCTGTGTCATGGGAGCCAGTCCGGCTCTCCGGAATTCTTATCACGGGTCTCGCCTAAGGATCTTTTTTCCCACGTACGAGTTCGCGAATTAAAAATGTAGTACTCGAAAGTGGAACTCACGTCAGCGGGCCACATGTCGCAAAAAACCCATGCCTGGCGATCGGGATCCCACGCCAAGGTGACCCGCTGACCCCTTCTCACTGTCACTTGTGGAAGACCATCCAGAATGTACTCAGCCAATTCCCTGAATCGGCACTCTTCATCCTTCCAGCTCAGAAGCGACTCCGTCGGGATGCTAACACTCACTTTGACGTTCTCAATCCGGGCGATATCAAGACCGACTCCGGGGGGCTTGCGATTGCCTCGCCTTCCGTATGCGAAAACGGCATCCCTGAAGCGATTACCGATTTCGTCGAGAAGTGGGGCAAACACTCTTTTCGTAACCCAGCCCCCCACAGCAATGATAGTCAGGACTATATAAGGCGGACTGAATGCGGATTCTGCTAGAGCAAAGACCGTGCCGATGCTCGGTCGGATTTCCAGTGGGAACGCGCCGACCATCGCATCAACGGTCGCTTGGTCCTCTCCAGTCGCCGGATCGAGCGCGAGATGTAGTTTTATCTCTTGTTCCGATAGAATCATTGTCCGACTCAAATATAACTTGTGGAGCGTCGTCCATCAACAAGCCGCAGAAGATAACTTGCCAGCGTAATGAGTTCTGTAGCTTCGTCCGCTGGTATCGGCCGTTGACCGAAACGTGAAGCTGCCAAGTGTAACAGGGCAAGTTGTTTTGAGATAAGGGAAAACCGCAACAGCACGGCCCCGGACATCGCCTGGCCGAATTATCACGTTAATTCCTTGGATTCTTCCTCTATTCCGACTGCTTGTCGTATTGCGGCCATGTGATTTCTTGCGTGCGCATCTATTGTCTTCCTTAGCTCTTCAATTTCCTTGTCCAGAGCAAGCTTGAATTCTCGACTCACGATTGCAAGCAGGAGGACAAATAGAAGAGACGCCATATTTGCCGCGCCAATAGCCATGTCCTTCCATTCGACGGGCCGGGCCTCAACCTTGCCGTTCCTAGCGGTAACATAGGGCTGACCGTGTGCTATAGCTGATGCCCGTCTGTAGTACCGATCATAAATGTCGAGTGGAAATTCAGCTTCTATAAATGAGTCCTTGGTCGCCATCTTGTGCCAGCGCGGTTCTTTAAACTCGTCCCACAACTCTCGAAATTCCTTTTCTGTGGCCGCAATTGCCGGCGCTAATCGCTTTTTCAGCTCGGGGACTTCAATTACCCGCATCATCCGCAATTCCGTAAATCTCCCGTGCCGGACGAACTCTTTAAGTTTGTCGCGATGCTTCGCCAAGATTATGGTGCTCGCGACTACCTCGAAAAGTGTGCGCAGTAGGGCCTCGCCTGCCAGACCGTTTTGGCTCGAACAAACCTCCAGTATCCCGCGATAGACTTCGGTTGCAAATGCAATTTGAGCCTGCACAGCTTCCAACAGTGCGTCTTCGGCCTTTGGTTCGATAACACGTTTCGCTGGGTCAATTATGGCGGAGGCGTGATTGGCCTCTATCATGCTGACATACCGCCGCAAGAGTTTACACCAACATCGGCGCGAGCCGAAAAAGAACAAGCCTGCGCCAAGAAAGGAGGCAATTTGTTCATCGAACTCATGCCGCTCCTTGCCGGCCGCACCGTGCTTATCACGGTGGCCAAGGTGGATGACAAGACGCTCCGCGTCAACGTCATTCCCCATGGCAAGGCCGACGAGAATCCGGCTCTTACCACTCCACTCACCTACGCCGGCTCGCCCGAGGAACTCGATGCTGAACTCGGGAAGCATCTGGCCGGCTACGCCCAAACCCACCAGCAAACCGCCGGCACTCTGGCCGAGGCGAAAGCCACGATGGAGGCTGCCGCCAAGGCCGCGCAGGAGGAAGCGCCCCGTGAGGCGCGCCGTGGGCGCTAACCTCAGTCGCCATACGGGCTCCTTCGGTTAACGCCCACGGGAACTACTTACTTTGCCTTGACAATGTCCAGCTCGTTACAGAACGCCTGGCTCAAGAACCGCGCCCGTCACTCCAGCGCAGGCCCTTCCTGTGACTTTAGTCAATGCATCGGCCCTGGAACCATGAGGCAATAGAGCAGGGAGATGATGTGATGAACTCAGCAGCCGAGCCGGTACGCTCGAATTTTAATGACCGGCCTTTTATCGCGATCTGGGAGACGACGCAGGCCTGCGATCTGGCGTGCGTCCATTGCCGCGCCTGCGCACAGCCCCTGCGTTCGCCGCTCGAACTGAGCACGGAGGAAGCAAAGAAGCTGATTGACGAAATCGCGGAGATGCAAGTCCCTGTGTTTGTCCTCACGGGAGGGGACCCGCTGAAGCGTCCGGATATTTATGATC
>JAKASG010000078.1 GCA_021828285.1 Acidobacteriota bacterium | reverse complement strand
GAAGCCGTCGTGATGATTGGCGAGCGCCACGAAAAGGCGCGCGCCCGCGTGGACGTAGGCGTCCATCAAATCCGCCGGCTCCCAGTTGAGCAGCGTCCACTGCGCGCAAAGGTCTTTGTAGCCGAAAGCCGTCGGCGAACCGTAGTGTGCAAGCTGAAATTTATTCTGGCCCGAGCCTTGAAGGTACATATTGCGCGCGTACCAGTCGCCGTCTTCCGGAACGCACTGCGGGCTCCAATGATTCCAAATGCCGAACTTCGCGTCGCGATACCACTCCGGGCAATCGTATTGCAAAAGCGAATCCCAAGCGGGTTGGTACGGCCCTTCGCCGGCCAAATCCGGGATGGGCGAGATCATCAGCACGCCGTCGTGTGATCCGCCCGGCACGGGCAACGCCGGCGGATTTCCCCAGCCCGTGGGTTTCCAATCACGATCGTTCAAACGCTCTGCGACAATCTTGCCGTCGCGCAAAGCGTAGAAGACCCGCTCGGACTCGGGCGTCGCGCAAAAGCGCGCGTAATCCTCCGTGTAACGGTCAAATCCATGCGCACCGCTCGTCGCGATGTGCGAGGAAGCACCGGCCTGCGAGGACTCTTGCGAATCTGCACGAGCCAACGGCCAGACCGCCGATTGCGCGGCCAAGCCGCCCAGCATCCGGAAAAATTTTCGTCGCCGCATGAGTATGGATTCCTTTCTTCTCGCAGAAATTGCCGTCGCGAGCTTCGCGCCGGCGGCTTTTGACGTCGCCCGACCCGTCCTTGTCGCTCCGTTGCCCCGGGCAATTGGCCGCGGCTTCGCGCCCTACCCGGTCGCCTCTGAAAAGCCCGCCTCCGGGGCTTCGGATCAGTCAAACGGCCATCGCGGGATGGCCGCGTCAATCTCCGCCATCAGGCGAATGATTTCCGCGAGCGCCGTAACGACTTTGCAGTAGTGCAACTGGTCATCGTAGGTCAGCGTCCGGCCTCGGCCGTCCTTGAGCCACCTTTCGCAAGCCTGGAATCCGCCGATATGGAAATTCCAGACTTCGGGCGGGACGCCCTCTTGCCCATGCGTGGCATGGACCCCCGGGCCATGTCCTCTCACGGGCGGGACGCCCGCGCCACAAATATCTCCCTTTCCCTCCGGCACGAATTTCAGCCCCAGCCGCTACTCCATATCCGCAACGAATTCCGGGTGCGACAAACCTAGGTCGCGATCTGCCGGAACCGGTTGGCCTTCGCGATGAAGTTGGAGTTCGGCCACTGCCTTCTGTCGGCGGGTAGGTGAATCCTTCCCAGCCGCGCCTTGAAGGAGTCCATTCCCCCATTGAGGCGCGCCGCCCCCAGCGCTGCTTCCTTCTCCGCATTGATACACATCCGGCAATCTTCATCCAAAAAGACCAAGCCGTTATCAAAGGCGCGGTGGTAGGTAGGGGAAAGCGCGATTCCGTTCCGCACGTCATCGACGCTACCCGGAGCACCCACGGGTAGGATGTGCGCGGCATCTACCAGCTTCAGCTGTGCTCGTGTGACCGCACAGCGGAAGCCGTACGCCTGAAGCACAGCCTGCCGGAAGTTTGCGAGGCGTGAGAGGCGGCTGACGGTTTTCAAGACGCGCTGACGCTCCGCGCTGAGCGCTTGAGTTTCTTGAGGCGGGATGATTTCCAGGGAAGACGCCCTGCTTAGCAGGTCAAAAGTGGCTGCGTCCTTACCAGAGCGGTGGAGGGTCGCAGCGTTAAGGGAGTAGCCCATGAATTGGTCGGGGCGGATTCCAACCGCAATTTCATCATTGCCCTTTCGGGTGAATGCCAAACCATCCTGCAAGGCTTGTTGCACCGCACGGATGTCAATCTGGATTGACGGCGAACCGGTTGTGAATGTGCTGTGACGCTTGAGGTCAAACCCAGCGAACATCTGCAGATTTGGTTCATAGCCGACGAGCACTGTCACTTCTTGTGGGTTTATAGGGAGGGGGGATTGCACGGAAGTCATCTGGATGCGCCATTCGTGGACGAGTTGCGGCCTGCCACCGCGAGTAAGCGTCCATGCATAAACCGCGAGAGTAAGTTCCCGGGCATCAGGAGCGACAAGCGCGAACCGTGCGGGATGATGGCGCGCCGACGTCAGCAACACACCCGCGTAGCCGGATGCGTGGACCGCATCTATGACTGCTTCGAGGATTTGGGATCGCGAACTCGCCGGCATCTACTTGACGACCCTCTTCCGAGGCATTCTTCGGGAGTATCCGCCATCATCCGGTAAGGGTTCCTCATCTGTACCGTTCCAAAGCGCGCCCGGATGGTAAACCTTATAAAAGGTACCTCTCGCGTCCCTGCCGCTGTTACCGGCAAACAATTCTGCCTGGGTTTCACGTCCGGGCTTCTGGAATCTCGCAAGTGCGCCCTTGAGGTACTCCTCGACTAACTCCACACAAACCCATCTTCTCCTCAGTCGCTCCGCTACCTCGCCGGTGACACAGCTCCCTGCGAACGGGTCCATAACCAAGTCGCCCTGGTCGGTCAGCATCCTGATGAAGAATTCGGGCAGGTCAGCCGGGAATCTGGCCGGATGCACCCGCAAGCCGCGGTCGCGGCAAGAGCGCAAGTAGTACGTGTTGCTTTCTGTGTTGGGAATGGCGATGAGATTGGGGGGTATTGCTGCGCCGTTGTCTATCGAAAACTTCGCGCCTATGTCGTGGCCGCTCGGGCGTAACTTCGGCTGGTAGCCATTTTTCAGCAGTCCAAGCATTGCCTCGCTGTATGGTGCCCGAACGCGCCTGTTGCTCGCTTTGGGCCACGGGGTCGGAGAGAGCCACCAGACGCAATTAACGGCGTCCTTAACGCGAATACGGCGTACCGTGACCCACTCAGCCGGAGAAGGCAGTTTCGAAGGGCTCCACCAAAAGAACTCTTGCGCCAGATGGAATCCGAGTTCGCGGCAAAGCATGATCACCAGCTCGTACTGGTAGAGGCTTCGCGAAGGCTGGCCCGGAACCCATGCCCCACCAATGTCAATGACCAGGGAACCCTTTGGCTTCAACACCCGTTTGAATTCCTTGGCGAATGCTTTAAACCAATCAACGTAGTCGCCTGCGTCAACATTTCCATATTCCTTCTTGCGCACAAGTCCGAAGGGAGGACTGGTCATAACCAGGTCTACAGACTCGACCTTGCAGGTCGCCAGGTAATCCAGCGCATCCGTGTGGTAGATGCTTCCGTGCTTCGTCTTGTGGAAAAGGCGCGGTTCGCAGTCCATCTAACTATCCGGCATCCTAGCACAACGGGGGCGTAGCGCGGCGCGCAATTTACCTTTGCCATCGGGTGAAGCGATGCGAGCCGTCAGCCTTTTCTCGCCTGTCACAAAACAGTGGAAATCCAGATAGTCGGTCAGCACCCAATTCGGCAGGCCGTCGCGGTAACAGATGAACTGCTCGCCATTCGCCCCCTTGCCGCGCTCCATCCCATCCAGGTTCACGCCTACGTCTCTCGTTTCGATGTGGCCCAGCGTTACGGGGCCGTGGTGCGCCTTGCGGGAGATCACCATGTCGGGGGCGCCGCAATCAACAGGCTTCGGCTCGTTCGCGGCGGTGACGCCGGGCGCGAGCGACTCAATAAGGCTCTTCAGCGCGGGCCGGTGAGTGTGCTCGGTGGCGTTGCCAAGCTTCAGCTTGCGCTCTATTTGCCGGCGGTAATCGTCAACGGGGGTACTCTGAGTCATCGGCATTGTCGCCCCAGGGCAGAAACAGATACCACACGACCAGCGCCGCGGCAAGGGAGTCAACGCGCTTTTGAGACACCACCCCCTACCCGCCGCACTTGACGATCGAGGCGCTATTGGGTTCGTGGCCCTCGGCGCTACCGGGGCCGGTTTCGCCGACGAAGGGCCAGTTCACATTCAGCCAGAGCTCCTTTTCGCGGACGCTTGCTGGAACCTTGTCCACGCGCAAATTCTCGAGCCAATGCACTCCTGTTTTTCCAGCCACCAGAATATCCTGATCGCCGTCTCCGTCAATATCGGTCACGATCACCTGCGTGCCGATTTCCGCCGTGCCGTTATAACTCACCGGAAAGCGCGTGAAAGTTGCCGTGCGCCGGTCAATCTTGTAATAGAAAATGCATAGCGGCTCGTAAAGCCCCGGATCGGGATCGCCCCGGTAGCGCTTGCCGGTAATCAATTCCGGCTCGCCATCGCGGTCAATGTCCGCAAGCTTGAGCGCGTGGGCTTCGGAAAACGACTCGTCAATCACATGGCGCTTCCAGGTCCGTTTCCCATTTCGAATGCGCTGCTCGACCCAGTAGAGGCCGAAGTTGTGGCCGTGGCCGTAAATCAGGTCCATCTTTCCGTCGTCGTTCACGTCGTAACCGAGAATCGGAAATCCCGCCTCCCCCAGTTCCCATTCCGGATGCCAAATCCATTTATCCCGGTCGGCATCCACGTTCTCGAGCCATCCGTGGATCGAAAGCAGATCGGGCTTGCCGTCGCCGTTGATGTCCGCCACGCCCACGCCGTGCCCGTCGGCCGCTTTTCCGCCCACGGAGTGGACAGCGGGTTTCGCGCCCGCAAAATTGATCCATATCAGGTTCGACGGCACATAGTGTGCGAACGCATAATCGGCAACACCGTCGCCGTTGATGTCCGCCTCGACGCCGCCTTCCGTCGCCTGCGAATGGCAAATCAAGTGCGAATTCCAAAAGCGGCCGGTCCGCTTTGGGTTTTCGTACCACCAGATGCCGTCCGTTTGCCACGCTGCGGTGAGCAAATCCGTCGCGCCGTCGTGGTTGACATCCACGGGGAATTGTATGCAGTCCCCACAGAACTCAATCTTGTTTTCGCCCGCGATGTGGAACGGCCAAACGCTCATGGTGCGAAACTGATGGCGCTTCCATTCGACGCCGGCCGGCCCGGGATTTTCATACCAATAGGCGCCGCTCACGATGTCCGGCCGGCCGTCGCCGTTCATGTCCATCACGGAAATCGCTTCCGCGTGGTCCGTGCCCAGCCGATGCGAAAGAAAAACGTCCGCTCGCCGCGAGACCGGCGTCACCACACCGCCCGCCTGCGGATCACTTTTCGGATCTCCCCGCATTGCGCGCCCCGCCGTCGTGCGCGCTTCTCTATCGCGCCTGCTGAAAGGCAGAATGCCCGCGGCGCCCGTCGCCGCCAATCCCAGAAAATTTCGACGATCCATAATCCCTCCTTGAGTGTCCAGTGCGGTGTGCCTTTTAATTTCCTTCAGCGCCCTCAACCGGTTGTTGTGCTTCTGCTCTTTGCCGGAGCCTGACGGTCCCTTGAGGAATCGCCTTCATCTTCTGCGCTTGCCTCGCCATTTGCGCGAGCGAGCCGGTCGCCGCGGTGCGGACGATCGTTTCGTTGCTTCCGCGACGCGCGCGATGCAGTCAATTTCGACTTTGATGCCAGGGAGATTCACGCCCACCGTTGTCCGAGCCGGCGGATCCGCCGGGAAAAATTCCCGGTAGACCTCATTCATCGCCTGGAAATCGCCCATGTCAGCAAGAAACACGCCCACCCGCACGACTTCCTTCAATGAGCTTCCGCTCGCTTCCAGAATATTCTTTATGTTCGTGAGCGTCCGCCGCGTTTCCGACTGGATGTCTCCGGATTCAAGTTCGTCCGTATCCGGGTTGATCGCTGCCTGCCCCGCGACGAATACAAAACCATCCGCCACGATGGCCGGTGAATAAGGACCTCGCGGCCGTGGCGCGTTTTCTGGTTTTACCACTCTTCGCATCTCATCTCCTCGAAAATTGATTTTGCCCTCGCGGCGCACAGAGGACCCGTCCCTGTTACGACGCCCGTTCCCCTCCGCAGCGCGGCGACTTGTTTTCCGAGGGCCGCTGACGCTCCGCGCAAGCGGATCGATCGCCTTAAACCTTTTCCTCCTGCTTCGACTGGCGCTCAATTGTTGCGCCGTCGCTCGGGGCGGGCATGTGGCATTGGCCGTCGAAAAACGCACCCCGCTCGACAACGAGCGACGGAGTGAATAGATCGCCCAGCACCACGCCCGGCGCCAGGATTTGAACTTGCTCGTTGCCGTGTACGGCGCCTTTCACCTTGCCCAGCACCACCACCAAGTTCCCGCGAACCTCGCCTTCCATTTCGCCTTGCTCTGCAATCACCACCGTCCCTTGCGAGAGAATTGTCCCCTTGAAGATCGTGTTGATCTGCACCATCCCGGACGACACTTTCATGTTTCCTTCAAGCTCGATTCCGGGCCCGATCTCTCCCGCCAATTCCTCGCCCGACCGCGGCTGGACCGCTCTGCCTTTGCCCTCGAAGATGCTCTTGTTTGTCATTGTTGTCACGCTCTTTAGGATTTACGCTTACTATGCCGAGAATATACTATAATAGTAGTATTATATACGTAGTATTATATCGAATATGCGGATCAGATCTTCCGCCGAGAAGTACTTTATTTCGAGCGTGCCGCGGTTTTCGCTGCCGTTGATCCGCACCTTCGTTCCGAGAACGGTTTCCAGCGATCGAATGGCCGCCTTAACGTTAGGATCAATCTCTTTAAGTTCGCCTTCAGATACTCTAGCCTTCACAGGGCGATCGCCATGGCCCTTAATGAGCTGTTCAGCCTGACGAACGTTCAGCCCTTTGCCAAGGATTATCGCTGCGGCGCGTTCCTGCTCATCGTGGGTCGAAAGTGAAGCAAGCGCTCTGGCGTGGCCCTCGGTCAGTTTTCCTGAGGTAACAAGCTGCTGAACTGCAGGCGAAAGTCGCAGCAATCGAAGCGTGTTGCTAACCGCAGAGCGGCTGACGCCAAGCTTTTTCGCCACATCGTCGTGGCTCAGGTTGAACTCGCGGTGAAGCATTTCATAGGCTTGGGCGACCTCAAGCGGATTCAAGTCTTCGCGCTGCAGGTTCTCCATCAGGGCGAACTCGAGCGCCTCATTGTCTGAAACGTCGCGGATGACAGCCGGAATTTCCTCAAGGCCTGCCAGGCGGGCCGCTCGAAGGCGCCGCTCGCCAGCTACAAGCTCATATCGGCCCTCCTTGCGGCGAACGAGAACCGGTTGCAGCAAGCCGGTAGCACGAATGGAATCAGCAAGCTCCTCGAGACCCTCGGATGGAAAAGTTCTGCGAGGCTGATAGGAGTTTGGGTCAACGAGCGAAACGGGTATTTCATCAACTCCCTTCGCGGGAGCCTCCGGTTCGGGTTCACCCAGCAATGCGTTAAGTCCCCGCCCTAATGCCTTTCTGGTCACGACAGATAACCTCCTTGGCGAGTTCAAGATACGCCGTCGCTCCACGGCATTCCGGGTCGTAAGTAATGACCGGCTTGCCGTGGCTAGGCGCCTCCGCCAACCTTACGTTTCTTGGAATCATCGTTTGAAAAATCTTATCTCCGAAAAATCTCTGCAAATCATCGCGAACCTGTCGCGATAGATTTGTCCGCTCGTCATACATCGTCAAAAGGATCCCTTCGATGGCAAGGGATGGATTTAATGCCCTGCGAATTCGGGTCAAGGTTTCGAGCAATTCGGAAACGCCCTCGAGTGCGAAATACTCGCACTGGATTGGGACAATCACCGAGTCGGCTGCAACAAGGGCATTTAGAGCAAGAAGGTCTAAAGCAGGCGGGCAGTCAATGAGCACGTAATCGAACTCATTGCGAATAGCCTCAGTTTTACCGCGCAGCACCTTTTCGCGGCTATCCTTTTCAACCAGTTCAACATCGGCGCCGACCAGCCCTTTCTCCGACGGAACCAAGAAGAGCCCCTCGACAGGGCCTTGCAAAATGAGCTCCTGGATTGGAACGTCAAGCAATAGCGCATGATAGAGCGACCGGCGGGAAGCATCCTTCTGGAAACCGAGTCCTCCGGTCGTATTGGCCTGCGGATCGGCGTCAATAACCAGCGTGCGAAGTTTGCTCAAGGCGAGGGATGCCGCGAGGTTGATTGCGGTTGTTGTTTTACCTACGCCGCCCTTTTGGTTCGAGACTGCGATGACTTTGCCCATGCGGCACCGCTAATTGTGGAAGACCCTATCAAACGCCAGGCTGGCTCGCAAGCCGGAATGTTTCACGTGAAACACTGCATGGCCTGCATTCGAGAACACACTCAAGGTTTTTTCTTAACGGCGGAATTGGAAACGCCGACTCGGATCAATTCCTGCTCACTTTCTGGAATCGCCACGCTTCCTGCCCAGCGAAAATGGCTTGGCGATTGGTTTACGTCCCTTTGCTTGGAAACAGTTGTCCAAAGATAAATTCGACCGCCTGGCTCTAGCACCTCCGCTATTTTCAGGTCGAACTCCTCAAATCCGCCCAACGCCCGGCAGGTGATCGCATTGAATTTCTCATTCGGTGTAAATTCCTCAAACCGCTCGGACCTGACCTCGACCTCGCGCAGCTCGCAGACCCTTGCCACCTCACCGAGAAAGGCGCGCTTTTTGCCATTGGGTTCGAGCAGGGTAACCGCCGTATCAGGCGCCACAATCTTGATTGCCAATCCGGGGAATCCCGCGCCGGATCCGACATCGAGAAGCCGGCCGTACAGGCTGAACATCCCCGCTAGAAACAAGCTCTCGCCAAAATTCCGCGTGATGCATTCGCGTTCGTCGCGAATCGCCGTCAGGTTTATTTTCTCGTTCCATTTCATTAGCAGGTCAAGATAGGCTTTGACTTGCGCTGCCTGCTCATCGGTCAAAGCAGGATAGAACGGGCGTATCAGCTCGCGAACGTCAGATGGCGTCAGCATGGTAGAAGATTTTAGGTTGAGAGCGAGTTTCACGCAACCCCTTTAATGACTCGAGCGCATTTGCAGCGGAGCACTTCCAGTGAACGGCAGGTCAACGGCTTCCTCTTGCATCGGTGGCGTTGGCTATACTTATCAATAAATTTACTCTATGGTATATACATGCCGCCACTCCAGATCCGGCATTTGAGGGCAGTCGCCGCGGGCCGCAGGATGATCCTTTGCCGGATCCTCGCGGGCAATACCTTGTATTGGAATGAGGAGCAAAAGTTGAGGGGGATGGGCGCAGCGTGTAAGATACGCTTTGGGGGATAGCCTCGCGTAACGCAAGCTTCTCGCCATACCGGAGGGCGTGGAAGCCGCAGCGTTCGATGAAGCTGAAGATGGAACCGTGGGTGGAAATTGTTGGCGATGAACGGTGAAGGCGGGCGAGCTGAGGTCGGCGTGGTGCTGTTTCAGATGGGCGGGCCGGATTCGCCCGAAGCGGTCGAACCGTTTCTCTACAACTTGTTTTCCGATCCCGACATTATTGATTTCCCGCTGGCGCGGCTGGCGCGCGAGCCGCTCGCGAGGCTGATTTCATCGAAGCGCGCGCGTAAAGCGCGTGAGCATTACGCGCGGATGGGCGGGGGATCGCCGATCAACGAGCTGACGAAGCGGCAGGCGCAGGCGCTTGAAGCGGAGCTGCGCAAGACGCTCGACGCGCGCGTCTTTGTCGCCATGCGATACTGGCATCCGCTGACGCAGGAGACGGCGGAAGCGGTGCACGCCGCGCAGTCGCGCGATCTTGTCCTGCTGCCGCTCTATCCGCAATTTTCGAAGACAACGACGGGAAGCAGCTTCAACGAATGGCGGCGATGCTATTCGAATGGAGCGGCGCGCGTGCGAACCATCCAGGACTACCACGATTTTCCGCCATACATCGAAGCAGTGGTCGAAAAGATCAATGAAGGTCTTGGCCGCTTTACGAGTGGGCCCGGCGGGGAGCTTGAAAGCGCGAATCTGGAACGGTCTTTGAGGAAAGCAGTTGTCGAGGACGTCGCGCTTGTTTTCAGCGCGCACGGCGTGCCGGTAAATTCCATCGAGCGAGGCGATCCTTACCAAAAGCAGATTGAGAGGACGGTGCGCCTCGCGCTTGAGCGCGGGGGGTGGCAGAATCCATGGCGGCTCTGCTATCAAAGCCGCTCGGGGCCGGGGCGCTGGCTGCGGCCATTCCTTGAAGAGACGCTCGATGAACTTGCCGCCGGGAGAGTGGCGCGCGTTCTCGTCATTCCGATTGCATTTGTTTCCGACCACGTCGAAACGCTCGAAGAACTTCACGTCGAAGCGCGCGCTTACGCCCTGCGCGCCGGCTTCGAACAATTTGAAGTGATGCCCGCGCTCAACGACTCGCCGCGATTTATCCGCGCCCTCGCCCATCTCGTGCTGCGCGAAGTGCGACTGGCCCCGTGAGCGCCGCATGGCTCTATGCCCGGCGCATCCTTTCAATGAAAGTAGGTTCCACTCCAGAGCAGCCCAGGCGCCACGGCTGCGACAAAAATGAGCGGGCGACTCCCCGCCGCATCCTTTTCGAGACGGTCGAGCGCGAGGCACAGGCCCACGCCGCACGTCGCGGACCCGAGATTTCCATAGGCTCTCGAAACCATGGGCAATTTGGATTCAGAGAGTTGCGCGTTTCGGGCGAAAATTGCCGCCAGGCGGGGGTTGGGTTCGTGAATGGCGAGCATGGCCAGCTCAGACCTCGAGCGGCCGCTCAGCCGTTCCAATTTTTCAACCACCCGCAGCAGGCCCCCGATCGCAGCGCGCCCGAGCGCCTCTCCCCGAAAGCGAAACTCAAAAGACTTATCCGGGCTGAGCGTGGCCTCCAGGGCGGAAGCTTCTGATCCTGAACAGCCTGAAATAAATTCTCCAATCACCGGGGCTTTCGAAGGCGTTTCAGCCAGGCCCAGAACGAAAGCGCAAGCGCCGTCCGCGAAGAGGCCGCGAAAATCGCCCGGCGCGCCGAGCGACGCAAGAGTGCGTGTGTGGACCTCCGAGGCCACAACGAGCGCAAACCCCCGGCCTTGAACCTTAAGATGGGAGGTTGCCGCCTGGAGCGCATTGATCAAGCCGGCGCAGGCTCCGCCGACGTCAAGAACATTGCAGGATTCCGCGAGAAGCAACCGCGCGTGAAGCGCCGCACCAAACGACGGCAGAGCGAGGAACGTGCTGCTGGTTGTAACCAGGGCCGCGATATCGGAGGCCTCGATTTGAGCCGCGTTAAGCGCCGCCTCCGCTGCAGACTGACCTAGTGAAACATGATCTTCGTCTCGGGCGGCGTGGCGAAAGGTGTTGAAACCGGCGCCTTTCCGAAGCGTCCCCGGAGGAAGCCGGCATTCCGATTCAACCTCATCGGCGCTGACTTCGAGCGAGCCCAAGCGGAATCCCCAGCCGGCGAGGACAACTTGACGACCGTCGCCTGTCAGGGCCTGTCCTCGGGTCTCGGCATCATCGCGAGGCCTGGCAGCGCCGGCTGATTCATCGGCAAGCTGCACAAGAGCGCGAATACTCTGCGGCCGATCAGGCGGCCACGGGTTTCCAAAATCTGCGGTTTGCGTGAGGTCTTCGATAGCCGTCAGCACGCCGACCCAGCCCATCGAATCGAGCAGGCCGCTCACCACCAAATCGCTCTCGTCATCCGGCAGCGCCACTTTGGCCGGCAATTCCTTCAACACAATGTCGCGGATCGGCTGCGCAAAACGGCTCTCTTCCCAGTCTTTAGGCACAGGTATTTCCTAATCCTATTGGCTAACCGGCCATCTGAAACCACGCCGGGTCCGGCTGAGGAAAAAGCGAGTCGAGCATGAGCCAGCACTTTCCATCGCTCATGCCGCGCGCCAGGCCAATCCTCGCGAACCGGTTGGGTGAACGCATGAGCTCGCGGCGAATAAAAGCATTGAAAAAGCGCTCCGCCGCGAAGGCAGCCTGTGGTCCTCTATAATGCGCCATGACCCGCTGAAGAGCGGCGGCCCATTCACGGTCAACGACGGGAAGGGATTCGAAGCGATCTCCGGCGGCGATCACAAGCTGAGCTCGTAGAACGGTGCGCTCAGCATATTGAACGATTCGGAAGCGGATGTTGCCGAGCTCGCAGCCGCAGATGGAGCGGAAGCCCTCGCCGGGCGTAACCCAGCAATTACCACGCGAACCCGAAGAGTGAATGGAGCACCCGAAGAGGTCCTCGCTCCGGGCAGCGACTTCAGAGTGCCGCAGGGCGCTGACCAACTGGCTCTCGTCAAGCCTTCTTCCTGCTTTCTTCAGACCTTGTGATTGGCGGTCCTCTGTGTGAGGCGCGACTTGCGGCGCGGGAGACAGGTCGGCGACAACCGAATCACCGCGCCGGCCAGGAAAGGGATCGCGCCACGCGTATGCAGCGGGCGGCATTGGGCGCACGGAACGGAACACGCCCGGCGAAGTCTGCTCGAGACCAATCACGCAGTAGCCGCGGCCCATGACGGTGATGTCAGAGATAATCAGCTCTGTCAACTTTTCGCCGCCTCGCGGGGCGGGGCTTCGGTCTGTCAATCAATAAGTGCGCGACGAGGACCTGATGACCGCGGGCATTCCAGTTTTCGGCGAGCATCTCCGCGACCAACCGGCGATGACATTTTTCCGGGCCGGCCTCCGAGCACAAAAGCGCGACGTTTCCTTCGTATCCTCCGGGCTCGATCGCCTCGGGCAGCCCGCGCTCTTTTAACAGCTCCTTGAATGATTTTTCGTAAGCCTCCCAGTCGCGCGTTTTGCGATAGGCATCGCGAATCTCCGGGCTGGGAGCGAGGCGCGGTTCATAAGCGTACTCGATACCGAGAAGGCGTTCAAGGAAGTACGCGATATCAGGATATTTAGCGAAGCCGGCGAGCTGGCCGCCGCGGTTTTCGCGCACATCAACCAGCTTGCGGACCCGGGCGTCTTCCAGGAGGCGGAAGAATTCCTCGGCGGTTTTCCTGGTGAAGCCGATCGTATAAATTGCAGAGCGCATCAACGCCCCTACCACGGTTCGACGAGATTCGGGTCAACCCGGAAAGCGCATTGGCGCTCCCTGAGAGCGAGAGCCTCTTCAAGCGCCCTCGCGCGCGCTTCGGGGAAAAGCGTGTTTGCAGCAACGTCGCCGAAACCCGTGATATGAAGCAGGCGGTCCTCGGCGTCGCGCTGGGTCTCGACGCGTCCTCCCCGGCGAATGTGAAGCAGCTCGAAGCCACCCGCTACGAGCTCCGGACAGACCATGAGGAAGCGGTGGCATTCGATGGGATCCTCTTCAGCGCACATCAGAGCGACGCGCCGGCATCCCGCCTCGCGTTCAACCCGCTCGATGCCCGCTTTGAAAGCGTAGGATTTGCGGCGCACGCGGTAATCCACGACGCCGTCCGATCCGTACGCGGCGGCATCGTCGGGACGGCCTCCCAGCTCGTCCCCGAGAAAGAGATAGGCGACGCCTTCAGCTTCGAGAAGCTTCTCAAGCGCCGCGCCCGAGAAGTGCGGGAAACGCGCGCTGGCCGGCCGGCTGCGAACATCTATGAGGAGATCCACGGCGTGTTTGCTGAGCAGTTCACAGAACTGCGCGGCTTCAAGGGATGAATGCCCGACCGTAAATATCGCCGCTCCGCCCGCTTGCGTGCGAGGCTGCCCGGTCCCGCCGTTCGTGGAGCGGCTCATTGTTTCGACATCATACTACAAGAATGCGGACGAGCGGCGGCGCCGCGCGGACGAGCCCTGCGTGAAGCTTCGTTATTTATAGGCGGGGATGCCGGTGACGCGCTCGCCGATGATGAGCGTGTGCATGTTGTGCGTGCCTTCGTAAGTGAACACGGATTCGAGGTTGCACATGTGGCGGAAGACGGGGTACTCGTCGGCGACGCCGTTTGCGCCCAGAATATCGCGCGCGGCGCGGGCCACATCGAGCGCGATTTTGACG
>JAKASG010000077.1 GCA_021828285.1 Acidobacteriota bacterium | reverse complement strand
AAGGCCATCGATCAGTTCGTGGCTGCCTATAATCTGACGGCAGCCCCCTTTGAATGGAGAAAGACTGTGGTTCATCCTACAGCTCCCAAACGTTATTACGCGAACTTGCGCAACTAAGCACTAGGCCCGTCCCCTGCTTGACGATCATGGCCACCACGCCGCTCGTCGGGCTGGTGCGAAAGTTAATGTCCGCCCCCGCCTTCGAACCCGCGTCAAAATACATCCCCTGGAACGCCGAACCCGTTTGCCACAACTGGAACGACGGCCCGTTCGCGTAGTTCCCACCCGCCGTCAGGCGCAACCCTCGGTTCGCGCCCGACGTGATGTCCGCATAGCCGAAGCCGCCCGTCCCGCCGCCGCTCAGCGTCAGCGCCACCCCTGCGCTCGCCATCGAAATCTCGAGCGGCGATGCCGGCGTCGTCGTCCCCAGGCCGATGTTGCCGCTCGATTGGAATAGCGCCGACTTCGTGATGTCGCTCGTCGAGTCCCACAGCGGCAGATAGCCCACCGTCCCGCCCGCCGTCGTCACCGTCGTGCCCGTCGTGTTCGTCGTCGCGCCCGTCAAGCTCTTGATCGGTCGCACGCGCTTCCCGCCGCCCACCGGCTGAAGAGTCGAGGAGCCCGCGCCACTGCTCGTCCCGCTCTTCAGCATAAAGTCTGAAAGCGGCTTCCCGGCCAACGTCTCCGCGTTGCCCGCTTCGAGCGCGTAAGGAACGCTCAAGAGCAACACGCGAGGCTCTTCCGGCCCGTTGCCGATTTCGATCCCAAGCCAGCGCGCTTCGCCTGACGTGAACAAGCTCATCGGCAGCCCGCCGCGCGTCGCGCCGAGCAAGACCGAGTACTGCCCTGCGGAATCAAGCTCGACCGTCTGCGTCTCAAACCACAACGGCTCGCCGCCCGATTGCTGCGCGTAAATCGAGAACGTCAGGTTGGCCGTTCCCGTCATCGGCTTGCCCGAAAGATCGAGAGCCACGCCCGAGAACTTGATCAATTGCGGGACCACCGCGCCTGAAAAGCCGAGCGGCGCACCGACCGCAACCGCTTGCGAATCGCTCGCCCGCTGAGCCGCCAGGTGCTGTGGTAACATTGCAGATCCCAGCATCAACACGCACACGAACAGCCCGCGGACTCTATGCAGTTTCAGCCCTGACATGACCGACCCTCCCGTTTACAATTGGAATTTAGACTTTCCCGACAAGAAGGGATGCTATTAGCGCCGTTGAGGTTTGTCAAGCAGTGAATTGATAAATAGCACCCTAAAGATGCGAGAAGGTCTCTCGGTCAGGAGGATGCGGCGCGATAGTGCGTAAACACGGCTTGGCGTTCCAGAGGAGTTCAGGCTAGAATAGCGAGGGGATGGAAGAGCGCGAATTTTTCGATGAAAGAGAAGTGGTGAAGTCGGCCAACCTCTCGTGTTTCTTCTGCCATCAAACCGGCATCTACGAGATTCGATGGCTCGAGCGGGTAAAGAGGAGATCGTTGCGAGCCGGAGCGGGTGAACAGGATCGCGCCCGTTTTGAGAAGGCGCGCTCTTACATGTTGCGTCGGGACGATTTCGTCCAGTGCAAGAATCCAAGATGCCGTAAACGGTTCGAAATCTCAGGGGTCCAATCCGTCGTGTTCATCTGAAGGGCAGTCGGCGAAGAATGGGTTTTTTGCGGAAGCCGGTCCTCGGGAGCAGGCGCGCGCGTATTGAGGAGGATGAAGTGAGAAAAGGGTATCGGGCGTTGGGGGTCATGCTTTTTGCGGCTGTCGCCGGCATGGCCATTCTTTTTGGCATTGGGTTTTATGCTCCAGGAATTGCCCGAGGAAAGGGCCTGTTATCCTCTGCGGCGGCGCACAATTCCAGGCTCTGCCCCTCGCTGCGGCTCGCGCTCACGAAGGTTCCGGCGCCTTTCGAGGCCAACCGCGGCCAGACCAATCCTCGCGTCAAGTTCCTTTCTCACGGGCCGGGCTATACCCTTTTCCTGACCGAAACGCAGGCTGTACTGAGCCTGACGGAGCCGGACGCGAAGTCCGGCCACGGCGGGCGAGCCGTTCGCCAACAGCTTCCCGGCAGCATGGCGAAATCGAGCGAAACGACAGACGCCGTTCGCCTCGCGTTCGAGGGCGCAAACCCGAAGGCGCAGGTCGCAGGGCTCGGTGAGCTGCCGGGCAAATCGAATTACTTCATTGGCAACAATCCCCTGCGCTGGCGAACGGGCGTTCCGAACTACTCCCGGGTGGAATATCGAAGCGTCTATCCTGGCATTAATCTGGTCTATCACGGGAACCGCGGCCGGCTCGAATTCGATTTCGTTGTCGCGCCCAAAGCCGATCCGAGCGCCATTCGCCTGGCGGTTCAGGGTGAAAGGGCCGGACTCGAAGTTGAGAAGAATGGGGATCTCGCCATCCGCACCAAAGCGGGCGAAGTCCGCTTCCTGAAACCTGCAGTCTTCCAAGAAACCGGAACTCATCGGAAATACCTCCACGGCAGGTTCGTGCGGCTTGCAAAAAACGAAATCGGCTTCCGAGTGGGCGGATACAACCGGGCGAAGCCCTTGGTGATTGACCCGGTTTTAACCTATTCGACTTTCTTAGGTGGTTCGGGTGGCGACGCGGCGACCGGCATTGCGGTGAATTCTCACGGAGCGGTCTATGTTGTCGGTAGCACCGGATCAACCAATTTCCCTACGACTTTCGGATCCTACAAAGTGGCAAACTCGGGTGGCGAGGATGTCTTCATTGCCAAGCTCAACCCCGCAGCGTCCGGATCGGCGCAACTGATTTATTCCACCTACCTGGGCGGCAGCGCCGATGACTTCGGAACCGGTATTGCCATTGATTCCTCGGGTGACGCTTTTGTGACCGGAAGTACCGCCTCCACCGATTTCCCGACGACTTCCGCAGCGTTCCAGACGACGTTCGGCGGAGGCAACACCGATGCTTTTATCACCGAGCTTGGACCGGCCGGCGGCGGACTGGTGTTCTCATCTTATTTGGGCGGCAGCGGCGACGACTACGGCACGGCCGTCACCGTGGATAGTTCCGGGAACGCGTACGTCACAGGGAATACCGATTCGCCGAATTTTCCGGTCGTGAATCCTCTTCAGGGCGGTCTGAACGGCGCGATTGATGCGTTCGTCACGGAAATCAATTCCACGAAGACTCCGCCGCTCCTTTACTCGACGTATCTCGGCGGGTCCGCGTCGGATTTCGGGCAAGGCATTGCCGTGGACAGCTCGGGCGACATTTACGTAACCGGATATACCTACTCGTCGGACTTCCCGACGCAAAACGCGCTCTATCCCAATTTGCTATCCAGCACCAGCGCAAACGCATTTGTCAGCGAACTGAAAGCCGGCGGCGCTTCATTGGTCTTTTCGACTTATCTGGGCGGCGCAGGCACCGACCGCGGCCTGGCCATCGCTCTCGATGGTTCGAACAACATTTATGTCGCCGGGGACACGACATCGGCCAACTTGCCGGTGACGACGGGAGTGGTGCAATCCGTCTATAAAGCCACTTCGCCGAACACGAATGGTTTTGTCGCCAAGCTTGCCGCAGGGGGCGCATCGCTCGGCTATTTGACCTATCTCGGAGGTGACACGAACGACAGCATCAGCGGCCTGGCCGTAGATTCGAGTGGAGACGCGTATGTAACCGGCGCCACCCAATCGGCCTCCGGCTTTCCGACGGCGGACGCATTGCAGCCCGCTTTCGACAGCGGGACGTGCGGCACGGCGCCTTGCTCGGACGCCTTCGTCAGCGTCCTTAATCCTACCGGGGAAAGCTTCCTTTACTCCACCTATCTTGGCGGTGAGTATGCCGATTTGGGGAATGCTATCGCGGTGGGACAGGGAACGCCGCCCGACAATGTTTATATCGCCGGCTCGACGGCTTCCGGCGGCTCCGCATCGCCGCCCTTTCCAATCACTTCGGGCGCATATCAGACGACTTACGGCGGCTCGTCCACATCGGGCAACGCTTTCATCGCCGAGATTGCCCCGACGGATAATGCCGGCCTGGCGCTCACGCCACAGAAGCTCGCCTTCCCCAATACCGGCCAAGGCCAAACGAGCGCCACACAGCCTGTTACGATTACCGATGCAGGCAGCGCGCCACTGCAGGTCGCGTCCATAAGCACCGTCACCGATTTTGGCGAAACCGACAATTGCCGGAACACGACGATCCAGCCGGGCGGAACATGCACCATCCAGTTCTTTTTCGCGCCGCCCAGCGGCGACACCGGAACGAACAACGGCCAGTTTACGATCACATCGAACGGCGGCAACGGCATCGTCACCGTATCGGGGACCGTTGTCGGGAGCACGGCGACCGGATCGATTACCCCCTTGATCTGGCAGTCCCAGTCGTTGCTGTACGGGCAAACAGGAACTCTGGCGAACGGCACGGCGCAAAAGTTTACTCTGGCGAGCACCGGGAGCCAGCCTCTCGATATCACCGATGTTTCCGTGGGATCCGATTTCACGATACTTTCCAACGGTTGCCCCTTGGATTCCTCATCGATAGGCACTCCCACGCTGGCCGTCGGCGACACCTGCTCCATCACCGTCGCGTTCTCGCCGATCACGACCGGGAACTTGACCGGTTCGCTTACGGTGACGGACAAGCCTTCGCCGCAGAAAGCCGCGCTTGCCGGCACAGGGCTCGCTGAGTATATTCTCAGCGCGAGCCCCAACTCAAAGACGATTGTCATCGGCACGGGCTCGACGACGTTCACGGTGAACGCCGCGGAGGTTCAGGGTGTGACGAACTTCGCGGAGAGCATCAGCTTGGCGTGCGGCGCCGGAACAGGCACGTCGCCCACCTGCGCGTTCAACCCGCCGACCATTACGGCCGGTCAGTCGAGCACCCTCACAGCAAGCGGATTCGCGGCGAATCTCGCGATCGCAAAAGATACGAACACTTTCACAGTCAACGGAACCAGTTCATCGAGCTCTCAAAAAGCGTCCGTGCCGTTGAGCGTCTTCTTGAGCGATTTCACTATTTCAAGCTCTCCCTCAATCAATCCCGTCGCCGTTACTGCGGGCGGCACCGCAACTTACACGATTACTGCGAACGGCATCAATGGCTTCAGTGAGCCGGTGAAGCTTGGCTGCCCGGGACAAATCCAGGAGTCAACGCAAACGCTTCAGGCGCTTCCCTCCGGCATGTCGTGCTCTTTTTCTCCCGCGGTCATCACGCCGAGCGGCAACACTCCGGCAACCTCCACGCTGACGATCTCGACCACGGCTCGAACCTCTTGTTCCGAACTGCCTCCCGGCGGCTGGCCTTCGCTTCCGGGAAGCCCGTCCGCACCGCTGGTTTTGAGTTTCCTCGCTGCGTGGCTGGCCCTCGCCGGCTTCGCCGCGTGGCGCATTCGCCGTGCACGCTTGATGCCGGGCAAAGGAGGCGTTCGCTGGGCATTGGGCGCGATGCTCGGCGCCGTACTCTTGAGTCTCGCGTTCGTCAGTTGCGGAACCACGGCGACGCAAATCTGCGGCACCCCGGCAAATACTTATCAAATCCAGATCAATGGGACGACAACTGCCGGAGGCGCATCCGTCGTCCGATCGAACTTCAGCACGCCGCTATATATAGATGTCCAGTAATTTCGCTCCCGAGGGGTCGGCAGCGTCCGGTCAGCACGCCAAATAGAGGGCGCAGGCCTATCGATTTTTATCCCGTCTGTCCCGGGCGGTATGGTGGGATCGCAGGCTCGGCGGAAGAAGGGTGAGCCGCGGGATCAATCTGGCTCCAATTCAGGACGAGGGGCCGAACCAATTGAAATTGAAGATCCGTGCCCGGTGGGAGAATGATGCTCTTCCGGCTGGTCACGAGGACGGCGGCAAGTCCGGCCAGACCGCCCGCGAGCCCTCCGAGCAACGCGCCCTTGGCTGTGCCCGTTGCGATGGCGCCCACGAGGATTCCGGAATCGGCCGTTGCGGCAATGGTTCCAACATCGCGCGGCTTGATGTGCGGTCCTTGACCCTGAATGGCCGGTTCATCCTTCCGGTTGAACTTCGCGCTCTCCTTGCCGCCGGCGCCTGAAAGCGCCGTTGCCAGCCGGACGGTCACACCGTTCGGAAACGTCATTGAATCGCAGCGCAGGCGGATCAGCGCGGCGCCGTGGATCAGCCCCTTGCGCTTGACCTGGAGAACGGTCCCTTTCACGTAAGTTCCGACGGGAATGACGATCCGGTTGCCCGCCGTTATCGGATAAATCGTGCGAGCATAGAAGCGCTGGCCCGCGTAGGCCGTCCTTGAATTGATTGTGTTGAGGAGCCGGAGCGGAATCGTGGTTTCCGCGGGAACAATCACCCGCGGGCCGGAACTTTGATTCGTTGCGTCTGCGGCGAGCGGCGCAACGACGATCAACGCCATCGCCGTGACGGAACCGAGAATGGCCACTCTCATTGCGCAATTTCTTCCGAACATGGAAGCAAGCCTCCTTCGAACGGGCGGATGACTCTTTCAAAGATATCACCGAGGCGTTTCGGGTTGCTCTGGCGCTAAACGCCGAGCACGCCCTGGATGGCGCTCGCAATGCGGGCGGCGTGACGCTCGACCAGATCGCTGTCTTCCGCTTCGACCATCACTCGCGCGAGCGGCTCGGTGCCGGAGTATCTCACCACCATCCGTCCCCGATCCCCCATCTCGCGGCGGCAATCGTCCATCGCGCCGCGGACCGGGGCGAGCAATTCGAGCGGGGTTTTTTCTTTCACTCGTACGTTTCGGATGATTTGCGGAAACTTCGAAAAGCCCGCGACCAGCTCATCGAGCGTCCGTCCGGTTTCTGAAATCATGCGGACCACCTGAAGCAGCGTGATCATTCCGTCGCCCGAAAGCGAAACGTCGCCAAAGATGATGTGTCCGGAAGGCTCGCCGCCCAGGTTGCTTCCTGACCGCAGCATTTCTTCCAGCACGTATTTGTCGCCGACGGGCGTGCGTGTGAGCCCGATGCCATGCCCGGCAAGAGCCCGCTCAAGGCCGAGGTTGGTCATCAGCGTGCCCACCACCGCCGGACCCCTGATCCCGCCTCGCGCCTTCAGGAACGGAGCTGCTGCGTATAAGACGTGATCGCCGTCAGCGATGTGCCCGGCGCGCGTCGCGAAGATCGCGCGGTCCGCGTCACCATCGAAAGCCACGCCGAAATCGGCGCCCGCCTCCTTGACGGCTCGCGCCATCCTCTCCGGGTGAAGAGATCCGCAGTCTCGATTGATGTTCCGGCCGTCGGGCTCCGCATTCATCACCGTGGCCTTCCATTCGCAAGCTCCGGCAAGGCGCGGTGCAATGGCGCTCGCCGCGCCGTTCGCGCAATCAATCACAATGCGCAGGCCTTTTGTCCCGCGCGGCAGGAGCGTTAGCGCCTGGAGGCGATCCACATATTCACCGGCAAGCTCGCTCCGTGTTTCGAGTTTCGATGCGTCCGTTTCCCCGTCCGGAGCGTTCATCGCGGCGAGCCGCCGCTCAATTTCAAGCTCTGCGGTCTCCGAGAGCTTCATTCCCGTGCTTGCCAGCACCTTAATTCCATTGTCGTGATAGGGATTGTGCGAGGCGGAAATGACGATGCCGGCGTCAAAGCCTTGCTCGCGAGTCAGCAAAGCGACCGCCGGCGTCGTAATGACTCCGGCGTAAGTAATGGCCACGCCGCTTGATTTCAAGCCCGCGGCAAGCGACCTTGCGATTCCGGCGCTCGATTCGCGCGTGTCTTCGCCGACAAGCACCCGCGGCGCGCCGCTTCGCGCTTCGAGTCCGAGGACGTTTCCAATCGCCCGGCCCAGGCCGCGCACCGTCACGGGATCAAGCGGATATTCTCCCGCCGCGCCGCGCACGCCGTCCGTTCCGAATAACCGCGGCTTCTCGCTCATCTTGAAATCATATCATCCGGGACAGGCATCACCACGGAGATCGGCCACTGCTTAGCGCGTCGAGGCAAGAATTCGGTCCGCAACGCGCCGGGCGGAAAGCGCTGCCGCGACGTTATGGACTCGAACAATGTGCGCGCCCGCGAGGATTGCAGCGGTCACCGCGGCCGCATCTCCGAAGTCGAGCGCCAGAGATTCACCTTTCGCCTGCTTCGCGAGCTGCAGGAAGCTCGTGCTGCCAAGTTTCCCGCCGTCGAGCGCTTCGCCCGCAACCGCCGCCTGAACAAAAGACTTTCGCGAACTTCCGACCAGGATGGGGGCGCCCAACGCCCGGAGCCGGCCGAGCTGCGCCAGCAGCTCATAATTCTGCCGGCGCGATTTTCCAAATCCGAGGCCCGGATCGAGGATGATGCGACCTGGCGGAATTCCCGCCTTTTTCGCCCGCTGAAGCGAGCCCGCGAGTCCCTCGCGCACGGAGCGCCAGGCGGATCGGGCGAAGGGCAAGCGCTGCATGGTCGCGGGATTCCCGCGTGAGTGCACCAGCACGAGCGCTGCGCCTTGCCGCCCGGCGACACGGGCGAGCTCCGGATCGAACCGCAGGCCGCTTACGTCGTTTACGATGCTCGCGCCCGCGCGCAACGCCGCTTCGGCAACCTCCGCTTTCCTCGTATCAATCGAAAGGGGAACGTGCGGCAGCCGGCGATGCAAGCGTTCGATGACCGGAAGAACGCGCCGCAGCTCTTCGGCTTCCGCGACGGGGATGGCGCCCGGCCGGGTGGACTCGCCGCCGACGTCAATCCAATCCGCTCCGGCGCGTGCCATCTCGATGCCGCGGCGAACGGCGCGTGCGGGCGTGAAGTACCGCCCGCCGTCCGAAAACGAGTCCGGAGTGACGTTCAGCACGCCCATGATGAGCGTCCGCTCGCCGAGCTTGATCTTTTTGCGGCCGAGTTCGAGCGTGAATCGCCTTCGTACTCGCATGAGGAGATATAACCGAGAGCCGCCGAGCGGCATCAAAACCCATTGTACGCTTGGCGCTGGAATTTAGCTTCCCGGGAAGCTGCGGGTGATTTTCAGCCGCCGGAGACGGGGTCATGAGAACCGCTCGGACGCTTGCGTCGCTCGTCGCGATTCGTGCCGCAGCGCAGCCCTGACCAGGTGCGTCCGCTCAGACGCGTTTCGCAAGGGCGGGGTGGTTCGCGCCGGGACGTGAGAAGATTCGTTACAACGATCCCCGTTCAACGGCGCCAGGAATTCCTTGTCTTTAGCTCTGCATTCCGCGAAACTCTTGCTTCTAGCCCGATCGGACGGGATTTTCCACTGACCGAACGGGCCTGTCTCCTCCGCTGCTTTTCGGATTCATACGGGACGTTCTGCAGCGGGCCGAATTACTCGAGGAGGATGCGATGATGACGCGATGGAATCGCTCCCTGTTGAGCGCCCTGGTTCTAATCCCAATGTTGGGGGCTCTTGCGCGCGCCCAATGGAAGCCGCTCAACCCTGTTGAGTCGGCCGAGCGGCAGCCGAACGGTGTGCTTTTCAAAATGAAAAAAGGCGCGCTTCGGCTGGTGGTGCTCAACAATTCGATGATCCGTGTTCTGTACGCGCCCGAAACCACGTTCTCGAACCGACCGGATTACGTCGTCATCAAGCATTCCTGGCCCCGCACGGCGTGGAGCTACAAGGCGAATGACAAAACGGTCACTCTCACAACGCCGGCGCTCCGGATCACCGTCACCCGTTCCGATGGCGACATTGTTTTCTCAACCGCGGATGGCAAGCGCCTGATGGACGATGCGTCGCGGCGTCTTTGGGCCGCGCGAGCGAACGGTGAAGCGACGTACCACGCCGAGGAGCGAATCGCCATGTACGGCTCGCACCAGGGGCTCTTTGGGCTGGGGCAGCATCAGGCCGGTGTTTGGAATTATCGCGGCGAATCCGTGGACCTCCAGCAGCAAAACACGGAAATCGCCGTCCCTCTCATGCTTTCGAGCAAAGGCTACGGCCTTTTCTGGAACAACGATTCCGTCACGAAATTTGACAACCGTTTCCCGATGACGCTTTATATCCATTCGCAGGTGGCCGATCAAATTGATTACACCTTTCTCTACGGTCCCTCGTTTGACCGCATGATCGCGGAGTACCGCGAGTTGACGGGCGAAGTTCCGATGTATGGCAAATGGGCGTATGGCTTCTGGCAGTGCAAGAATCGCTACAATTCACAGGCAGAATTGCTCGGCATCGCAGCCAAATACCGCGAGTTGCACATTCCCGTGGATAACATCGTTCAGGACTGGTTTTGGTGGACGATGATGGGCTCGTTCATTTTCAATTCCCATTATCCCCACCCGAAGCAGATGGTGGAGGATCTGCACCGGGAGCATTTCCACCTGATGATTTCCATCTGGCCTTTTTTCTATCCCGGCTCATCGGTTTACGACACAATGGAGAAGCGCGGATTCTTCATCGCCAAGACCGTGACCAAAGGATTCCATCCGAAAGGCATGGCTCTTTACGACGCCACGAATCCCCAGGCGCGCGCTTATTATTGGAGCCTGGTGAATCATTCGCTCTTCCGCATCGGCGTGGATGCCTGGTGGATGGATACGGACGAGCCCGAATCCCAGGGGCAAGACGATATCATTCTCCGAAGCCATCATCTTTACATCGGCGATGGCGCGCGCTACGCGAACATTTATCCGCTGTTCCACACGATGGGCGTTTACCAAGGGCAGCGCAGCGTCTCGAGCCGGAAGCGCGTTTTCATTCTTTCGCGCTCCGCCTATGCGGGCGCGCAGCGCTACGGGGTCACGGCCTGGTCGGGCGATACGATTTCCGATTGGCTGACTTTCCGCCGGCAGATTCCCGCCGGCCTCAACTATTCCGTTTCCGGAATGCCATACTGGACCACGGACATCGGCGGATTTTTCATCGGCAATCCCGATAATCCCGCTTATCGCCAACTCTTCGTCCGCTGGTTCGAATACGGGGCGTTCTGCCCGATCTTCCGCGTTCACGGCACGCGCACTACGAACACGAACGAGTTGTGGTCGTACGGCCGCAAGGCGGAAGCGATCCTGACCCAATTCGACCGTCTTCGTTACCGCCTGCTGCCTTACATTTATTCGCTCGCATGGATGACGACCCACAATGCGTACACCATGATGCGGCCGCTGGTGATGGATTTCCCCGGCGACCCGGATGCGATGAACGTCGGCAATCAATTCATGTTCGGTCCGGCCATCATGGTCAACCCTGTCACCCACCGCGATGCGACGACCCGAACGGTGTATCTGCCGAAAACCAGGTGGTACGACTTTTGGAGCGGAGAGACGCTCGCGGGCGGCCGCAGAATTCAGGCCGCAGCCCCACTCGACCGCATTCCTCTCTTCGTTCGCGCCGGCTCGATCATGCCCATGGGGCCGGACATCCAATACTCGACGCAAAAACCCGAAAATCCTATCGAGCTTCGCGTCTATCCCGGCGCCGACGGGAAATTCACGCTCTACGAAGACCAGAATGACAACTACAATTACGAGAAAGGCGTTTACGCCACTATTCCGTTCCGCTGGAACGAAGCAACCCAGACCTTGACCATCGGCGCGCGCCAGGGTTCATTTCCGGGAATGCTCAAAACCCGCACTTTTGATATTGTCTTTGTCCGCGCGAACCATGGCGCCGGCATCGCGCCCACAAGCCATCCGGACAGGACGGTCGTCTATTCCGGATCGGAAATCACGATTAAAAAGTAGCGCGCTGAATCAAGCTGCACATCCCGAACGCGCCACCAGACGAAGGGCTCTCTCAACGCGGCCTCAACATCCTTGAAACTTAGTGGCTCGGCGGTGTTCTTGCCCCTTCATCCGCCCCCTTCGTCGCCATCCTCCTTCATCAACTCCCGAGTTTGTCCTGAGTTTGTCATTGACATCGCGCCTGTGCATTATTACAATCGCGTCATCTTACGAGGCGCCTTAAATTCTAGCTTCACGGAGGGTAGGCATGTCTGAGCGAAAAGGGTGTGTTGTCCGGAGCGCATTCGTGTGTGTATTCATGCTGGGATTCGCAATGTTACCGCAGCACGTGTCGGCGCAGCAGGCGAATGATTCAACGCAGGCGGTTGCGGTGAGCGCGCCGCTCGGCTTTTCAGGCGCGGTGGTTCCGCAATTGATCAAGTTCTCGGGCGTGGCTCTCGATCTTTCGGGCAAGCCGATGGCGGGAACGGCGAACTTGACGTTTTCGATTTACGCGCAGCAATCGGGCGGCGAGCCGTTGTGGTTTGAAACGCAGACGGTCGAGCTTGATTCCGCAGGGCAGTACACGGTCTTGCTCGGCGCGACGCGGGGCGGGCTGCCGATGAGCTTGTTCACGTCAGGCGAAGCGCGCTGGCTTGGGATCGAAATCGGCAACGGGCCGGAAGAGCCTCGCGTGCTCTTGCTGAGCGTTCCTTACGCGCTCGAAGCGGGCAACGCGGAGACGTTGGCCGGGAAGCCGCTTTCAGACTTTATGCTGAAGAGCGGGACGAGCGGCTCGTCTGTCCTGCAGCCGGTGGGCGGCGGGAAGCGCGTGCGGCCGGTGAAGAGCTTGACGGGCGCGACGACGAACGTGACGGGCACGACGGTGACGACGGCGGGCGGAACGGTAGGCTATCTACCGCTGTGGGACTCGACGACGGACATCACGAAGTCGGCGCTTTTCCAATCGAGCGGCAACATCGGCCTGGGGACGACGACGCCGCTATCGCCGCTCGAGATTTCGATGGCGAGCGCAGGGGTGGCGCTGACGCTGAGCGGGGGTGGGACGGGCGGCTTCGGCTACGCGGACATCACGTCGGGCGCGAACCGAGGGTTGCGCCTGACGGCGGGTGGGAACTACGCGAACGGGCCGGCGTTCCAGTTGTGGCAAACGGGTTCGGCGTTCCAGGGGATGTATTTTGACGCGGGTTCGAAGGCGGGGGCGGACATTAACTTTCGCACCAGCCCGACGAGCGGCGTGGTGGCCATGATCGTCAAGCAGGGGACGGGCCTAGTCGGCATCGGCACGACGACACCGAGCACGGCGCTCGACGTGAATGGCACGGTGACGGCGACAGCGTTTGTCGGCTCGGGCGCAGGCCTGACGAACGTCGGCGGCACGACGACGGTGCTGACCGGCTCGAGCGAGACGCTCACCAGCTCAGGCACAACCGGCACGCTCTCCGTCACCAACTCCGGCACGGGCGATCTGCTCGACGCGTACAACAGCTCGAGCCCGACCACGCCGGTCTTCAACGTGAACAACGGCGGCGTCATTGACGGCACACTCCAGCTTACGCCCAGCGTGACGGACGCGAGCACGCCCAATTGCAGCAGCACGGGGAATTGCGTGAGCGCGAACGTACTCGAGGGCTATATGGGCTCGAGCGGCGCGAACACCATCACAGCCGGCGTGGTCGGCGCGACGATTGCGGGCGGCGGCGGCGACCTCGCGGGCATTCCAGGCGGAAACCGCGTCACGGATGACTGGGGCACGGTAGGCGGCGGATACGAGAACACAGCCGGTAACAGCAACTCCTCGACAAATGACGCCTATTTCGCCACGGTCGCCGGGGGCGAGCGCAACATCGCCAGCGGCGAATTCGCCACGGTCGCCGGGGGCTACGACAACACCGCCAGCGGCGTGGCCAGCTTCGCTGCCGGCTGTAATGCGCGCGCCGCCACAGACGGCTCGTTCGTCTGGAGCGGCTACAACGGCGGGTGCTTTCCGGTCACCGCCGCCGCCGTCGGGGAGTTCCTCGCCGTAGCCCCCGGCGGGGTCCACTTCTATACCAAGACCGGCCTGACCGCCGGCCTGGGCGTCGACACCTCTGGGAACGTGACAGCAACCGGCAGTATCACTGCCGCGGTTTTTTCCGGCAACGGCTCGGGGCTCACGAACGTAAATGCACAGCTACTGGTCGGTTTCCCGGCGAGCGACTTCGCTCAACTGGCGGCGGCGAATACATTCACGGCAAACCAGGTTTTCAGCGCCAACG
>JAKASG010000076.1 GCA_021828285.1 Acidobacteriota bacterium | reverse complement strand
GCGGTTTTCGAACTCGACAGCGCTTGCGTGTCCGTGGCGGACGCTGACCGCAGGCTTCGAGCGGGCGCAACCCGCGAGCGTCACGGAATTCTCGCCGGACGCGAAGAGCACTTCGGCTGAAAGCGATCGAGGGGTCGGGGCAAGCGACGCGATTCGCTCTTTCCCCATCGAAGCGAATTGGCCGATATCGCCAAACAGCGCAAGGCCGCTCGGCCCCAAGGGCGCTACGATGTAATAGCTGGCTCCGTCCGGGCCGAGAGCAGCTTGGAAATGCCCGCCCGGCTCGACGCGGCGGGTTTGATGAGTGAAAAAATTATAGATGCAAGCCGGCGCCCGCGTTCCCACTTCCGCCGGCGTGAAGCGCACGGTTTCTCCCGCATCGGCGGAGCGGCTGAAAGCGAAGACGTAAGCGGTGCGGATCGGACCGTCGTCCGACCAGGTGTTGGCGATGAAGGGGGAATTCGAGTGGCGGGCGTCCGCGATATACATCCGGTCGAGCGGCAGGATGGGCTCGTCGGGCTTGACAAGCACGCCGTCCGCGCGCGCCGCCTTCAAGATGTTTTGGCGATCTTCCGAGCCGAGCGCGTCGCCCGTGCCGACGGGACCGGCGGAAAGCGTGCTGAGCAGGAGATTGTCCGTCTCATCGCTCATGAAGACGTCGGACCACGGCCACGCGCCAATCGCATCGGCGAGCTCGGAAGTGTAAAGAAAGTGCCGCCAGCGCGGGCGGGAAAAACGGTCGTCGCTCACGCGGATGGAAGTGAGGTTCGAATAGCGGCTGCCTTCGAGAAAATCGCAGGGCAGCGCCATGCAATATTGCATCGTCATGCCGTGGCGCCCGCAAGCGGCAGCCATGTGATCGTAGAAGGCGTCGCCGGTTCGAACCGTCCGCTTAAAAGCGGGTGACCGCTGGTCAATCACGCTTTGCCAATCCTGCTCGTACGTGACGACGCCACTTGAAGCGAGATATGCGGTGATGTCATTCCACCACTTCATGCCGATCGGCGCAACGCCGGAAATCTGATACGTGCTGCGATAGGGGCTGCGCCTGCTGATCCAACGGCTGTGCGTTACGAGCGGAAGGCCGACGGATTGCTCAAACGCTTTGAGGCCGTGCGGGAAAAGCGAAGCGTCCGCGCGATAGCGCATGATGCCGCCGCCCGCGTTCCATCGGCCCGTCCGGTCGTCCGGGCTCATGCCTTTGAACGATTTGTCGTACCACCAGCTGTCGAGCTGGAGATAGCCGACCGGAATTTTTTCCTTCCGCCATTGCGCAATCACCGCCCGCAGCGTGCCGGCATAGCCGAGTTTCGGATCGAAATTCTTGTAATAGTAATAGGCGCCGTGGTCGGTCCAATAGCCGTAATCCCTGAGCGTCACGTCCGCTTCGTCGGAAGGCCGCTTTTTGCCGGCAAGCGCCGTGAGCGCATGGCCCCAGAGGCCAAACGTGTGGCGGATGCCGGGCGCGACGGCCATCAGAGCGCTCTCCGTGAATCCGCCGGGAACGCTCGAAAGGCGCGAATTCAAGCTGCCGGCGATTTGGTGAATTCCGTCGCCGCGCATCGTGGCAATGATGAAGCGCGAGGCGGGAGAAATCACCATCGCGTTGGCTTTGCCGTCAAAAAAAAGCCACGGCGTGCTGTACTGGCCGAGCGAGAATTGCGGCGCCGCAAAGGGCGCGTTCCGATAACTGAAATGGTAAAGATGGGCAGGAATTTGAGTGAAGTTCGGAAAGGCGACGGAGGGCGCGCGCGCCGGCTGCAAGTAAGTGTATGAAAAAAGGACGATGGGAAGAGTTTGATAAAGGCGGATCGCGCCTTCGAGCGGAATTCGCCCCTCATGCCAGGCAAACCGGATTTCCTGATAGGCGCCGATGCGGTCGCGGCCGCGCGTTTCTTTCACGGCGCGCGCAGGGCTTCCTAGCTTGCCGCCAAAAGTCCAGGCAGGATGGCGCGAAACGATTCGATACTCGCCGGCCGATGGGTTGAACTCGACCGAGCATCCGGTTTCGGCGGAAGAAGCTGTAAGCTCACGCGCCGTCGCCTGCCGGCCATCACCGAGCAGAGCAACTATTGCGGCGAGAATCAAAATCCATCGGCTGCGCATGGCGCCTACTCCTCAACGCTCGCGGCTGTGCCGCAGGCCGGAAATCGGGGTTCGATGATGCCCTATTCGCGCCCATATTACCATCATTGTGCCTCGGTCTTGAAGAAGGCGAGCGAGGATTCGACGGGACCGGCGTGTCCGTCCAGCAGCACGCTCTGCAAAGCCGCTGTGCTGAAGGGCGCAAAACAAGGCTCGGTCGCCAGCATCGCCAATGACGGCGCAATCTTAAAAATTGGTTGCTGACCCTTTTTCCCGAATCTGTTCAATCGGCATGCGCATACTGCTATATTACGCCTCCAGCCGGGACACTTAGGAACTTTTGACACCATAAGCGATTAGCGAGGTAACTTGCCATACCACGTCCATTCCGGTGCGGCGATACGGAGTCCGAAAGGTGCGAACGGATGCAATTTATGTGAAAAATGGTAGCATTAATTACTAAATACATAAAACCATAATGACGAAACGCCTGCCATGATGCTATCTATAGCTTTTACAACAAGTTAGCTGTAAAGCGGTTGGTTTTACGAATGGAACAGCAGTTGCTCGTATCTGGTCTGGTGGTGTGTGAAGTATTTCGTAAGGGCGGATGGCGATTCGGCAGTTGGGTAGTGGGAGTGGGCAGGGTTGTGCGAACGGGATTGCAGCATTCTCAATAACAATTTTCAAAGGCACGGGCGAGGATAGAGGCCCGGAGCCGGTTTGGGAGTGAGGAGGAGCAAAAATGGGATCGAGGTCAGGGTTTTATAAAGGTTTATTGGCGCTGGCGGTCGCTGTAGCGATCAATCTGGGATTTTCACCCCGAGTCCGCGCGCAGCAGATCGGCGGCAGCATTCGGGGAACGGTGACCGACCCGAGCGGAGCTGTCATTCCAGGAGTAAAGATGACGGCGACGAACGTGGCAACCGGAGTTTTAACCGTCACGACGACCGGGGCGAACGGCGTGTACGAATTTCTCGATCTGCCGGCTCCTGGTAATTACAATGTCACAGCCGAACACCAGGGTTTCAAGACGTTTTCAGCCCGCAGGATTTCTCTCGGCGTAAGTCAAATCTATGTTCTGCACGTAGAGATGCAACTGGGCAGAGTGACGCAGCAAGTGACCGTGGAAGCCGCTCCGGTACAGGTGGAAAAGACTAGCATGGAGCTCGGCGCGACGCTGACCGGGTCGCAGATTACGAACCTCCCACTTGCCAACAGGAACTGGGTTCAACTCCAGTTGACGCTTCCGGGCGTCGTGAACGCAGCCGACGGCCGCGGGGACTTTTCGACCAACGGCAGCGAGCCCGACCAGAATAGTTACCTGGTTGATGGCATTGACACGAACGATCTTCCCTTGAACACGCCGCTGCTCGGCCAACTGAGCCCCGACGCCATCGCTCAAGTCAAGATGATTACCAACACCCTGAACCCGGAGTACGGGCGGAACTCAGGGGCGATCCTCGATGCGGTCACCAAATCGGGAACCAACAAGTTCCACGGCGATGGCTTCGAGTTCTATCGTGATAATTCGCTGAACGCGCGCAACTTCTTCCAGTCATCGCCTTACGCGTTCCACTGGAACAATTTTGGTGGCACGATTGGCGGGCCGATTGTCAAGAACCACACCTTCTTCTTCTTTTCCTATCAAGCCTATCGCGAGCGGGTTCCCGAGGGGAGCAGCGGGCCCACGACCGTTTTTAGTGCCGCGCAGCGCGGCGGCTATTTCCCTGACATCGCGACTTCGAGCACTAAATCGCCGACGCCCCTTACAGGCGAGAATGGCACGCTCTATCCTGCAGGCACTCCTTATTCGACAATCTTTCCGACGGGCCACATTCCGGCATCGGACTTTAACCCCTTGTCGCTCAGCCTGCTGAACAAGTTCGTTCCTCTTCCGAACCAAGGCACATCCGAATATTCGTTTGTGCCCGTTATCGCGGAGAATCAAAACCAGTTCTTTACCCGCATTGACGAGAACATAAGCCCCAAAGACCGGCTGTGGGGCGGATGGCTCTGGGAGACGGCGCCGGATACGGAAACGCTGCCCTTCACGGGCGCAAACCTGCCGGGATTCGCTCAATCTGACAAGCGGCACATTCAAACCTATTCGCTGACCTGGGACCACACGTTCAATCCCACGACGCTCAACGAAGCGCGCATCGGCTATACGCGCTTTAATTACGACGCGGTTGTCCCCATCAGTCCGGTGAATCCGTCTTCTGTTGGATTTACCGGCATCAGGCCTCAGAACCCCTCCGAGGCGAGTTATCCGGTGATCGGAGTGACGGGATACTTCACGCTGGGCTTTTCGAACAATGGCCCTCAACCGCGCATTGACCAGACCTCGCAGGTTGATGACAATCTTTCCAAAGTCGTTGGCAACCACACCTTCAAGGTCGGCTTCGACATGCGGCACTTCGAAGTTTATAACCCCTTCGCACACGAGCTGAGCGGAAGCTATGGCTTCGGCGGCACGGGGGTATATTCCACGGGCGACCCGGCGGCCGATTTCATGATGGGCATTCCTGATACTTATGCTCAGGGCGGCGGCGACGTTGTCAACGCCCGCGGGCAAGAGTACTACTTCTACTTCCAGGATCAGTGGAAGATGCGCAGAAACCTGACGATCACCTACGGCGCTGGATATCAAATTGATACGCCGACGGTTGACAACTTCCATGCCAATCATGCGATGAGCCACTTCACGCCTGGACTGCAATCCACGGTCTATCCAAACGCTCCGCTCGGTTACACTTATCAGGGTGATTCGGGGGTCAGTGCCGCGGGCAAAACAATGTACTCCGACATCGGTCCTCGTTTCGGTTTCGCCTGGAGCCCGGGAAGTTCGGGAACCTGGTCGGTTCGCGGAGGCTACGGTATTTACTATAACCGTGAGCTGGAAGAGCAGCAGCTCCAGTTCGTGAATGAGGCGCCCTATTCTCCGGCCTCGAGCGGCGCTACGAATTGCGGCGGGAGTCCGGCCTTTGCGAATCCTTTCATGGACATCGCCTCGGGCGCCCTTTGCAACAATCCGTTCCCGGCGCCTTTGAGCCCGCCGTCGAGCGTGAGCTTCCTCCCCTATTTGCCGACCTTCCTTTACACGATTGACCCCAACAACGTTGTTCCTTATTCCCAGAACTTTAACTTTACGATCGAGCATCAGTTTTCGAAGACCACCATCCTCTCGGTGGGTTACGTCGGCGCCCAGGGGCGGCACGAAGTCGTTTTGCGGGATCTGAATCCGGGATTGAATCCCTCAGCTTGCCTGGCGGGGCTGGGTGCTGAAGGCGGCTGCACATCCCTCCGGCTTTTCCAGCAGTTTTTCTACCCCCAAAATTACAATTACGGGCTTGACCCGAGGTACGGTGCTGATTTTGCATCCCCCGTCAACGGGCTCCCCGGCCTTTCTATTTGGGGAATCGGAAACAACCAAACCACGGGCATCTCAAACTACAATGCGCTTGAAGTCAACTTTATGAAGCACATGTCCCATGGGATGCAGTTCAATGCTGTTTACACCTGGTCTCATGCTTTTGACAATGGCTCGGGGTTTGAGAACTCGGGATTCGGCGGTGGCGGCTTTGGCCAGTTCGGAAGCGTCCGCGCAACCAATCCCTTCAACCAGACGCTTTATAACTACGGTCCGTCGGAGTACGATGCTTTGAACCGCTTTGTGTTCAGCTACTCGTACATGCTGCCTATTCACCACTTCCAGAATTGGGCGGCGAAACGCGTGCTGGATGGCTGGCAATTGAGCGGAATCACCACGTTGCAGTCCGGCTTCCCGCTCGACGTTGTGGACAGCAGCTACACGTCGCTCACCTGCTCCGCGCTCAACTGGACGGCATGCTGGGATGTGCCGAACGTCACGGCCAAGGCCCAGTACGTTGACCCGCACAACTCTTCTTTCGTGAACACGGTCTATTCACCGGGGACGCCGACAAGCTCGCATGACCACTATCTGTTCAATCCCAACACTTTCGCGCACGCCCCCTTGGGAACCTTCGGCGATGCGAGCCGCAATCTGCTTCGCGGTCCCGATTACATCAATTTCGATGCGGGGCTCTACAAGGACGTTCCGGTCACCGAATCCAAATACTTCCAACTGCGGTTTGAGTTCTATAACATCATGAACCATACGCAATGGAATCCGTCGGGAGTGGTGACGGACATCAACGACCCGAACTTCGGCCGCATTTTGGCGGCTGACAATCCGCGGATTATTCAACTGGCGGGCAAGTTCTTCTTCTAACCTGCGCGCCCGAAGGAATCACACAAACGCCCCGGCTTCAGTCCGGGGCGTTTGTGTTTTCAGGCGATTCGCGCGGAGGTGTGTTACAGGCTATCGTCCAATATTGATGCCAATATGGATGAAATCCTGGACGCGGTAGCCGCTATTAACCAGCACAACATTGGTGCCGAAAAGGAAATAGCGACAGCGCGGAGGCGGAGGCGGCAGTTGCCGCACAAGGACTACCGGAACGGGGGCGAAATAGCGCCGGTAGCGTTGCCCGATGACATGGCCATAGCCCAGCGCATAGCCGCGCGGCCCATGTTCCCAGCGCCCTCGGTGGTCGCGGAAATAGTTGTCCACCATCCGCCGGTCGTCATTATTGAAGCGGTAGTAGCCCCGGTTGTCGCGGTACCAGCCCTTGTGCAGGCCGCGATTGCCCTGGGCATTGCCGTGTCCGCGCCCACGATCTTCTCTTCCTCGCTCACGTTTCTTATCCCGGCCGTGATTTCCATGGTCATTCCCACGGCCTTGCGGCGGGTATGCAAACCCCGTCAACGCCCCGGGAGACAGTGCCATGCCCAAACCTAACAAAAGCGCCCACAGGAACCGCTGGAACTTTTTCATGTTCTCCTCCTTGTCGGCCCTTTGACACGTGATGAAGGGTCCGTGCCTTACGAGGGGATTATACCAAAGGCCCGAAGCAGCCCGCCAGGTCTTGTGCAATGACCGGCGGATACGCTCGACGGAGTTGACGGACGAAATGAAGCGGGCGTGACAACTGGACGTCCGCTCGTGCCGATCAGCGCGCCAGAACGCCGCCGCGCGGTATAATAGAATCAAGGAGAGTCCCCGAAGCTGCCATGCCGACGCTCAGGGCGGTGCTTGATGCGAACGTTCGTGAGGCGGCGCCGGAGCTGACCGAGAAGCTCGACCGCGGCTTTGTGCGCTGCCATGCTTGCGGTCATCAGTGCCGGATTCCGCAGGAACAAATCGGCATTTGCAAGGTGCGGTTCAATCGCGGCGGGCGGCTCTACGCGCCGTGGGGGTACGTCGGCGGAGTACAGTGCGACCCAATCGAGAAGAAGCCTTTTTTCCACGCGCTGCCCGGCGCGCTCGCCTATAGCTTCGGAATGCTGGGCTGCGATTTGCATTGCTCCTATTGCCAGAATTGGGTGACGTCGCAGGCGCTGAGAGACCCGGAAGCGGTTTCGCCCCCGCTCCGCGCATCACCCCAAGCGCTGGTGGAAGATGCGGTGCGGCAGGGCGCGCGCGTGCTCGTGAGCACGTACAACGAGCCGCTGATCACAAGCGAATGGGCGGCCGAGATTTTCAAGCAGGCGCGAGCGGTAGGGCTCAAGACGGCGTTCGTTTCAAACGGCAACGGCACGCCGCGCGCGCTCGAGTTTTTGAGGCCGTGGATTGATTTCTACAAAGTGGACTTGAAGAGCTTCGACGACCGTCATTACCGCCAATTGGGCGGGCGGATCCAGCCGATTCTCGAAACCATTCGCGCGCTCCACGCGATGGGGATCTGGCTTGAAATCGTGACGCTCGTGATTGAAGGCTTCAACGATTCGGATGAAGAGCTCGCGCGCCTGGCGGAATTTCTTGCCAGCGTTTCCGCTTCGATCCCGTGGCACGTCACAGCCTTCCACAAAGATTACAAAATGACGGATCCCGCCGATACCAGACCGCGAACGCTCCTGCGCGCCGCGGAAATCGGACGGAAGGCCGGATTGCAATTCGTCTACGCCGGGAATTTGCCGGGAAAAATCGGCGAGCTTGAAAACACCCGCTGCCCGAAATGCGGGGAAACGCTCATCGAGCGATACGGGTACGAGATTTTGAGCTACCGGCTGACGACGGAGGGATCCTGCCCGCACTGCCATGAGAAAATTCCCGGCCGCTGGGACCGCGAATTTCGCGGCCAGATCACTGAACACCCATTTTTGCCCGACGCTCGCCATCTCTCGAGCCGCGTGTCCGCGAAATAACATCACAACGCAACGCAATCTGCAGGGGTGAATTTCCGCCTTCTCGGGAATGACCGGCGAGGGCTCCGAGGAATGCCTCCGGGGCGCAAAATCACAAGCGGAAACACTCTAGCGCGAGCGGTAAAAGTAGTAGCCGGGACCGACGCGCATGTTATGGATCAGGGCGCCGGGAGCGAGGCCCGCAATCAGCAATCCGGCCGCGGCTTGGGCAAATGCGAGAGGCCAGATGTTGGGATGGCGGGCGTAAACCTCCGCCAGAATAAATCCGCCGAAAAGCGTGGCAACGACGAGAACGGGGTTGGGGATGTGCGCGCCGGCGAACATCAGTGCGACGAGCGCCGAGCTGAAGTGGCGATTCGGCGTCACGCGCATCAACCGGCGATGGAAATAAGCTTGGGCGAGATATTGCTGCACGAGGCACCAGACAAAATACCCTCCAAATTCCGCGAAGGCGTGCGCGCTGAGCGAGATGGTGCGGAAGCGGCCGCCGGCAAAGCCGTAAATGACGGCGGGCGTGAACAGAACGAGCGCGAGAGGGAGAATGATGCGCGCCGATTCGCGGAGTTCCTTCCGCGCGAGTCCGAGAAAGCTCAAGCCTTCCGAGCGCGCGATTTCGCTCGCGACGATGAAAGCCAGCATCACGACCCATGCCCAGCGCGCGCTGTATTGCCAGCGCCAGATGTAAAGAAGCAGCGCGGAGTAGACGAGCAGGACTTCCGCCGCCGCAAGCGCCTGACCGCGCGACGGCGCAAGACGAGGCTTTGAAGGTTCGGCCGAAGAGGCGGGAGCGTTCATATTTCAGGCCGGCTCAATTGTATTATTTTTTAATCAAGCGGCGGAGGACTTGCGCCTTGAGCGGCTGGGGCACGCGCACTTTCCGGTCGGGCAAGGCAAGAAAATAGACGGTAAGCGCTGCCTGGCGAAGGCGTTCGGTGCAATAGGGGCAGTCCGCTCGCAAATGCTCGTGGATCTCCGAGCGCTCGCTCACGCCGAGCGCGCCGAGCAGATACAATTCATAAAGATCATCTAGATGCCGGCATTCCATGTTCCGAGAATAGCGCTCATGCGGTGCCGCAAGAAGCGAAATGCGGCCCGGA
Organism: Acidobacteriota bacterium; assembly: GCA_021828285.1. GTDB lineage: Bacteria > Acidobacteriota > Terriglobia > UBA7540 > UBA7540 > JAKASG01. The sequence goes on along the minus strand of JAKASG010000076.1, from coordinate 5,063 downwards.
GTTCCGCCGCCACCATGCCGAGCGGCTGTTTCAGCTTCTCCGCGATTTCCGATTCCGTCAATCCGTCGAAAACCGCCATTTCGAGTACCTGCATTTGCGGCTTGGGCAAATGACGCAGGACTTTGTTCAAGAGATCGCGGCGCTCATCAATCCGGGCGATATCGGACGGCCGAGGCAGCCAGGCCAGCGAGATGCGGAGCGGGTTCTGGCGGGGCGGCCAGGCACGAGGCAAATGCGCAGCCGCGCGGCGCTTTTCAATGCGTCCGGTGCGCACCGCGAAGGCCAGCCAAGCCGTTGCGCTCCCGCCGTGCCGGCGAAACCGGCGTGATTCCTTGAGCAGCCCGTAGAAAAGATCGCCAAGGATCTGCTCGTCATCCGCGGGCGTCGAGCCGAAGCGCGCGCTGAGCGCGAGCAGGCGCGGCGCAAGCCGGTCGAAGATTTCGTCAAGCGCCGGCTCGTCACCTGCCTCTGCGCGGGCGAACAGGTCTTCGTGCATCGGAGCGCTCTTAAGCATTTTCCTGGTCAAGAGTGGCCGCCGGAAACCGGGCGAATAAAGATAATACCAGCTATAACGATTTTCGATTGGACATCATTTCGAGCGAAATGCTATTTAAGAAAGTGATGTCAGGATAGCGCCGGCTCGCGTCGAGCCAGGGCTTAGCCCCCAAAGACTTGGCGCGCCGGGCTGGCGCATCACTGAAGGCATCCCGCTCCCGCGATCTGCTCTTCCCGGATCTTGCCGGGTTTCCCCTTTTTCGCTCCCATTGACAACCCTCCCCCATGCGATAAAATGAGGTATCGAGCATCAGGCTTCCAAACATGACGCTGCCCAAGGTTTCCGTCGTCCAATATCTGAACACGGCTCCTCTCGTCTGGGGAATGCTCCGCGGAGAGCAGCAGGGGAAGTATGAGCTCGCGATGACGACGCCCGCGCTCTGCGCCGATGCCGTCCGTAACCGCCGCGCGGAGATCGGCATCGTGCCCTCAATCGAGTACCAGCGGCTGGACCGCGCGCAAATCATGGCGGGGATCTCCATCGCGTCGAAGAGCGAAGTGAAGAGCGTGCTGCTGCTGTGCAAGAAGCCGATTGCGGAGGTGCAAACGATCGCGGTGGACAACAGTTCACGCACCTCGGCAGCCTTGCTCCGGATTATGCTGCGGAAATATTACAGCCATTGGGCGGAGCTGCTGCCGTCGGCGCCTCATCCCGCCGAAATGCTGAAGCGCGCGGATGCGGCGCTCGTGATCGGCGATCCGGCGCTCACCTACGCGGAGCCCGTCCCTGAAGTCTACGATCTGGCGGCGGAATGGAAAAAATTCACCGGGTTGCCTTTCGTTTTCGCGCTCTGGATTGGACATGAGGACGCAAATATCGGCCGCTTTCGGAGGGATTTTGAAGCTTCCCGCGATTACGGCCTCAGCCACGTGGACGAGATCGCGGCTGAATACGCGCATAAACTCGGATTGGCCGCTTCAGGGCTGAAGGTTTACTTGACCGAGAACATTGATTATTCTCTCGATGAGGAGAATCGGAAAGGCTTGCGGCTTTTCTTCAGGCTGGCGCGCGAAACAGGCGTCATTCCCGCAAACCGGGAATTGTATTTCGCGTGAAGCGCCCGGGGGCCGCAGCAAGGCGAATCATGCCGCTCAGCTCAGTTCAAGCGCTCGATTGGCTTCGCTCGGACGACCTCATCGGGCTCGGCATGGAGGCGAGCGCGGTTCGGCGGCGCCTACATCCCGGCAACGTCGTCACTTACCAGATTGACCGCAACATCAATTACACGAACATCTGCACGGAGTATTGCTCGTTCTGCGCCTTCTACAGGCCGGTCGGTTCGCCCGAAGGATATCTGCTTCCTTTCGAGGAGATCTGCCGCAAGATTGAGGAAACGATCGCACTCGGCGGAACGGGCGCGCTCATGCAAGGCGGTTTGCATCCCGGCCTGAAAATTGACTATTACGAAGATTTGCTGCGGCGGCTCAAGACCCGTTATCCCGCCTTTCATCTTCATTGCCTTTCCGCGCCTGAAGTCCTGAACATCGCGGAGCTCTCCGGGCTCACGATCGAGGAAACGATCGCACGGCTGCGCGATTCGGGACTCGATTCGATTCCCGGGGCAGGCGCTGAAATTCTCGACGATGAAGTGCGCGAGCGCATTGCGCGGCTCAAGTGCTCGGCCGAGGAGTGGCTTGCGGTCCATCGCGCGGCGCACCGCCTGGGCTTGCGAACGACGGCGACGATGATGTTCGGCTGCGGAGAAACGCTCGAACACCGCGTCCACCACCTCGAGCGCATTCGCCGGCTTCAGGAAGAAACCGGAGGGTTCACCGCGTTTATTCCGTGGTTCTTCCAGCGCGAGCACACCTCGCTCGGCCGATTCATCAAAGAGGAAACGACGGCGGTCGATTATCTGAAGACGCTCGCTGTCAGCCGCATCTATCTGGATAACATCGAGAACGTTCAAGCGTCCTGGCTTACTCCGGGCCACAAGATCTGCCAGATCGCGCTGCGGTTCGGCGGAAATGATGTGGGCAGCATCCTGATCGAGGAAAACGTGGTCTCCGCCGCCGGCTGCACCCGCACAACGAACGAAGAACGTCTCCGTCAAATGATCCAGGACGCCGGCTTCCGCCCCGTCAAGCGCGATACTCTTTACCGCAACTACTTCCTGAATTAATCCCCAATGTTAGGTCAACCCTGGAGCAGCGGCGGTCGCCTTCCGGACTATTGCGTTTTGCGCCGCCTTCGAACTGGTATACTGGCCCATGGCCAGCGGCTGAGGTAGGACGCGCCGATCCTATGGAACACCACAGGAAACGGTGGTATAGTATGCCGTGTTTATCTCGCGAGTGCGCTGGAGGACCATCCAATGCCAGTGATCACACGACTTCGCTGCTTCTTCCTTTCTTCCGCATCCTTAATCTTTGCGATTAGTTTGGCTGCTGCGTCTGCAGTCGCACAGGGACGCCCGCCTGGCGGAATGTTTTATCCACCCGAGGAATTAAACGTCGGGACATCTCAATTGGGCGCTCTGAGAGGCAACCAGAAGGAGTGGGCAGTTGCAGGCAGGGTCATGAACTTGGAGGGGGACCTCATCGGGCACGCCAAGGTTTCGGTCAGCCCAGTCCAGGCCGGAAACTACCGAATACTCCACACCGACCCTTCGGGCGATTTCCAGACATTCTATTTTCTGACCCAGACGTACATCACAAATCTCGAAGTATGGCTAACGGTCAGCAAAAGGGGCTTTCATGCGGCGCACGAGCTGATCCATTGCGGCGCCTATAAGACTCCGGTCCGGCTTCCCATAACGCTCCTGCCGATCGAAGGAGACTCCTCGCTTGTTTCTCGGCAAGAACTGGTTTCCCATCTCGCACCCGAGCTTCGAAGCCTCAGGCCTTCTGACGGAATCTCGTCGAAGAGCGAAAAGGAATACGCGAAGGGTGTCCGTGCCTTCATTGGGAAAGACCAGCCCGCTCGTTCGCTCGAGAGCTTTTACGATGTGGCCGCGAAAAACCCTCCGTGCGCGAAGTGCCGGACGATGCTGGCGCTTGCGGAACTCGATTCAGGAAATTGGGATGGAGCGGCGAGGAATGCCGACGTGGCCATTCGAAGCAGCCTGAAGAACACGCCCGCTGCCAGCCCTGAAGCGTTGGTAATGGGCGGGGTGATGGAAAGCTGGCTTCACCACCCGCGATCCGCGGCGGGACTCCTTCGCAATGCCAGTGTGCGGATGCCGAAGAATCCATTCGTGCTGCAGGAATTGGGACGGGCGGAGTTGCACCTTGCACAATACAAAGAGGCCGATGCCGATCTCACCAAAGCGCTCGCCGCCGGCGCGGGCCCGGATGCCCGACTCATGAAGGTTCAAGCCCTGCTCGGTGAAAACAATCTTGGCGCGGCGAAAGCGGAAATGGCGCGTTATCTCGATGGACGGCCCATCAAGAAGATGCCGATGGATGTTCGCCAGGTCTGGGATGCGCTTCAGAATCAGAAGGAGATATGGACAATTTACGGAACACCGCGCAACGTCGAATCAAGATCGCGGCATTATGTTGACTATCTCGATTATTCCGCCGCTCAGATCCAGGGACTTGTTCCCGCAAAGAGCCAGCTTCCGCTGAAGGCCATTCTCTCTGAAGTGGGAAAGAACGTCGCCACGCAATTCCGGGATTTTCGAAGCACCACATCGCTCGAGATCATTCGCCAGGAAAAGATCGACAAACGGGGCAGGATTAAGGACTACCGCGACGGGAAATACCATTATCTCTGCCTGATGCCCACAACCAACTCGCTTCCCGCCTTTGACGAATACCGGCAGAGTATCGAGCAGAGTTCGGGCTCGCTCAACAGCCTGGACGAAGGCTATATGCTCACATCGGGTTTTGCCGGAGCGGCGCTCGTCTTTCATCCCGCTTACCAGGCTCAATCGAATTTCCGTTACCTCGGCCGTCAGACGATTGACGGGCACGAAACCTACGTCGTCGCATTCGCTCAGGATCCGATGAGGTCTGAGATGGTGGGCATGTTTAATTTCTCAGGGCAATCCGTGTACATTTTCGTGCAGGGGCTGGCCTGGATTGATGCCCAGAATTACCAGATTATCCGGCTTTGGACCGATCTTCTTAAGCCGTTGTCCGCGGTCCGCCTGAAACAAGAGACTACTCGAATCCAGTACCAGCAGGTTCATTTCAAGGAGATTGCGCAGGCGTTCTGGCTCCCGAAAACCGTCACGGTGACCGTGGATTGGAAAGGAAAGATGCTTCGCAATCTGCATCAGTATTCGGACTACCGGCTCTTCCACGTGGGAACGCAGCAGAGAATCCATGAGCCTAAGGTCCCAAAGACATCCTCTCAACCGAAAAATTGACCAGAGCGCACTCGCCGCGCTTCCCAAGACATCTTGACCACATGGCGCGCATACGGAAATGAGCGACTAGCCCAAAAGGTCCCGCGCGGGCGAGAATCCGCTTGCTCCACCCTGACGATCGTTATATGCTCTGGGAAGTGGCCGGTCACGGGTGACTAACGAAACATGAGAAACGAGACTTATTCTCCGGGA
>JAKASG010000075.1 GCA_021828285.1 Acidobacteriota bacterium | reverse complement strand
TGCACGATGAAACGCTCGCCGACGATTATTATAAGGACGCAGCGTTCTGCTCCATGTGCGGCCCCAAATTCTGTTCGATGAATACCACGCAGGTCATGGAGAAACACCTCGGCCTCAACCAGAAAGATCGTGAGCAGAAATTCGTGGAGCTGCTGGCGAAAGTCGGGCGCTGAGCGAATGGCGGATTCTCAAGAAGCGACCCTCCTTCGGGACGAATTCAACCGCTGGGCGGAAGCTGGGCGCGGGGAGGAAATGGAGGATCATCATCGGCCGATCGTCGAGCCGACGCTCGAGCTGATTCCCATCCAAATCGGCGACAGCGTTCTCGACGTCGGCTGCGGAAGCGGATGGCTCTGCCGCGAGATTGCCCGGCGCGCACCTTCGGGACATATCGTTGGCATGGACGTTTCGGACGAGATGATTCGCCGTGCGCGAAAGCTGAGCGAAAACTTTCGGAACACAACTTTCATTGAAGGCACGGCTGAAAACATTCCCTGGTCGAGCGGCTTCTTCGCCAAAGCCATCTCGGTTGAATCGGCCTATTACTGGCCGAAACCGGCCGCGGGCTTGCGCGAGATGCTGCGCGTGCTCGCGCCGGGCGGCTCGGCGTGGATTCTGATCAACTACTACCACGACAATCCTTATTGCCATCAATGGGGGCCCATCCTTCAGGTTCCGACCCACTTATTGTCCGCTGCCGAGTGGATGCAGCAATTCACCGACGCGGGCTTCGTTGAGGTTTTCGACCGGCGCATTCCCGACCGTTCCCCGACGCCCGAAGTTTACGAAGGCCGGTGGTTCCGCAATGCGGAGGAGATGAGCAAGTTCAAAGCGCTCGGTGCGCTGCTCGTTTCCGGGAAAAAGCCCGCCGAGCACGCGGTCATTTGATTCTGCCTGAGGCATCCCATCGCCAAATGTCATATACTCGTTTTTCCGCCCGGCATTAGCGGGCGAGGGAGCCGCGATTGGTCGAGCGCTTGAATCAGTGGCTGCGAACCCATCGCCTTTTCGCCGAATTTTGCCTGGGCGCAACGGCGTTCCTGCTCTTTGTCCGGACTCTCGGCAACGGATTCGTTTCCGACGACATTCCGCAGATTATCGAAAACCCTTTCGTCCGAAATCCCCGTCTTTGGCGCGGCATTTTTTCAGGCTCCGTTTGGGCCTTCCAGGGACTCTCGACGAATTTCTACCGGCCTTTGCAATTTGCCTCCTACTGGCTGATGTACCGAGTGTTCGGACCGAACCCTGGTCCGTTCCATCTGCTGAATTTGCTTTTCTACGTCGCCTCGCTAGGGCTTGTTTATCGAATCGGCTGCAAATTGCTGGGCAATGAAGCGGTGGCGCTCGCGGGCGCGCTCCTCTGGGCGTTCCATCCCGAGCATGTTGAGGCGGTCGCCTGGATTTCGGCTCTGCCGGATCTCGGCTGCGGCTTGTTTTCTCTCCTTGCGGTCTATTGGTTTCTTGAGGCGGAGGAATCGCCCTCGCTTCGGCGAGAGATTCTCGCAGGGCTGGCGCTTTTGGTCGCGCTCTTATTCAAGGAAATGGCGCTGGCGGTGCCGCTACTGCTTGTAGCCTATTGGATTTTCGCGGGCGGCAAAGGATCGTGGGCCGGCCGGGCGCTGCGATGGACGCCGTTCCTCGCCGCGACCGCCGCATACCTTGTGATTCGCGACTACGCGCTCGGGTATTTCAGCATCGTTCAACACTTCTGGCAAATAAAATGGCCCGTCGTCGGCTCGGCAATCGGATTACTCGGCGATCACACGCGAATATTTTTCTGGCCGGCGCACCTGAACGCTGCGCGGATGTTCAATCTGCAATCGAGCCTGCACTCGCCCTGGCCCTGGCTGACTTTGGCCGTGCTTGCCTCCACGTTGATCATCCGCAAGTCTGAGCCGCGCCTGGCGTTCCTCATCGCCTGGTGGCCGGTGTCCCTGCTGCCGGTGCTTGACATTCGGCAGCTCAGCTTTCCGCAGCTTGCGGACCGGTTCTCCTATATTCCTTCCGCAGGGCTTTGCCTGGCGATTGCCTATCTGCTGCTCGACGTGCTGCCGCGGCGCGCTCCGCAATTCCGATGGGCGCCCGCAGCCGTGCCCGCATTGGGGCTGGTTCTGGTCCTTTATGGCGCCGAAACAGTTCGGGCGATTCCACGCTGGCGGGATGATCAAACTCTCTTCAACTATTCCATACGCGTTTCTCCGAACACGCCGCTGCTACACATGCACCGTGCCATCGTCCTGGAATACCAAAAGGGGAAGCTCGCCGAAGCGGCGCATCAATACCGGGTTGCCATGCGCCTGAACCAAAAGGCTTTTTGGCCTCTGCCGATTGCTCGCAGCGCCGATCTTGGCCTCGGCCGCATCGCGCTCGTGGAAGGCAAAAGAGCCGAAGCCATTGCGTATTTCAAAAAGGCGATTGCGCTTGATAATGGAAGCTCGAACGCTTACGACGCGCTCGGCGCGGTCTACTTCCCTGACCGCAATTACGCCGAGGCAGCGCATTACTTTTCGATCGCCGTGCGAGTGAATCCGCTCGACTTGGGCGGCCGGTTTTATCTGGGTACCTGCGATATGGAGCTCCACAAGTATGCGCAGGCCGCCGCCCAGTTCCACGCCGCGCGCATCGTGGATCCGAATTACCGCCAGGCCTACGTCGCAGAAGCAAAAGCCTTCAACGCGGCGGGCAACCCCGGTGCGGCGGTGCGGGCGCTGAACGCCATGCCGAAGCATTAAGCGCAGGATTCGCAATGACCGCTGGTCCGGCAGGCTATAATAAAAGCTGCAGTTTTTGAGCAATGTTTGATGCTTGACTGACATGCGACATACGCGGGAATGCGCCGGGTTCGGCATTCCCATGAACGCGCGGAGGAGCGATGGCGGAATACATCAAAGTAGCGAATCTATCTGAGCTGGCGCCCGGTTCGGCAAAAACCGTTCAAGTCAACGGCCTCGAGATCGCGCTTTTCAATGTGAACGGCACGATCTATGCGACGGACAACACCTGCCTTCACCAGGGCGGACCGCTCGGCGAAGGAGTGCTCGAAGGCGAAGTCGTCACTTGCCCGTGGCACATGTGGGAATATAACGTGCGTACGGGCGAGAAAGTGGGTGAGACCGAATATCGGATCCCGACGTTTCAGGTGAAGGTTGAAGGGAACGACATCAAAGTCTCCTTGTAAGATGCGTCCGCGAATTGCCGGCTCGCGTTTTCGGCTGTTGCGGCGTTCCGCCCGTTCGCGCGCAATCCTGATATTTCAAAATCGTTCAAATGCCGGAATTGCCCGAAATTGAGACGGTCGCGCGCGGGCTGGCCCGGCGAGCGATGGGGCGGCGAATCGTTCAAGTCGCCGTCTTGCATCCCGGAGTCGTCACGAGCCCGCCCGAGACGTTCGCGGCGCGGCTGCTCGGCGGGACGCTTGCGAGCGTCTCGCGCAAGGGCAAAGTACTCGCTGTGGAACTCGCTCGCGCTCCCGGAGAATCGCCATTCTACCTCGTCGTCCGCCTCGGAATGACGGGCCAATTGACCGTTCAAAACGAGAACGATCCGCTCGAGCCGCACACGCACGCGAGATTTTCGCTCGATGACGGCTGCGAAGAGATCCGATTTCGCGATGTGCGGCGCTTCGGAAGCCTCCGCTGTTTGACGCGCGAGGAACTCGACGCTCTTTTCAGCCGCCTCGGTCCCGATGCGCAACAAGTCACGAAAACGGAATTTTTCGCGGCCACGCGCGGCCATCGCGGCGCGCTCAAGAGCTGGCTGATGAATCAGAATCAGCTCGCCGGCTTGGGCAATATTTACGCCGACGAAGCGCTCTTCGCTGCGAGTCTCCACCCACTCACCCAGCCGGCGCGCCTTTCACGCGGTGACGCCGCGCGCCTCCACAAAGCCGTGCGCGCCGTCCTCGACCGTGCCATCCGTCTTCAAGGCACCAGCTTCCGCGATTATCGCGATATCGAAGGGCGGCCGGGAAATTTCCTGCCGCGTCTCAAGGTCTATGGACGCACCGGCGAACCGTGCCGCCGCTGCCGGGCGCTGATTCGGCGAATCATTGTCGCGGGCCGCAGCACGCACTTCTGTCCGCACTGCCAGCCGCGCCCCCGCCGCGCCGCCGCTCTCGGCCGGAGGCGGTTGCGCAAGCCGGCTTAATTTGCGCGTCTCATTCGCGCTTCGGCTTTGTTATAATTCCAGCCGTCGCGGGCGGGCAAAACAACACCGGAGCGGCAAAGCCGGCGGCGCGGATTTCCATAAACAATCTCGATGCTCTTCAAAACCTTCAGCGCGGCGACGTTCGGCATTGACGCCAACCTCGTCGAGGTCGAAGTGGATATTTCGGCGGGGCTGCCCGATCTCCTGACGGTCGGCTTGCCGGACGCCGCGGTGCGTGAAAGCCGCGAACGGATTCGCTCCGCCATCAAGAACTGCGGCCTTGATTATCCCTATCAAAGAATCACCGTGAATCTCGCGCCCGCCGACGTCAAAAAGGAAGGCTCGGGATTCGACCTGCCGATTGCGCTTGGAATCCTAGGGACGACGGGCGCACTGCTGAAACCCGAGCTGAAAGATTTCCTGTTTCTTGGCGAGCTTTCGCTCGACGGCGGCTTGCGGCCCATCAAAGGCGCGCTTTCCATCGCCAGCATGGCGCGGCAGAAAGGCATTCACAAACTTGTCCTGCCGGCCGAAAATGCTCCCGAAGCGGCCGTGGTCCAGGAAGTCAGCGTCTATGGGCTGCGCTCGCTGCCGGAAGTCCTCGACTTCATCAACGGAACGCGGGCCTTCGAAGCTACGCGCGTCAATACCGCCGAAATGCTCGCGAGGCTCAGCCAATACAACTTCGACTTTCGCGACGTCAAAGGACAGCTCCACGCGAAGCGCGCCATTGAAGTCGCGACGGCGGGCGGCCACAACATCCTGATGATCGGCCCGCCCGGTGCCGGCAAAACGATGCTGGCTAAACGCATTCCCACCATTCTTCCGCCGCTGACGTTTGACGAGGCGATTCACACCACCAAAATTCACAGCGTCGCCGGAATGCTCGAGCCGGGAGCAGGTCTGGTCGGAACGCGGCCGTTTCGCGCCCCCCACCACACGATTTCGGACGCCGGGCTGATCGGCGGCGGCGCCGTGCCGCGTCCGGGCGAAGTAAGCCTCGCGCACAACGGTTTGCTCTTCCTCGACGAGCTGCCGGAATTCGCGCGCAACGTGCTCGAAGTTCTCCGCCAGCCACTCGAAGACGGGGTGGTGACGATTTCCCGCGCCGCCATGTCGCTCACCTTCCCTTCGCGCTTCATGCTTGCCGCCGCGATGAATCCTTGTCCGTGCGGATTCTTCAACGATCCCTCGCGCGAATGCACTTGCACGCCGCCGATGATTCAGCGCTACGTCTCCAAAATCTCCGGCCCGCTGCTCGACCGGATTGACATCCACATTGACATGCCGGCGGTGAAATTCACTGAGCTGCGCCAGGATTCAGGCGGCGAGACCTCCGAACAGATTCGCGAGCGCGTCATCCGCGCGCGTGACCGCCAGCTAGCGCGCTTCCAGGGAGAAAAGATTTATTCGAACGCGCAGATGAGTCCTCGCCAGCTTCGCAAATATTGCGCGCTCTCCGCGGAATCCGAGCGGCTGCTCGAAAGCGCCATGGCGCGTCTCGGCCTCTCCGCGCGCGCGCACGATCGCATCCTGAAAGTTTCGCGCACCATCGCCGATCTCGACGGCGCCGAAGCGATCAGCTCGACGCATATTTCGGAAGCCATTCAATACCGCTCGCTCGACCGAAACTACTGGTCATGAAATTGCCGCGTGCAAAAATCCATGGGATGAGCCATACGCCGTCATCCCGCCAGGCGCCCGAAGCGCTGGACATTTCTGAATGAACCTCAGTCCAAACTCTCTCGCGCTTTTCCCGCTTTGGTTTATCGCCTTCCTTTTTTCGCTGACCTGCCATGAAGCCGCTCACGCGCTCGTGGCGATGCTCGGCGGCGATCCCACAGCATTCCACGGCGGGCAGGTGACGCTCAATCCGATCCCGCATATCCGCCGCGAACCCTTCGGGACCGTCATTTTTCCCATCATCACTTACGCTTTGAGCGGCTGGATGATGGGATGGGCGAGCGCGCCTTACGATCCGCGCTGGCAGTTGAGCCATCCGCGCCGCGCCGCGTGGATGGCGCTCGCCGGCCCCGCCGCCAACCTCGCCCTGGTCCTCGCCGCAGGGATTGCCATTCACGGTGGAATAGCGGCCGGATCTTTCCGGCAGCCTGCGAGCGCGAACTTCACGCACGTCGTGACAGCGGTGTCAGGCGGAATGATGGGAGGCTTGGCGGCTTTCCTCAGTATTTTGTTTTCCCTCAATCTTCTGCTCGCAGCCTTCAATTTGCTTCCCATTCCGCCTCTCGACGGCAACACGGCCGTGGGGCTTTTTCTGAACAATGAATCCGCGCTCAGTTTCGCCCGGCTTTCCCGCAACCCGGGATTCAGGATGGCCGGCCTGATGGCCGCATGGTTTCTTTTCGACTGGCTGTTCGGCCCGATCTTCACGTTTGGGCTGAACCTGCTCTATCCAGGCTCGGCCTACCATTGAGCGCGCGCCCGGCTGCAAAAGAACATGCAACCGCGGCTTTTCATATATAATTGAATTTCTGTTTTAGGCAAGGAAAGTAAAAATTCAGCGCGGGTTAGGAGCGATTCGATGGCGGAGCGGATGGTAAAGTGCATCAAATTCGGCCGGGAGCTTCCCGGACTCGATGAACCGCCGTGGGCGGGCAGCCTCGGTCAGCGCATCTACGATAACGTTTCGCGCGAAGCCTGGAAGCTCTGGCTCGAACAGCTCAAGATGATGATCAATGAATACCGCTTGAACCCTTCGACCAAAGAGGCTCAGGAGTTCATCAGCCAGCAAATGGAGCAATTCTTCTTTGGCGAAGGCGCCCAGCTTCCGCCCGGTTACGTTCCGCCACAGAAGAAAAAATAGGGCGCTTCTTTCAATGGGGGTATTCCTGAAAGAAGGGTTCCGTCATGCGGAGCGAAGCACCGCATCTGCATTACGCCCTTCAAAGCTAGAAACAGATTCTTCGCTTCGCTCTGATGACATCGTTCTGAAGATCCTTCGTTTGCCGTCAGATCACGGGCAAGGCGGCTGCCATCCGGAAGCGCAATTTCGAATGAGCCGTTCGCAGCGCCCGCTCGACGAATTCCGGCGAATCCCCCCGCGCGAAAATGAATCCGAGATAGCTCGAGCCTTCAGGCAGCGGAACGAAGCGTTGTCCGGGCGAAGCCGTGATGGCAATGTCGTCAATTCCGGCAACCGCGCGCGCTTCATCCGCGCCTTCCGTTTCCTCAAAAACTCCGCCTTCGCCGATGGGAATCATCATGACGCCTGAAGCGAGTTCTTCCCGGCGAAAATCCCGCACGGCTTCTCCAAGCGCGAGGCGCAAAATCAGTTCTTCAAGCGAGGCCTTCGCGCTCTGGCCATGCCTTTCGAAGCGCAGCGCCTGCGCGCACAATCCTCCGATGGGCCGCGCAGCCACTTCGAGCGGCCAGACGCCGCGCGCGTTGATTCGAATTTCCGCGTGCAGCGGCCCGTGATAAAGGCCAAGCGCCTTTGTTGCGCGGACGACCGTCTCGGCAACCCGACCTTGGATTTCAGTTTGAAGTCTCGAAGGCGTCACGTAAATCGTCTCTTCAAAACAGGGTCCTTCGAGCGGATCGGGCTTGTCGAAAATTGCGAGGATTTGAAGCTCGCCCCTTTCAAGGACGCCTTCGACCGCAATCTCGGTCCCCTCCACATAACTTTCAATCTGGATGAATTCCGACTCTGCTTCGTTCGCGCCGCAGATTTCCGGCGACCGGAGGATCGCGCGAATCCTCTGGAACGCCTGCCTGAATTCATCCGGCGTATTGGCGCGAATCACGCCGCGACTGGCCGAAAAAGCCAGCGGCTTGAGGACGCAGGGAAAGCCGACCGGCGATTCGCCCGAGGCCGGCGCCTCATTGCCGGTTATTGGAATCTGTATGAACGCCGGAACGGGCAGGCCGGCGCTCTGGAGCCGTTCGCGCGAGCGGGACTTGTCGCGGCAGACGTCGGCCGCATCCGGAGAATGGAATGGCAAACGCAGCGCCCGGCACACGCGCGCGGCCGTTGGCGGCGTCGAGTCGCCGGTGGCAACGACGCCATGAATTTCCCTGCTTTTCGCGTACTCGATAATCCTCGCCGCGGCTTCTTCCGGATGCTCAAATTGCAGCGGCAATGCTCCATCGCGCCAGGGATCATTGAGCACGTGGCAACGGTCCGATCCGAAAACAAGGTCAACGCCGACCCGCTCGGCCGCCGCAGCGAACCGCTTCGCCTGGTAACCGGTCGTCGTCGTCAGGAGCATGACTCGCATAGGTTTGGGTGGGTCAGACGTGCGCCTCGGCTGCGACAAGGGGAGCCAACTGCTCCCCGGTGGCTTCCGCTCAACAGTACCAAGGCTCGGTGAGATACGGGATCGCGGCGCGGGAAACCAGGTCGCGCACCTCGGCAAGGGGCGGTGGTTCGGCGTTCGCCGCCCGGTGTGCCGCTTGCCAGACCGCGGTGAAAATCGCACGCCGACTTGCGCGACTTTTCCCGCGCTCGAGGACGACTGCCTGGATCTCGGCGCAAAGTTCGTCCGCGCGCGAATCAGGGTTCGCCCAGGGATAGGCGAGCGCGTCTTCATCGAATGGCCCGATCCACCCGCGCGCGTCGGCCAGTTCGAGAAGGCGCGATCCGGCGGGAATCAGCAGTCGAATCGCCAGTTGAATGGGCGCGACGTTTTCGATGAGCCCGAGCCGCGCAATCGTCCGAAGCAGCTCGATATATCCTTCGACCTTTGTCCACGGCGTGAAGGCCACGAAGGTCGGCGAGAGGATGAGCCCCGCCTCGCGGCAGAGTTTGGCCGCAGAAAGAAAATCGGCGCGCGTGTGTCCCTTCTCCAGCCGCCGCAACACCTCGTCATTCACGGATTCGACGGCGCTTGTCACAAACAAGCAGCCGGTTTCCGCGAGCGTCCGCAGGTGTGAAGAATGTTTCAGCAGGTGCTCGATCTTGATTGTCACATCGTAGGTCAAACCGGGAAATTCTTCGTGGAGCGCTGTCACGATTCCAATGGCGTGACGAATGCCGTTGAAGAAATCGGGGTCGCCGAGAGTAATATGTTCCGCTCCGGCGCGAATTTGCTGGCGAATATCGGCGAGCACCACGGCCGGCTGGATAATTCGGAAGATACCATTATAGACGGGGACGATTGGGCAATGCCGGCAGCGGTGTTTGCAGCCGCGGCTCGCTTCCGTCGCTCCCACGATGCGCTCGCTGCCGTCCGGCATCACCAGGCGCGCATAGCGTGAGAGTCCCGGCAAGCGGCTGCGTTCGGGAACGATGAATTGCTGCCGGCCGAGCTCCACCGCCCTATTCGGCTCCTGATGTGCACCTCCGCGTTCGAGGCGATTGATCCAGGAAGTCAGTCCGGCTTCGAATTCGCCGCCCAAAACCAGTTCCGCTCCGAGCCTCCGCAGCAGCGCCTCATTGATCGGAGCATAAAGACCGTAAAATGCGAGATGCGCATTGGGATTCAGCCGTCGAATCCCGCCGAGCGCCGCGAGCGCCAGGCGTGTCGCTGTGTGCATGGGGAGGTGAAACGCGATCGCATCCGCCTCACGGACTTTCGACTCATCGAGCGGCTGGCATGCCAGGTCGAGCAACTCGACCTCAGCGCCCGCCCGCGCAAGCCAGGCAGCCGGCGAGGCCAGGCCGAAGGGCTGCCGCCCAAGTTCGTAAGTCGAGATGAGAAGAACCCTCAAGTTAGTTTCCCTCCGCCAACGCGTCCTTCACAAAGTTGCGCGCCTTCGCGCCCGATTATGCTAAGATTCTAGATTATAGCGCCGGGCGAAAGTTGGAAAGAGTTGCGCAGATAACGCGGTCCCGTCCATAACGCATCTAACCAAGGTGAACGGGACGAGAGAAAGGACTAACGACCCGATGACGACTCGACGATTTCCCTTGACCGCAATTTTCCTGCTGGTCGCGGCGGCGTTGCTCGCAACATCCAGAGCGCAAGCGGCGGAGCCTTCGGGCAAAGCCATTTTCCGTGAACATTGCGCCATGTGCCATGGCATGGAAGGCAAAGGATATGCCATGCTTCGTACGCCGGACTTCACCACCGCAAAGGTGCAGGCGTGCATCACCGACGAACAGATGAAAGACATCATCGAGAATGGCAAGAAGGGCACGGCGATGAAAGCCTGGAAAGGCCAGCTCAAGCCGGAGGAGATTGAAGCCGTCATGAAGTTCATCCGCTCGCTTGGGCCCAAGAAGAAGTAACAGGCGCAGGCTCGGTTCCCGCCCGATTCGAGCTTCCGCTGCTCCACTCAGCACTTGGAGCAATTCCCTCCCGAATTAATTTCTGGCGCGAATCGCCGGATTCGGGTATCATGATTTTCTAGCCTCTAGCCTTTAAGCTTAAAGTCTGACAGGTTCGCTTCGAGGTTTTGCCCGTGCACGCGGGAATTCAGACCGCAACCTAGAGGCTCTCCGCAGGGGAAGATGGACTGCGAACCGCTTTCGGCGAAGCCGGTTTGAGACAACATGCAATAGCATGGCGCGTGTGAACGGATTGCGCTGAAGAAGGTGTTCATGGACCGAAAATATCGTCAACGGGGTTATATGGATTCTGGCGGTGAGGAGCGGGAGCGGAAACGCCCCGGGCCGAAGCCGGAAAACATTGGCCCGCGCACGCCGAATCTGCCCGAACGGCGCTCGCTCTGGCGCTGCGCATCCTGCGCGAATATTCTTCCCGCTGAAGTTGATCCCTCCGGCCAGTGCCCGCATTGCGGCGCGCCGCTGCATAGCTGCCGCCAATGTACGTTCTTCGACCCCTCGAACCGCTATGAATGCTCGCGGCCTATCACCGCGCGTATTTCCAATAAGGAAGCGAAGAACGAGTGCGCGCTTTTCGTCCCTCGCACCACGATCGAGCGCGAGACTTCAAGCTCCCGGCCGCTCGACGCCCGGGCCGCCTTTGAGAACCTTTTCAGAAAGTGACTCCGCACTGTGCGCCCAACGCGCGCGCGGCGGGCGCCCTGTTCTAGCCGTTCAGCCGGCGAATACCCTATAATCAATATTCGTTTCAATTCATTTGGAGGCTTTCCCGATGAATCTCCCGGAATTCAAAAATGAGCCTTTAAGCGACTTCAGGGGCAACGCCGAGCAACACCGGCGAATGCAGGAAGCGGTCGAACAAGTCGCCGGTGAGCTGGGGCGCGAATACCCCCTCGTCATCGGCGGCGAGCGAATTACTACGCCGAAAAAATTCCGTTCGCTCAATCCCGCGCAGGAGGGCCAGGTCGTCGGCGTCTTCTCGCAAGGCGATGCGCAACTGGCCGGGCGCGCCGTCGAGGCCGCCGAAAAAGCGTTCGAGAGCTGGAGCCGCACTTCGGCGGAGACTCGCGCCGAATTGCTCGTCAGGACTGCGCAGGAAATCCGCTCCTGCAAGCATTACTATGCCGCGTGGATGATCTATGAAGTCGGCAAATCCTGGGCGGAAGCCGATGCCGACGTAGCGGAGGCGATTGATTTCTGCGAATTTTACGCCCGCGAAATGCTCCGTCTTGCCGGCTCGCAGCCGCTCACGCCCGTCGCGGGCGAGCGGAATTATCTGCGTTACATCCCGCTCGGCGTCGGCGTCGTGATTCCCCCGTGGAACTTTCCGCTCGCGATTCTCGTGGGCATGACGACCGCGGCGGTCGTCGCCGGCAATACGGCGGTCATCAAGCCTTCGAGCGATTCGCCCGCAATCGCTTACAAATTCTTCGAAGCACTCGAGAAATCAGGCCTGCCGGCGGGCGTCGCGAATTTCCTGGCCGGGCCGGGCGGCGCCGTAGGCAACGCGCTCGTCGCCCACCCGCGCACCCGCTTCATCGCTTTCACCGGCTCGAAAGAAGTCGGCCTCGGCATCAACGAGCTTGCGGCCAGGCATCAGCCCGGCCAAATCTGGATCAAGCGCGTGATTGCGGAAATGGGCGGCAAAGATTCGATCGTCGTGGATAGCAATACCGATCTGGACGCCGCGGTCGAAGGCGTCGCGGTTTCCGCTTTCGGTTTTCAGGGGCAGAAATGCTCTGCCTGTTCGCGCGCCATTGTCGTCGCTTCCGTTTACGACGCGTTTCTCTCGAAGCTCAAGCAGCGCGTCGAGAAAATTGTAGTTGGCAATCCCCGAGACTCCGTGACTTACATGGGGCCGGTTATCAACGATCGCGCCAGGAAATCCATCGAAGAATACATTGAAGTCGGCAAACGCGAAGGCCGGCTCCTGACGGGCGGAAAGGCGGCGCCTGGGCCGGGATATTTCCTCGAGCCCACGGTGATCGCCGATGTCCCTCCGCGCGCGCGCATCGCTCAGGAAGAAATTTTCGGCCCGGTCCTCGCCGTCATCAAGGCGAAGGATTTCGAAGACGCGCTCGAAATCGCCAATAACACCGAGTACGGCCTCACCGGCGCGGTCTTTACCAAAGACCCCGCCAAAATCGAAAGCGCCGCTGAGCGCTTCCACGTCGGCAATCTCTATTTTAACCGCAAGTGCACGGGAGCGCTCGTCGGAGGACATCCGTTCGGCGGGTTCAATATGTCCGGCACGGATTCCAAGGCCGGCGGGCGCGATTACCTGCTGCTCTTCACTCAAGCGAAAAGCGTAACGGAAAAAGTCTCCGCGTAACCGCAAAGCCGAACTTCGGCGCAATAAGCCACCGCCATCGCGCGCCCACAAGGGCGCGCGCCGCGGCGGAAATCTTGAACCGCCCCAGCAAGCTTAAAACTGCACGCGGGCGATTTGCGTGCGCTTCGCCTGCGGCGAGCGCGACGGATGCGCGCTGGCAGTTTCCGGCTGAGTGGCGCTCCCGCGCAGGCGGGAATTGAGCTTCGCCAGCAGAATCGCCATCTGCTGCTGCGCCTTTTGTAATTGCCCGACCTCGCTCGCCAGCTTGCGGACCTCCGCGTCTTTCGCCGCGCTCGCCCGCGCCAGCCTGCCGTTTTGCTGGACGAGCGACGCGGTCACGCTGTCATTCCCGCGCAAGCGGGAATCCAAGCGCTTCACTTGGCCAGCAAGGGCTGCGATTTGCGCGTCCTTCGCGCGGTTCGACCGGGCCAGTTGCGCCACCGTCCTCTGCAGCTTCGCGATCTTCCCGTCTTTCTCAAGGCTCAGCCGGTAGAGCGCCTGCACGCCCGCCAGCGCCACGCCTCCTTCGTCCACCGTCGAGATGTGCTTGTTGTCGTTGCCGAGATGGAATTCGGCGTAAAAGTCCTGCGCCATCGGCCCGATGTGCCGGATCGAGGCTGGGTCCACCTTGTAGCGCCAACTGGTGATAGGCAGCGCCGCGATCTTCGCCAATAACGCTTGCTCGTGCAGCGGCGCGACGTCGGTTTTCAGATTGCGGTCGGAATTGTTCGTCCACGTGCCGCTGGTCGATAGATACGCCCCCGTGCTCGTGGCGAGGAACACGTTGGAGGGTTGTGTCTGCCCTGACGTCATACTGGTCGTGGTGTTTCCCAGCCAAAACCCGCCTGGGGCGTTCGCCACGAACTGGCCAACCGTGCCGGAAATGATCGTGGTGCAGAGCCCGTTGTAGCCGCTCCAGACGAACGAGCCGTCGGCGGCGGCGTCAGCGCTGCAGCCGGCAGCGAAGCTCTCCACACCGCTGGCGGTGTTTCTGCCGCCCCCGGCGACCGTGGCGTTACCGCCGCTGGCGGTGTTGGTGCCGCCCCCGCCGACCGTGGCCTGGGCGCCGGTGGCGGTGTTGTCCTCGCCCCCGGCGACCGTGGCTTCGACGCCGCTGGCGAGGTTGAAGGCACCCCCGCCGACCGTGGCGTCGCTGCCGCTGGCGGTGTTGGTGCCGCCCCCGGCGACCGTGGCGACACCGCCGCTGGCGGCGTTGCTCCTGCCCCCGGCGACCGTGCCCCACGCGCCGCTGGCGCTGTTGCCCTCGCCCCCGCCGACCGTGGCGAACTCGGCGTCATTTGTCGAGCCGGTGTTGTTCCCGGCTGTGTTCCCGAACCCGCCGCCTACCGTGCCCCAGTCATCCGTGACGAGGTTTCCGCCTGGGCCGCCCTGGTAGTCGCCGCCGCCGCCCGCAATGGTCGCCCCGACCACGCCGGCTGTGATACCGTTCGCGCCCGATGCCGTCGTGCCCGCGCCGTAGCCGCCCAGCACGTTCGCGCTCAGGCAATTCCCCGCGCTGTTGCAATTGGGCGTGCTCGCGTCCGCCACGCTGGGCTGCAAGATGAGCGCGCCGTTGTAAGACGCGGCCGTGACCGTGCCGTTAACGTCGAGCGCCGTGCTCGGTGTCGTCGTGCCAATGCCGACTAGTGCTTAGTTGCGCAAGTTCGCGTAATAACGTTTGGGAGCTGTAGGATGAACCACAGTCTTTCTCCATTCAAAGGGGGCTGCCGTCAGATTATAGGCAGCCACGAACTGATCGATGGCCTTC
>JAKASG010000074.1 GCA_021828285.1 Acidobacteriota bacterium | reverse complement strand
TCGATCCGGTGCCGATTGGACAATCGAACGCGTAAACGACGGTAGGTTCGCATGTCCAAGTATAGACCACAAGATCCTCCAAACGGAATAGCAACCAATAACTTCTTCTGTCGGTCGAAGACCTAGTCCGTCCGATTCAGAAATTGTCCAAGCCTTCAAGAATTGGTGGGACAGCCTCCGCCGGAGCTTTCAAAGGAATCTGCTTTCGATAACCGGCTCGACTCTGCCCAGACTCCTCAGAGATGGCGATCTCATCGACGAGCAGTTATTGCTACGCCGTCGGAGGCCTCCCGGACAGGATGCCCGTGCGAGCAGAGTAGGTCGTCAAGCCAGAGTAACTGTCGTGCCTCCTATTCCCGTTCCGCGTCTTTCTGCGGCAGGGGACCCGAGTCCCCGACTTAGGCGGCGAACGGGCGCAGCCCCGGCCCCTGCGCCGGCAACGGCAGCCAGGCCCAGCGGCGCTACGCGATATTTTGTGATGACGCTCTCAGATCACGACTGCTCAAAACGCACCGGCGTTGCTGGCACGCCCGAAATCAGCCTCCCAGATGCCGCTGCCCAATTTTTCCCGGCTATGCAGCGTACGCAACGAATGTATCCAGATGCATATTTTGAAGCCATGTTGAATTCACCACAGAGAGCAAGCTCGGTCGACTATAGGTTGTGGAGGAGGCCTGGCGGAGCGGCTGGGCACGCAGACCTTCGCATCAATGTAAAGCATGACACCATAGACCTTACGACGCCAGGCGGCGGGGACTTGATCCTTTTCGAGCGAACTGCTACGTCCGTCGGCCCACAGTACGAGGTCTGGATTGTCAAACCCAATGACCCGAACCATCAAGATCTCAGGGCGCACTGCAATCATAGAGTGACGGCAAGAGGCTCGGGCGGGGTAAAGTATTACGGCTTCTTTTAGACTGCTCGGAACGTCAGTAACGATTCATTTCTTATCGCGTTGCGGTGATGTAGCCCAAAACGCTGGTACGTGTCTAAGCCCCGCACGTCTACCTCAAATCCAATTGATTTTCCGATGGCGGCGATCCACTTAGGCGTATCGATTTCTATCCATTTTTTGTCGGTTTCAGTCCTGTTTTTGCCGACAACCCAGAAGGCTTGTCCTTGCGGCTTAAGGACCTTTCTTGTCTCGCTGAGAACTTGCTTGATCGCGGAGAAATACGTTGCCAACAGGGCCGGGACGTTGCGCTTCCTGAAACCCACCTCATGATCCCGCACGTTACGCAATAGGGTCCGGATGAAAGAAGACAATTCATGGGGCAACGACGATAATTCTTCGTCGATTTCGGCTTCCAACCCATTTCGCTCTGACGGTGACAATTCTCTGCTTCCGATCTGCAGTCTTTCGAGTCTTCTCAAATAACAGGGTTCCCCCAAGCCAAGCAGTATCAGGGATAGACGGGAGGTGTCGATATATGGCAGCGCCGTCGCGTATGGAGGCGACGTAACCACGACATCCACTGTTCGCCGACCATACTCGCGTACGGCCTGCCGGACTACTTTAACGCTCTGACGGCTGTCAGCGCAGAACACTCGGGCGACACCTCGCCCCTTTTTATTGATTACCGCGTTAGCGTTCCTGACTTGCAATATCAAGGATTCGAGGGCGTCGTCGATTGGGCCCTCCAGAAACGTATTCTCAGGAGCTTGCTTGCGTCGTCTAATCCTTAGATCTGCGGGGTCCTGGTAGGAAACGTCTCTCGCGACGTTGCTCACCAAGGCCTCCGCGACAACGACCCATGGCCGTCTAAGGGTTTTACGGGCAAGGATCCGAAACGCCAACAACTTCGCTAGCGCATTGCGCGGGAACCAGGAGTCAAGATATTGGCGCGCCCGAATGCTTAATCCGAGCTTGGAAGCCGCGTCCTCTAAATCAAAGTCAAGGCGAGACCGCTCGACATACTTGAGAATCGATTTAAGCGAGCCCGCAAATTCATCGATCTCCCGGGTCTTGGCTCCTAGCAGAGCCAGCTTTGCCTTGGTCAAGAGCTCCGCCAAAGGATTACTATCGATGCCGATGGCCCGGCAACCGTAATGGACGGCTTCCACGAGAACCGTTCCGCAGCCACAGAAGGGATCAAAGACAACGCCATCAGATGAAATGCCGGATACATTCATTAGAAAGCGGGCGATTTGTGGGTTGAACCGCCCCTTATATTCGTGAATCCCGTGAACGGAGTATCGCGTAGACTGTCTCCTCGATCCACCAGGCGACCCACTGGTACCATTCTCGAGGAGGAACTGATGTGTTGGCCTACGCTCTGAATTCTCCCAGGTGAAGTGACTGAAATAAGTCAGCCGTGCCAAACGGTCATTCAGCCGTTCGGAGGGCGCATATCCCCGGACCCTCACGGTTACCGTCGTGGGCGTGGGATTCAAAATCTCCCCTATCGACCGCGCCTCGTCATTCAAAAACTCTTCCTCGTACGGGAAATACCTGTACGGAAATTTGTAAAGCGTTATCAGCATAAGTCACTCCATTCAAAAAGCATCACAGCTTCGGAGTCTATAGAACCGATCTCGGGATTAAAAACCTTCCTTGAGCGTGGTATTTTTCTCTCGATGCGAGCGAGAAGGTTGTATCCGCTGCTCTTGAGCGCCTCGGCCAAAAGTGGTGGAACATCGTGAACCGTCTTCCTGATCTGGCAGCGAGAGCCAATGATTATCACCACGTAGGCCCTCGGGACGAGATGGTGCCTGATCCCTCGGAATGCTTCTGTCATGTCGCCTAGAAACGTGTCAATACTCTTTCCCGACTGGCCTGAGTAATGCGGGCGGGCACCGATTTCTCTAGTCCTAACAGGCACTGGGTCGAACCCGAGCCAGTACATCCTGTACTTGTTGTACAGCCAGTACTCGAACGCGTTCGGGTACGGCGGGCTGGTGACCACCAAAGAGACGGGAGGCAGGTCTATTTCCGATAGTCGACGCGAATCAGAGCAGAAAACACTCCCATGCCCAGGTTCAGGAGCAAACAGCGTCCCTGGCCCAGACAGTTTTGAGGCCACGGAACGAGCCGTTTGCAAGAACAGGTTAAACACGGCGTCTGCGTCAACATTCTTCTCGACCGCCGCGTAGCGTGTCTCGTTGTCTTGCTTCGATACTCGGACGGTTATAGCTGAAAGACACAAACGCAGAAAATTGCCTATAGACGTTCCCGACTGCCCGGCGTGTTCGATCCCATCGCGAAGGAGGGTCATAGCCTTGGCGTTTTCCGATGTGAACCAGTGAGATAGACGCGGAATGTTCGGAATTGCAACAGCCTCGCTCCTTCCAAACCGATTCCTTGCCTGCAAGGCAATTCGAATGGCCTCATCCACTGCCCCTACGGGGAGATCGGATGTTTTTACCCTTGAGATGAGAACCGCAATGGGATTTAAGTCGACCCCAGCGAAATTGAGCCCGGCGAGTCTTGCCTCCAATAGCGTCGTCCCGGATCCAGCGAACGGGTCGAGAACTATCGTGCCCCTCGGAACATTGAGAATCCTGAAGACCTGTCGCGGTATCTGGGGAATGAATTTGGCAGGGAAGGGATGGATGGAGTGAGCGCCGCGGTCAGAGCCTTCATAAGAAAAGTTCCAATCCGTTGATTGGAATGCGGCGGCAACCGAAATGCTGGACCCCGAAACCCTCATGCCTTGTTGCGACCCCGCTTCGTCGATGAATAGGTACCCTGCGTCTCGTTTCTGTTCAGGAACTCTTCAAGCGCACGCCTGACAATAGCAGCCTTTGGAGCCAGCGTTCGACTCGAAAACTCGCTTAGTCTTGCGTACAAGGCCTCGGGCAAGCGAACGGGCAGGTCTTGGCTCTTCTTGCCGCTCATACAATGTCATATGACCCGATATCTAGGCGAAAGTCAAGCGAAAGTGCCGACCCGGCGCAATAACCGGCTGGCTCCTCACCGCGACCCCGTCGAGTGCGTCTAGCAGAAATACAAGCTTGCGACACGGTTGGGCTGCCTGTGAATCGTTCGCAGTCCTTCGCGCCGTGGCCGCCTCAGAACAGGTTGGTTTGCTCGGCAGGGGCGGAGGTGGGGTGGGGGATTTGCGCGTTTGGCTTTCCGATTGCGCGGTCCAACATTTCGCTGAACGCCCTCGCCGATGCGGGGCCGAAGCCGGCGTAGTGATTGTTGAAATAAGCGTAGATAGTGAGGCGGCGCTGCAGCAATTTCTCAATCGCGGGCATCCATTCTTCCATTTCCGCCGTGCGGTCAATGACAAGTTTGTTCCAGACCGTGGTGATCTCTTCAATGGCCTTGCGGTCGCCGAGCCAGCGAATGTAGGTAAAGTCGGCGGTGACCGGATCGCCCGTCTCGAAAAGCTCGCGGGGCCGAGGCATCCAGGCGTGATCCACCAGCGCAAGCGCGACACCATGACTTCGCAGGACTGAATAGAGCTTTTCCGAAATCCAATTCCTGTTCCTGACTTCCACAACCCATTGGTGATTCTTCGGCAGTTGCTTCAGGAACGGCTCAAGCCTTTCGAGGAAAAACCCTACGCCGCGAAATTTCTGCTGGTTGAAGTAAGGAAATTGCAGAAGCAGCGGGCCAAGCTTGGCCCCAAGCAAGTCCATCACTTTGACGAACGCGTTGAGGTCTTCTTCGGCGTCAAGCAGCATCTTCTCGTGAGTAACGCGAGACGGCACCTTGGCAGAAAACGTGAAGCCGCCGGGCGTGCGCTCGCGCCACTGCTCGAGGGTCTTGGCCGTGGGTACGCGATAAAACGTGCTGTCAATTTCCACCGTGTCAAACTCGCGCGCGTAAATCGGCAGAAAGTCCTGCGGCTTGGCGCTCGCGGGATAAAAACTTCCCCCCCATCCCTCCCCAGTCCAACTCGATGTCCCCAGGCGAATCTGTCCCTCTGGCATATCGGAAATTGTATCATCGCGATGGAGGGGAAGGGTCGCGTCGGCTCTTCGTCCGCCTGTGACCGCCTCAGGGCGGATCGAAGGGCGTGCCCTCGCGGGGTAGGTTGCAAAACGCATCGAGGTCCGGGAGCGGAACATAGTAGCGCCCGCCGCGGCGAACGGCCGGGAGGCGGCCGGTTTTGATCCAACGCCAAAGAGTGCCGTAGCAAATGGGCCGGCCGAAACGCTGCTCGAGCAGATGCCGCGCTTCGGAGGTCGAGAGCACACGGACAGCGGGCTCTGGGGCGGATGCCGGGGCCGTGCTCGCGGCTTTTGCCGGAAGTCGGGAAGGGCCGGCGTACTTGGCGATTTCGCGCTCCACCAGCTTTTGCTGATGAAGCGATGATTGCGGCTCGTGCGTCAGACGCGGGCGCGACACGATGGGCTCGCCTTTGATACAACGTTCGAGGATGTCGCCGACTTCCGATAAGGGAATCAAAATCGTTCGGCCAAGCCTCACCGCTATCACGTAACCTCCGGCGACCCAATTGTAGATGCTTCGGCAGGAGATGGAGCGGCCGAATTTGCGCTGAAGCAGCGCCCTCACCTCGTAAACCGTGAGGAATTTCAGGCTTGGGGGGCGCGGGGATTCCTCGCGAGCGCCGGCGCCCTGGAGGCTCTTTTCGGATTTCAATAGCTCGCTCGTCCACACCATCGTTTTTCGGACTCACCTCTTGTGGACCGACAAGGAATCGCCGCGCAGACATTGCTCGATCAGCGCGTCGAGAGCCTTGCTCGGAATCAGGATCTTCTTGCCCAGGCGGAATGAGGTGATGTGCCCGCATTCAATCCAGCGGTAGAACGTCGAGCGCCCGACGCTCCCGCCCATCCGTTTGTGGAGAATCCGCTGGGCGTTCGATGCGGTGAGCATTTCCCGGGGGTTTTGGGTCTCCTGCTTCGGGCGAGGAGCTTCAGCCGCGGCTGTGCGTTCCTGCATTCCACTTGAACTCTCCATCGGAGCGATGACCTCTTCCAAATAATATGAATGAATTCGTGCACGGCGCTCTGCGCGGCGCCGCCATCGGCAATCGCGATGACCGCCGTTGCTTGCGGAATCCCTACCGTGAGTCTTCAGTCAGTCCGTCGGTCAGGAATTCCTCCCAGAGCTCCGCTTGCCGCCGGCGGTCGCGCGCGCGGAATGCCGCTTCATCGGAGTCCGCGGAACCGAACTGGGCGCGGTTCAGAAGAAGCAGGGATGGCTGCTGCGATGAGAAAAGCGCCGGCTCGCTCCGCTCCCGCTCGTGGTAAGTGCACCACGAGCCCGAGTGTACCGTCGCCGGAAAGATGCACCCCTTCACCGCGCAGCGCGCCGCTGAAAAGGAAGATCCGGATGGATCGGGCGGCGAAACGAAGTCATGCGATGCATTCCCGGCCGCGGGCGATTGCCAGCGCGCCGCCGAGGTGAGCAAGACCGGCGTTGAAGGGGGCGCCGGCAGGGGATGATCCGGCGGATGAGAAGGCGACGACGGAAGAAGCGGTTTTGGGAAGGTGGCCATGGTGTAATCTCCTCAAGAAGGTTATGAATTTGAACATCACCATGATTTCGTGCGGCAAGGCGGCCCGATGCAACCGGCCGGACTGACTTGAAACTGAGGCCCGCGACACGGCCGGAAGCCCTGCGGGCAAATGCATTAAAGATTTTCGCTTAGAGTGTCGAACAAACGGGGGAAGGGCAAAAGCGCCCCACAGGGAGCGGTGAATCCGAGAGCCCCGTGCTAAAGTCCCGAGCTGCTTCGCGGCAGAACCGCAAGTCCTCGCGTGAGGCCGAGGTCTTCCAAGTTGAGCGCTGAGCCTGGCGGAAGATTGAAAAGATACCGTTAACGGAAGCGAACACGGGGCCGTCGTGAGGGAAGGCATAGACTTTACGGTTCCCGGCGGGCGCCGCGCTCGAATCGAATGCGTATCCGGGCGTCGGCCGTCCTGTCGGCGAAAGGGCGGAGCAGAGCGCACTTGGCTCCTCAGAAGTCGCTGGCTCTCCGGCGGGAAGGCGCGTTTTCGGCGCGGGCAGATGAAACCCTGCTCCCTGCAGCGACGTGGCCCCCAACTCCGTCCGACAATGACACCATTGTAGCCTAGCGATATCATATTGTCAAGTTGTTATGTAGTTAACAGCGGATGAAATCCTCGAACATGCCGGAGATCGTGCGGCGCGTGCGCTGCAGCTTGCGCTTGAGCCAGGAGGAGTTCTCTCGACTGCTGAGCGCCACCAAGGGCGCCGTTCAACATTGGGAAAGAGGACGTAACAAGCCGGATTGGGCTCGCCTGCTTCGGATGCGCCAGTTGCTGCCGGCCGGGCCGGAACGCTGGGAGCTCGATCGGCTTGTGCGCGCAGCGCCGCCCAAAGCGAAAGCACTGCTCACCACATTCCGCGCCAGGAAGAGCCGCGTTTTGCTCATGCCGCGGTCCTCGGGCGAATCACGCTCCATGGCGGCGATTGCCGCTTTGCGCGGCGAGCAGCGCGCATTGGGGCGGCGAGTGCAACGCCTCGAACGCGCTCTCACGCGGGCGCGAACCCAGTTGCGCGAGCTCGTCCTCACCGCCCGCCGTCTGGACAGCCGGTTCGCGAAGGGCCTCAGGCTAAACCTCGCTCGGAGGCGAGGCAAACCCTGAACTGCGCGACGGGGCGGAAGTCATGCCGAGCTAAAGCCGCCGCTAGGTTGCGAACGCCGGGCTTGGGCAGCCCGCTACAGGTCCGGGCGTTGCAGCTCACTTGCAGCCGGTCAGCGCCGAGCCGGAAGGGTCGATTTGGAAGGCGCACGCCGGGAAATAGGAGTTGTGGGTGCACGATGTGGTCACGGCGTAGCAGGTCCCGGAGCCGGTCGTTTTGGCGCTGAGGGTGAGGAGCCCGCCGCCGGAGTTAAGGCTCGAATTCGCTAACAGATGGGCGCGCACCGGGTATGTACCGTCACCGTTGATTTCGTTATAGAGAGTCGTGGCCAAGACCGCCGAGGTGCTACCCTCACCGTAGCTCACGCTCTTGCTGGCGCCATTCACGGTCAAGGTGATCTCCCCTGAGTTGTACACGAGCTCGAACTGGTTGTCCCCTAAGTTGATGTACCTCGACTGCTCCGTGCCGTAGACTAAGCCCGCGCCCGTGCCCGGACAGGCATTCGACCCCGCTGCGAGCGAGTTGCTGGCGCTCGCCACCCCGCCCGTCGCTGTCAGGCTGGAGAGCGAGCTGTCCGCGCGGACGTTGTTCAGGATGTTCGGCTTCAGCCACTCCGTGTCACCCGCGCAGACGGCGCTCGAAAGCCCCGCCACGCCGGCAACGTGCGGCGTTGCCATCGAGGTGCCCGAGTCATACGCGTATGGGCTGCTGGACTGACAAATGCCGTTTGCATAGCTTGCTCCGGGCAGGCAGGTTGACAAGATGCAGTCGCCGGGCGCACCCAACTGCACGCTGCTCGCGCCGTAGTTTGAGAACCAGTCGAGCCCGTCCGTATTAGTCGTGGCCGCGACCGCGACGACGTTCGGTGCGTCGTAGCTGGCGGGATAGAAGGGGGTGGTGTCGTTGTCTGAGCCGTTGTTTCCCGCGGCAGCGACGAACAGCATGTCCTCCTGGTAGGTCGCGTTGATTGCGTCGAGGAGGGCCTGCGAAAAAGGGCCGCCGCCCCAACTGTTGTTCAGCACGCGGATGTCGGCCTCGTTGCCGTCCTGGTTGCCGAAATCGAATTTTGTGTTGTTCAAGAACTGGAGCGCGTCAACCAAGTTGCTGGTGTAACAGTAGCCGCTGGAGTCGCAGGCCTTGGCGGCGATAATCCTGGTGGTCCAGTTGACGCCTGCGATTCCGACGCCGTTGTTGCCGACTGCTCCGATCGTGCCTGAAACGTGCGTCCCGTGGCCGTTGTCGTCCATGGGATCGCAGGTGTCGGTGAACGTGTTCCAGCCGTGGGTGCCGCTGCCGCATGTGTACTCAGTGCTCCCTTGGTAGAAGCTGTACGCACTCGGCGCCGACCAGACGTTCGCGGCGAGGTCGGGGTGGTTGTAATCTATCCCGGTGTCCACCACCCCGACCACTGGCCCGCCGAAGCCCGAAGTGCCGGTCGAGATGTTCCACGCCTGGGTCGCGCCAACATCTGCGCCGGTCTTGCCAGCCACCAGGTTCGTAGTGCATGAAATGTCGTTGGGTGTCGTCTGAGGCACGGTCTGGCCGGTATTTTGCATGTCCCACTGCTGCGGGTAGAAGTATGGGTCGTTGGGCGTCGCCGTGACGCGGTAGGCCCAGTTCGGCTCGACGTGAACGACATCGGCTGCGCCTGTGAACATGCTCATGAGCGTCGCAACGTCGTCCGCGCTCGAGTGAAGGAGCATCCAGCCCTGGCCGCCGACGCCTTGCGCGACGTCAATATTCGCGGCGGCTTCCTCCTGCTGGATGGTCGCCGCAACGTCAGACTGCGCTTGGGCGTCGTTCGGCGGCGCCTGCTGGAATTTGATAAGAACCTCGTTGGCTGCGGCTTCGTGCCCCTGGTAAGACTGTTTGGCGATCTGAGCCGCGGCGGGCAGCGCCAAGACACCTGCGAAAACGGCGAGGATAAGCGCGCGAGAGAAGCTGATAGCTTTCATGGTGATCCCCCTTGGAGCCAGCCGGCATGAGACCTTATCCTGTTGGCTACCTATTACGAGAGGATAACTATCTTTTTTTTCCTGTCAAGTGTAAAATTTATAGCTGAAGGGCGGAGCGTCCGGGCGGCGCTCGCCCGTGAGGAGGTGATCTACGAACGCACGGGTCGCGGCGCTAGCGCTACTGGCGGGTCTGACGCTCGGCTGCGGCGGCGGAACTAGCCCGCAAGGCCCGGGCTGCTTCGTTCCCAGCCCCGGCGGGTATTACCTTGACCGCAACGCGATCCTCGTCGCTAATGCCGGTTCGAGCAGCATCTCGGTCTTTCAGAATCCCGGCCCAAACAGTCCCGTTGGGACAGCGCCCGTGTGCGGCTCGCCGTTCCCGATGAGCTCGCCGCCGACGGCGCTGGGCGGGGCTGTTCTGCTGACCGTCCTTAGCGCGCCGAGGAAGATGCTGTCATTCTTCAAGGTTGATGTTCTCACGGGCGTCCTTACGGGGCCCACGGCCACCCTCTCCGCGCCGGACACGCCGGAGGGGGTCGCCTTTGTGGGGAACTTCATGTATGTCGCGAACGCAGAGGGGAGCGTGTCGGCCTACCAGCTTGGCGGTTCCTTCCCCGGCGTCACGCTCACCGGGGTCCCCGGCTCGCCCTTCCCGGCCGGGACGGCCCCGACGGCTGTCGCGGCGAACGGGCTCGGGTTCGTGTACGTGGCTGACTCCGGGTCCAGCGACATTTGGGCGTACAGCGCTGACCCGACTACGGGCATGCTGACGCCGCTGCCCGGCTCGCCCTTTCCGGCGGGGACGGATCCGGGCTCGATCCAGGTCGTCGATCTCAACCCCGTCTACGGCGGCCCGACCTACGCCTTTGTCACGAATGCCGGCTCGGATGATGTGTCCGTGTTCTCGACGAATAGCGACGGCAGCCTTACCCCCGTGCCGGGCTCGCCATTTCCCGCCGGCTCGAGGCCGTCTTCCGTGACCGCGGAGTACAATCTCTTTCCCCCGCCCTTTGTGTTCGTCGCAAATTCCAAATCCAACGACATCTCAGTCTTCAGGGTTGACCCCGTATCGGGTGAGCTCACGCCCGTCGCAGGTTCCCCCTTCCCGGCCGACGGCACAGACCCTGTCTCGATCGCGGCCGGCGGGGGGGAATTCGCGGGCTTTGGCGGGCCGAACGGCGCGCCTTTCCTTTATGTCGCGAACGCTGGGTCGAATAACATGTCAGTCTTCTCCATCAACTTGAGCACCGGCGCGCTGACGCCCGTTTCCGGCTCGCCCTTTGCGGTCGGCAAGTCGCCGCAAGCCGTGGTGTACGTCGAGGTGCCGAAATGACAGCCCCCCGCGCCGCGCAACCGGCCGCGGCCTGGGGAGGGCCGGGGACATGCATCGGCTGGCGCTTCGAGCCTCCGCCTTCCGCTGCTGCGCCCTACGCGCAAAGGGTGTCGCCGTCTCAGAGTGTTCCGCGAAGGCGCTTCAGGGGCTGAGCGTGACGGTGACGGAATTTTTCAGCATGAAATCGAGCTTTGTTTCGGGTGGAATGACCGCGGGCTGGACTTTGGTCGCCGCTTCGCCCGCCGTGCCCGCGCCGGCGCCCACAATCGCTCCGATCGCGGCGCCCTTGCCATGGCCGATCAATCCTCCGAGCAGCGCGCCCAGGCCCGCGCCTCCGCCGATGGCGACGGCACTGCGCTTCGTTCGCGAAGGACCAAGCTTGGTCACCGGGGTGCTTTCGACCTGATAGTGGTTTCCGCCCACCGTAAACGACGTCAATTCGACGACCAGTTCGGGCCGGCCCTTATAGTGGCCGGCGTTCACTGTTGAAACGACTTGCACTTGCGCATCCGCCCCGGTGGGGATGACGGTTTGGCTGCCGACAGGGACCGGCGAGGCCACCGTCGCGGAAAATTGATCGCCCGGGTGCGCCTTCGAGGAGTCAATCGTGCCGATCATTCGCACGGAAATCGTTGTGCCTGCGGGGATCGTATAATCAACCGGCTGAGGCTGAGGCGGCGCGGACTGTGCAGCGCCCGTGGCGGCGGGCGCGGTTTGAGCTGCAGCAGCGCCGGCGCCTGGAGATGCGCCGGAGCCTGCGGGCGAAGGCGCCTGAGAATTGGCCGCTTGCTGGGCGGGCGGCGCGGGTGCGCTCGGATGCGCGGCCGCTCTCTGGAGCGAGCGGCGAGCCGGGCTCGGTTGCGGCGAACTGGACTGCGCGACGGCGGGCGCAGGAACGCTCGATTCCTCGGGCGAGTTCGGTGAGACAGCCAGTTCGTCAATCACCTGCTTCACGCCGCTGGCGCCCTTGGCGATCTGTTCGACGGACGCTTTGTCGCTGGCCGACTTGACCGTCCCGTTGATTACGACGACTCCGTTCTGCGATACGACGCGGATATTCTGCGTCTTCAGCGCCGGGTTTTGAAACAGCTTGGACTGGATCGCAGAAACAATCGCATTGTCATTCGCCGCGGGGGTGCTCTTATTCACCAGGCTGCACGAAGCGAAGATTGCTGCCGTGAATAAAACGACGGCTCCCGCGCGGACTTTATTGGTTTTCATTCCTCACCTCCCACTGATCCATGGGACCTACCGTGGCCTGTGATTCGATCTGTACCATCCAGGCTGCATATAGGGCTCTCTAAGAGCACGCTAACACCGCCGCGCCGGGCAAGTCGAGAGGAAAATTCGGCGGCCGGCGAACGCGCCATCCACAGGACCCACTTTTCGATTTCCGGCGAGCGAGGGCCGAAGGCGGCTTTAGCGGAAGATCACCTGGAAGATTTTGCGGCCGGCCTTGAATGTGACCGTTCGACCGGGCAGCTTCACGTCCCCGACCTGAAGCGAAGTCTCTCCCGCCACTGCCGCAGGCTCGAGCGAGAGCCTGGCGGCGGGATCTGAAATTCGTTTCCATTCGACTCCGCCCGGCCCCTCCGCAACCTTCACGGAGACGGCGCCCTCTTTGATCTTCCGCTGCGCTTCGGAATTTGACGGATAGACTTTCCATTCGGCGAGAAGCTGAAAGAGTTTTCTGCCCTGCGTTGATGCGGGGATATCGAACGTTTCGATGGTGTCACCGGCGGGGATGGATTTTTTCTGGAATTGCGCTTCAAAACCCTTCTGCGCCTGCTCCGCGGCGGTTGCGCCGTCGAAATCCGCGACGATGCGGCGTGCGAGCGCTTTCTTCGCGTCGAGCGGATGCTCTTTGCCCGCGGCGACGGCGCGCTTCAACCCCTCAATTTCGCCCGGAGGAAGATCGGTGAGAAGCGTGTAATAACGCCACATCAGCTCGTCGGAAATGGACATAATCTTCCCGAATTTTTCCGCGGGCGCCTCATTGATGCCGATATAGTTGCCAAGCGACTTCGACATTTTTTTGACCCCCTCGAGGCCTTCGAGAATCGGCAGAGTGAGGATGACCTCCGGCTCGAGGCCGTATTCGCGCTGAATCTCGCGGTGGACGAGCAGATTGAATTTCTGCTCGGTCGCGCCGATTTCGGCGTCCGATTGGAGCGTCACCGCGTCCAAAGCGGTCAGGAGGGGATAAAGCAGCTCATGAATGGCGATGGGAAGATTGTGGGCGAGCCGCGAGCGGAAATCTTCGTGCTCGAGCATCCGCGCCAGGCGATACTTCGCGCAAAGCCGGACGACTTCATCGCTCGTGAGCTTGCCCAGCCATTCGGAGTTGTAGCGGACCTCGGTCTTTTTCGGGTCGAGGATTTTGAAGACCTGTTCGAGATAGGTCCGGGCGTTCGCGTCCACCTGTTCGCGCGAAAGCGGCGGACGCGTTTCGGATTGGCCCGTCGGGTCACCAATCATGGCGGAAAAATCGCCAATAAGGAAGATGGCCGTGTGGCCAAGATCCTGAAAGTGCTTGAGCTTGCGGATGACGACGGTGTGGCCGAGATGGAGGTCGGGAGCTGTGGGGTCAACGCCCAGGTAAACACGAAGCGGCTTGCCGGTCCGGGCGGAGCGCTCGACACGCGCTCGCAAATCCTCTTCGCGAATCGTCTCCGCCGCGCCCTTCGTCAGGTAAGCCAGTTGTTCGTTGACGGTCATGGGTTGTTTCGAGCGAACGCCCTTCGAGTGACCCGGTCGCCGCACGGGAATTCTCCTTCACATTCATACCGATTTGCTTCTCCGAACGGTTGCACTTTGAGGGTTTCTGCGAACTCAGCGACTCCCATCGTCATGATAATTTATCGCACATGAAGTACCGTCGTCCAGCCCCAACCGGGGATGTGAACCGCGTCGCCGGCACGACGGAGGCGGGACGCAGGAGCGATATAGACTTTGCGCCGGCGATGCTCGGATTTTTCAAAAATCGCGGAGAGGCCGGCCGCCCTCGGCTCGCGGCCAATACCTTCACGGCGAAGTTTTCCCTGGCCTAAGGCCGGGAAGCGGTAACCGCATCGGCTGTTTATACGTCTAAAGAATTTCGAGACCCCGGCGGGAGGATGTTCAGTGAGAAAGATGGGAAAGATTCTCGGGCCAGTTTTGCCTGTCGTTTTTCTATTGAGCGCCCCTGGCTGGGCGGCTCAAAACTCTCCTTCTTCGCCGCCTCCGCCGATCGGACAGGTGGCGGCTGTCGGAGCGGGGCAATTTACCCTGCACACCGATAGCGGCTCGAGCCTCACCGTTCTTGTGCCCGCAAAATCGGCGATTCTTCTGGTTCCTCCCGGCGCGAAGAACCTGAGTTCCGCGACGAAAATTTCGGTGCAGGAGATTGTCGTTGGCGACCGCGCCATGGTGCGAGGGAGTTTTTCCCCGGACGATAAATCCATCACCGCATCGTCCGTCATTGTGATGAGCAAGACGGCCCTTACCGAGCGGCATCAGGCTGAAGAACAGGCGTGGCGCGAGCACGGCATCGCCGGCATTGTGAAGGGCGTGGACACGGCGAACCGCCAATTGACTCTCGCGGTTCCGAACAACCCGCCGACGCCGCAGAATCCGACTCATCCGCTCACCTTGACGCTCGCGGCCAATGCGCAGATCTTGCGCTATGCGCCGAACTCGGCGAATTTCAGCGACGCGCGGCCCGCTCCCTTCGGTCAAATTAAAATTGGCGACCAGATTCGCGCGCTCGGAACCTTGAGCGCCGATGGAAAGCAGTACACCGCGCGAGAGCTTGTTTCGGGAACGTTCCGAAACATCGGCGCAACCGTGGTGTCCGTGGACGCGGCGAAGGGCGCCATCCAGATCAAGAACCTCGCGAATGGCAAACTGGTTCAGGTGCAGACAACCCCGGCCACCAAAATGCACACGCTCCTGCCTTTCGTGGCGATGATGATTGCACGATTCAACAGCGGCGGAGCG
>JAKASG010000073.1 GCA_021828285.1 Acidobacteriota bacterium | reverse complement strand
GAAGGCCATCGATCAGTTCGTGGCTGCCTATAATCTGACGGCAGCCCCCTTTGAATGGAGAAAGACTGTGGTTCATCCTACAGCTCCCAAACGTTATTACGCGAACTTGCGCAACTAAGCACTAGGATTGTTTTCTGCATCCACGAACTTCGCTATTGTTTATATGACCTGGGCCGATGGATTGGGATTCAAGCACTTCGGCACACGCGGGCTTCTGCTGACCGACGGCCTCGCCAGCATGATCTCGGCATCCATCCTGCTGGTTCTGCTGCGCGAGAGGCTGAAGAGAGGACCCGTCGAACAACGCGCATCGGAATTGCCCACGCTGGCGGATTCTGTGTGACGCGGTGACCACGGGTCCGGCCGCCGGGATTCCGTTGATTAAGGCCGGGCGACGTGGACGCGCTACGGTCCGTTTACCGAATCTTGCCGCGGGCCGCAATTCGCCACGAACCCACGACTTCCCCGTTGCGAATCAGGAAAACTTCATCATGCATGTTGACGCAGGTGCAGACGTGGTTGGGAATGATGGTGAGCGTTTCACCCACACGGAACGAATGCAGGGACCGGGTGACATCCAGGTGCCCGTGCTCCTCGTTGAGCTTGACCAGTGGCGCATCCGGCGCTTCCACAATGCGTCCGAAGCCCGTCGCGGGGCCGGAGCTGAGGCGGTCGCTCGAAAGCGTCTTGGAACCAGCGTCCACGATCGCGTGCCCCGGCACCGCCGTTGAGACAAGGGTCGTCACCACCCGCACTGCGCAATCTTCGAGATTGCAGGCTCCTTGATAAAAAGTATTCAGGTCATTATATACATACGTCCCGGGCCGAATTTCCGTGAGTCCGGGAATTTGGCCCGCAAATTCCGCCGAGGGCGTCGAGCCGCCGGAGACGATTTCGACGGGGATTCGCGCCGCGGCCAGTGCTTCGAGCGCCCGCGCGACCGGCTCGGTCACTCGCTTCGCTTCGGCGCGCCGCTCGTCAGCAGTGCCCCAGACCGAGCCGAAGTAGGTCATCAAGCCCCGAAACTTCAATCCCGGCAGCTTTTCGATTTTCGCCGCAAGCTCCGCGCAACGGGGCCCCGGCTCCAGCCCGCACCTCTTGTAGCCGGAATCGAATTCCACCAGCACGCCGATGGTCGCGCCGGCCAGCGTGGAGGCGCGAGAAAGTTCCTGAGCCGTGATTTCGCTATCGAGCGAAACGAGCACGCGCCGTTCTCGCGCCAAGGCCGCCAGGCGGCTCAGCTTTTCGCTTCCCATCACCGGATAGGCCACAAGAATCTCATCCAGCCCCGCTTCGCCCATAACCTCCGCCTCACCCACTTTGGCCACGGTCAGGCCGAGAGCCCCTCGTCCCACTTGCATCCGCGCCACTTCCGGCGTCTTGTGAGTCTTGGCGTGCGGGCGCAGGCCCACGCCCAGCTCCCGGCAGAGCTTCGCCATGCGGTCCAGGTTGCGCTCCAAAATATCGAGGTCGACAACGAGAGCCGGAGTCGAGAGTTCGTACAGATTCATTTCCACCCCTCTTTCCTCAAATCGCTGGCGCAGAGGTGAACCCGCTCAGCGCCAGGCGTCCGCTGGAACTTCACCCTCCAGCAGCGCTTTCATCCGCGCGAGCCCTCTCGTTCCTGCTGCCAGCAAGCAGACGGCAGCCAAAAAGGCGCATACGCCGGCGACAACAATCGCCGGTCCAAAATGCTTATGCGGCCCGAGAAGAAAGCCCGTAACAAGGGGCGCCGCAGCGCCGGCGATCACCGAGACGGTGTTCAGGAAGCCCACCGCTCGCCCGACCAAATGCTTCGGCGAGACATGCTGAGTGATGGTCCAGTAATTTGAGTTGCCGATGCCGGTCGAACAAAGTGAAAAGGTAAGGATGGGCAGCACCCAGGAACGATTCGTCACGAGGAGCAGGAGAATGCTCGCCGTCCCGGCATAGCCTAACACTCCGAACCACAACCGCGCTTGAAAGACTCCAATTCGAGACGCCAGTCTGTCTGCGATCGCTCCCGCAAAGATGGTGACGGCAGCCATCGTAAAGAGCGCCGTCGAAAGCACATGTCCCATGGCAAGCGTTGAAAAGCCTCGTGAGAGCATCAGATAAGCCGGCACCCAGGTCAAAACGAAGTACCAATAATAAGAAGAAAGCAAAATGGAGAATGCCATGGCCCAAAATGTCCGGTCGGCCAGCACGACGCCCCGGGTCCAGCGCCGGGGTGGGGGTGGATTTTCCGCGAGCTTTTCCGCTTGCGGCGCCGGACTTTGCCGGCCGGATGGCGCCGCGATGAGCCAGAAAGGAACCCAGACGAGCGCGACCAAACCGGTAAGGGCAAACATGCTGCGCCATCCGTAATCATGCAACAGAATGGCGCCGACCAGCACGCCCAGTGCCGGGCCGATGTTCTGTCCACCGATGTAAATCGCAGTGGGCAGTCCCTGATCTTTGCCCGAAAAATTGCTTCTTATAAAGGACAAGCTGGCAAGCGGCGCGGCCGCTTCGGCCAGGCCAAGGATCAAACGCAGGCCGATGATGCCACCCGGACCGCTGCTCAGCGCAATGGCCGCCGAAGCAACCGACCAGACCACAAACGCGCCCGCATAAACCCAGCGGATTCCAAACCGGTCCACCAGCGCCCCGGCCGGGATTTGAAACAAGGCATAAGTCCAGAAAAAAGCCGAGAGGACCACTCCCATCGCGGCGGGCCCAAGGTGAAAATCCCGCATGATGGAAGGCGCGGCGATGCTGAGGTTGCCGCGATCAATGTAATTGATGATGATTGCCAAAAAGACGAGTCCGAGGAGAATCCAGCGGCGGCTCACTCGTGACTTTCCCTCGGATTTTGATTGCGGTGTGGTCACCCTGAAATGCTTGCTCTTCCAAGCGCCGCAGCCGCACGGTGGGGATTCATACGGACTGAGCCTTGCTAATTCTCCGCCCAGGCCTTTTCGAAAAAGCGCAGCCAATTCCCAAACATAATCCCTTCAACGTCCGGTTCTGCATATCCTTTTTTGTGCAGGATAGCCGCAAGGGTTTGCAAATCCGCAATCGTGTCGAGATCGTACGGGCTTTGCTCCCGTCCAAAGCCGCCGTCGAGGTCGCTCCCGATGCCCGCGTGGCGGGCGTTCCCGGCAAGCTGGCAGATATGGTCAATATGGTCGGCAACATTTTCAATGCTGACCGCCGCAGCGGGAGTCGAGCCACGCACCCAGTTGGGATAGAGCATCCAGTTATCGAAAGCGGCGCCGATGACGGAATCTCTCGCGATAAGTTCGTGAATCTGCTCGTCCGTGAATTGGCGATTGCCGGGAACAAGCGCGCGGCAATTATTGTGGCTGGCCAGAACGGGGCCATGAAAAAGTTCCAAAGCTTCCCAAAAGCTTTCATCGGACAGGTGAGTCGCGTCCAGAATCACGCCGGCTTCCCGCATCGCCTTGAGCAGATCTTTCCCTTCCGGCGTGAGTCCTCCCGACGCTCCCGTACCGTGGGCATAGGCGCTTCGCCCGTAGTGCGCCAAGCCGACAACCCTCAATCCGTCATCCCACCATTCCGCGACCTGACCTGGCGAAACAATGGGGTCGGCGCCTTCCATGCTGAGAATGAATCCGAGCGGCAGGGTCGCAGGATCGCCGGCGGTCCACTCAGCGATGTGCTTTTTCAAATCGCGACGGGTCCTCAGCATTTTCAGAAACCCGCGGTTTTCGAGAATCCGATAATAAGCGAGTTGACCTTTCCCCATCGCATAAGCAATCTCCTGAGTTCTGAAATCCAGTCGCGGATCGCCGAGATCACTCGCTCGCGCCAGCACCGTTGCCAGGCACACGGCAATTTTCCCCTTTCGCATCTCTGAAAACGAGACCGTGTTCGCGCCGCGGCCCTTATCTACCATGCCGGACTCCGCTTTGCGGATTTCTTGAATATCCTGAGTCAAATCCCTGTTCCAGCTCAGTGCATTCCACGCGAGGTCGAGGTGAGCGTCTATCACAATCATGGAAAATCTAAATCCGCATAGCAGAAACACCCAAACAGCTCCCAGTTAACTCCTCTGTCGCACGTCGTCGCTTATAGTGCAAATCGTTTCTTCCGTCAATCAGAAATATTGGAAAGGCTGCTTAACAAATTGCGAAAAGATTTAAAGGAGGGCAATTTTAGGCGGATGCGCACCGCGACCGTGCGGAGCAGCAAACTGCACTGAAGGGATGGCGGAGAGGCAGGGATTCGAACCCTGGGTACAGGTTTTCGCCCGTACAACGGTTTAGCAAACCGCCGCCTTCAGCCACTCGGCCACCTCTCCGCGGCAAGCTTGGCTGAACAAACGGTGATGCGCCCAGATAGTTTATCGAATTAAGGTGTGTTTCGCCAAGCGAATCGCACGGCGGCCACGGTTCGGAGAAATTTTCAGTAGAACAGGTACTTCCTCCAGCGCTCATCGGAGCGGCCGAGCATACGCATGATCTGGCGGCTGGTGTGAAGCGTAAACGGGCGCGGAGGGCGGCGCAGCTTGAGCCCTGCTTCTTCCGGCAACCGGTCGCCTTTCAGATTATTGCAGGCATGGCAGCACGCGACGAGATTATCCCAGTCGGTGTGGCCTCCTCGCGACCGCGGGATGACGTGGTCGAGCGTCAATTCCGAGGCCGGCAGCACGCGCCCGCAGAACTGGCAAGTGTAACGGTCGCGCATCAAAACGTTTTTCCTCGAAAGGGCGCGCGTCTGGTGCGGTATGCGCCGGAACTCGATAAGGCGAATGACGGAAGGCACGCGCACGCTCAAGCGAGTCGCATGAATGAAGCCGCCGTTTTCCTCCTCGGCGGTGGCGACACCCTTCAACAACAGCACAATGGCGCGGCGTGCAGCGGTCACGTTGACCGGCTCGTAGGTGGCGTTGAGCACCAGCACCGGCTGTTGCAAAATGCGTTGATTGCCCTCCGACATGGTATCTGTCCTTTACACGGGCGCCGAGGCGGTCCTTATTATCTCCATTCGCGCGAGGCGGCGTCAACCTCGGGGACGGCATCCGGATCGAACGTCGCGGGAAGATCAGAATGCGCGCGCGCTACGGCGAGCGCAAAAATTCTGGCGGCGCCTGCCTCGGCCGCAGCCTCGGCGCAGGCGGAAAGTGTGGCGCCCGTCGTCATCACGTCGTCAATCAGCACCACGTTCCGGCCGCGCAGCCGGCCGGCGCGCTTCGCCCGGAACACGCCGCGAACGTTTTCCTTGCGCTCGCGGAAGTTGAGGCCGCTTTGCGGCGGCGTGGCGCGAATCCGCACAAGCCCCCGAGCGTCAAAGTCCGCTTTCAGTTTTGGCGACATTCGGCCGAGACGGCGCTTGAGGTCTCGAGCGAGATGAGCGGCCTGGTTGAAACCCCGTTGCCGCTCGCGCGAATGATGCAGCGGTACGGGAACGAGAAGCGGGGATTCGAGCTCTCGAAATTCAGGCGTTGCAACCCAAACGGCCGCCAGGGCGCCCGCCAGCGGCCTTGCCAGGCGCTCGAAGCGGCGATATTTGAGGAGCAGAATCAACGACCGGAGCGGATCGGCGTAAATCCCGAAAGCACGCGCCACCTCAAAACGATATTCGCCTCGCAGGCAGACGACGCAGAGGCTTGAGCCGGACGGATTGAGGAACGGCAAGCCGCAACGCGCACAGACGCCGCCACTCCAACCTTCAACCTGCGACCAGCATTCGGCGCAAATCCCGAGGCCTTCGGCTTCGATGACCTCGCGGCCGCAAAGCTTGCAGTCGGTAGGAAATAGAATGGAAAAAACGGCATCGGCAAGATGCCGAGGAAGCGCACGGGCGGGTTTGGATGATGCCGCTTCGGAAGAGAAGGCGAACCTCGTTCGAAGCCGCCCCGGACGGGATTAAAGCAGACCTTGTTCCTGCTTTTCCTGGCACTCGATGCAGTGACGAGCCCAGGGCACCGCTTCGAGACGCTTCGATTGAACTTCCTGCTGGCACGCCACGCACAGGCCGTAAGTGCCGGCCTCGATTCGCGCAAGCGCTTCGTTCACGAGTTGAAGAGTGCGGCGGTTGTCGTCGCTCTGAGAAAAAAGAAATTCTTTCGTGTAGGAGTTAGCGGCCTTGTCCGCGACATCCTGCGTCGTATCTTCGTCCGCAGCCCGGCCGTCCTGGTCGGTTCGCGTCACCAGCCGCGAAAGTTCATCCCGCTTTTCAAGGAGCCGCTTTTTGTACGCTTCAACCCTTCGCTTATCCATGGCTCTCCGGAGATGTCCGCAAGGGAAATGGTAAACCACCATTCTACCGTCCGCGCGCCGGTTCCGTCAAGAATGACGGCGCGTGAGTCCGCTATTTCATCGTAGCCTTTCTCGCAC
This sequence comes from Acidobacteriota bacterium, assembly GCA_021828285.1. Taxonomy (GTDB): domain Bacteria; phylum Acidobacteriota; class Terriglobia; order UBA7540; family UBA7540; genus JAKASG01. The sequence continues at coordinate 8,499 of JAKASG010000073.1, read as the reverse complement.
AGCATCCATCGCGCTCATCGGTCGGCGCACGAACCGGAAGCACGCAGGCGCTTGCCAAAGCCCTTGAGGTGAAACCGGTGTATAATCAATTTCCGGGCAAAATACGACTGAGCCCGATAGGGAGCCGTTGAGGCAAGCATGAGCGATTCACGGCGGCGTTTTGTTGCGGGCTTCGCGGTGGTCGCGACGCTCGCTGTCGGCATCGCTATCGGCAGCTTGATTACGCTCGGAGTACGCGCGGCCCGTCCGAATCTGTTCGCGTCGGACGCTTCGATCCTTCCGGCGCCGTCGCCCGCCCGGCTTTCGAGTTCCTTCGCGGCCATCGCCCAGGACATCGAGCCCGCGGTGGTCAACATCAACACGGAAACACTCGTTCGCCTCGACTCGAAAGATTTTGGTTCGCCGCATTCCCAGAAACACTTCGACAAGTTCTTCAATCAGTTTTTCGGCTTGCCGCCGGGCCATCCTGCAGTGATTCCACAGCAGAGCCTGGGTTCGGGAATCATCCTCGACTCGAAAGGCTACATCCTGACCAATTATCACGTCGTGATGGATACGGCGGACGATCAGCCGGTGGACAAGATTTTCATCAACCTTCACGGCGACAATTCCACCAATTATCCGGCGCGCATCGTGGGCCACGACAAGGATACCGACCTCGCGGTGATCAAGATTAATCCGCCGAAGCCGCTCAAGGCGGCCGTGTTCGGCGATTCGCATTCGATGCGCGTGGGCGATTGGGTGCTCGCGGTGGGTAGCCCGTTCGGCCTTGAAGAGACGGTGACCGCGGGAATCATCAGCGCCAAAGGGCGCGTGCTGTCGCCGGGCGCTGCGGACGAGTTCAAGCGTTATTTGCAAACCGACGCGGCGATTAATCCGGGCAATAGTGGCGGGCCGCTTGTCAACCTCGCGGGACAAGTCATTGGAATCAACACAGCGATTGCGACGCGCGGCGGCACCTATGACGGCGTCGGCTTCGCGATTCCTTCGGATACGGCGCGCGCCGTCTATAACTCCATCATCACCTACGGCCGTGTCCGGCGTGGCGCAATCGGCGTCACGTTTCTCGGCCAGAGCAATGCGGCGCTGCTGCGCACCTTCGGCGCCACCCACGGCGTGGTGATTGACGGCGTGACGTCCGGAAGCCCGGCGGACCGCGCGGGGCTCGAGCGTGGGGACGTAATCCTCTCAATTGACGGCAGGCCCATCAAGAGCGGAGACGAACTCGTGAACATCGTCTCGAACAGCGAAATCGGCCAGAAGCTCGACGTGCGCTACTTGCGCAAAGGGCATGAGCAATCGGCGACGGTCGTCGTCGCCGACCGGCGCGCGATTGTGGCGGCAACGAATCCGCAAGCCGCGCAGCCGCAACCGCAACAACCCTCCGCTGCTCCCACAGCCCCGCCAACGCTCGGCATGAACGTCGGAGCGGTGGCGCAAGATGAGTCAGCGGCGATCAGCAAAGCTCTCGGGCTCAAGGCCGAGGAAGGCGTTGAGGTGACTGAAGTCGATCCGACCGGGTTCGCCGCGAATTTGGGCATCGCGCGAGGCGATGTCGTTCTTGAGTTCGATCACCACCCCATCCATTCAGCGGATGAATTCAATCGCTACGCGAGCGCCGTCAAGCCGGGTCAGGATGTGCTCTTCCTGGTGGCGCGGCGGAACGGCTCGACATGGTCCACCTACTATCTGGCGGACCGGCTGCAATAATCTGCGAATAATGAGACGCACTGATTCCCCATCGTTGAGGGCGGCTATTGCCATCGTTTTGTGGATGACGGCACTGGCGTGGAACTCACGCGGCCGGGCGGCGACGACGCGGAAGAGTGATCCGCATCCCGCTGAACCCGAACATGCCGTGAAGCGCCGAGTTTACCGGCGGCGAGTCTATCGGCATCGCTATTACCACCGTTACTATCGCCGCCGCATTTACTGGTACTCGATTCAGCCTGACCGCGTGCGCGAGATTCAGCAAGCGCTCAAGAAAGCCGGCTTTCTCTCCGAGGATCCGACGGGCCGCTGGGACGAAGCCACACGCATGGCGATGAAGAATTATCAAACGGCAAACGGATTCAAGCCGACCGGCCTGCCTGAAGCGAAGCCGCTGATGAAGCTCGGCCTCGGTCCGCATCCGCTGCCGCCAGGCCTTGCTCACAGCGCGCCCGTCCCAGCGGCAAAAGCGCAATCGAAACCGAGCGCGTCAACGGCGCCGAGCGCCGGCGCTCAGCCCAGTCCGGCTGCCGCACCGCACGCGGGCGGCTCGCCCAAAACGCCGAATTCGGCTACGCCGCCGAAATCTAAACCCGCCGCGGCCCATCCGGCAGCATCACCCTCGCCATCGAAGCCCTCGCCGACTCTGCCTCATCCGCAACGGTAAATCATCGTGCCGAGCTGGCTTGGATTCCACGCCGGTGCAGCCGGCCGATCAATCTGCTCGCGATGATGTCGAAGCGCTGCCCGGCTGTGCTACGCTCGACCCGGGAGGTCTGGCGATGACTGAATTTCGTCTTGATGGAAAGCTCGCAGTCGTGACGGGCGCAAGCCGCGGGCTGGGGAAGCAAATGGCGGAAGCACTGGCGGAGGCGGGCGCAAGCGTGGCGCTTGTCGCGCGCGAACGCGCCCGTCTCGATTCCGTGAACGCGGAGATCGCCGCGCGCGGCGGAAAATCGCGGGCGTTTGTCGCTGACGTCGCCGATGAGACCGCGGTCGCGCGCCTGGCCCGGCAAATCCTCGAGCAATCAGGCGTTCCCGAGATTCTCATCAACAACGCGGGAATCAATATCCGAAAACCCCTGCACGAATTCGAATTCGAGGAGTGGCGCCGCGTATTGAGCACAAATCTCGACGGCTCTTTCCTGTGCGCCCGCGCCTTCATTCCCGGCATGATCGAGAAGCGATTCGGCCGCATCCTCAACATCACTTCGACGATGGCTCACGTGTCGCTCGCGGGCCGCGCCGCTTACAGCGCGAGCAAGTTCGGATTGCTCGGCATGACGAAAGCCCTCGCGCTCGAGCTTGCCCCTCACGGCATCACCGTCAACGGAATCAGCCCCGGGCCTTTCGCCACGGAAATGAATATCCCGCTCACTCAAAATCCGAAGCTCAACGCCGAATTCGTTTCCAAAATTCCGGTTGGCCGATGGGGAAAGGTCGAAGAGATTGGCGCGCTCGCCGTTTTCTTGTGCTCCGATCACGCCGCGTTCATCACGGGAACGGACATTGTGGTGGACGGCGGCTGGACGGCTCAGTAAGGAACTCTAATTGGATTCGTCCATTACGTCGCCCTCCGCATGCCGTGCGGAACACAGTTCGCGACATCGTTCCTCGCTTAAGGACAAGACTTTCATGTCCTGCGGTTCGCCGAGTACGGTGTTCGCCGGCCAGCGGCTCGCATCCACCCATTCAATGAAACTGGCAACATACGACGCATTGGCGGCGGACTTGTATCCCTCGGTCGGGTGAACAATTGGGAGAAGATTGTCCGGCAGTTCTACTGGTTTATCGCCGAAGCAGCGAAATGGTCGGATCAAAGCACGTTCATCCCGGAGAGACCGCGTTCCCTGTTGCTCTCACTATGAATACTTCGGCGAAGCGTCGGTCGGCGGCTTCGAGAGCTGTAGCCATAAATGCAGTCGCCTGCCCTACGGCGAAAGTCGGGGTTGTCCCAGTCCGGGATTTTGCCGGGCAGTGATTCTCGGCAGAGGCGGTCGTACTCTTCCATAGTGTGGGGGCGTCTCGTTACCCTCATCACATACATGGCACTATGCGAGATGTTCCCGATCGGCGAGTCGGCCGAGCCAAGCCCCACGATCCAGTCTCCCTCAATTGCGCTTCGCCGGATGCCCGGCTTGCAGATTGCGGGCGTGCAGACGCCCCAAAAGGGATTCGGCGCGGCCCCGCTGCCGAACCGAAGACAGTAGGAGTAAAGTGTCATTGGACTTGTCTTCCCATGTCCAGCGCCAGCGGGAAGTTGGGAGCTCCCCGCTATGTATCAATCTGCGCGCGCTGGAGCTTATCGCTGTAATCAATGTAAAGCGTTTTCCATTCGGAATAAAAATCGAGCGCGGTGACGGCGGCTTCGCGGTGGCCGTTGCCGGTTTGCTTCGTTCCGCCGAAAGGAAGATGCGTTTCCGCGCCGATGGTCGGAGCATTGACGTAAACGATGCCCGTATCCAAGTCGCGCATGGCGCGGAAAGCTTTGTTCACGTCGCGCGTGTAAATCGAGGACGAGAGGCCATAGACCACGCCGTTCGCGACTTCGAGCGCCTGATCGAAACTCGAGACGGGAATCAAGCTGGCCACGGGTCCGAAAATTTCTTCCTGGCAGATGCGCATCTTCGCGTCGCAATCGCCGAAAACCGTGGGCGCAAAGAAAAAGCCTTTCGCCAAATTTCCCCCCGTGAGGCGTTCGCCGCCCGCGAGCAATTTCGCGCTTTCTTCGCGACCGATTCCCACGTACTGCTCGATGGTCTTGAGCTGGCTTTCATTGATGATCGGGCCGACTTGCGTTTTCGGGTCGAGACCGTCGCCCACCCGCAGCCCCCGCGCACGCTCGACAAAGCGTTTGGCGAATTCGGCGTAAACCGCTTTGTGAACGGCGATGCGGCTGGTGGCCGTGCAGCGCTGGCCTGTGGTGCCGAACGCGCCCCAAAGCGCTCCTTCAATCGCGAGGTCGAGGTTCGCATCCTCCATCACGATCATGATGTTCTTGCCGCCCATTTCAAGCGTGAGATGCTTGAACGAGCCGGCGCACGTTTGCGCGATCGTGCGCCCAACTTCGCTCGAGCCAGTGAAGGAAATCGCGCGCGCGGCGGAATGCTCGGCGAGCGGCGCGCCCGCGTCGGGGCCGAAGCCCGCGACGAAATTCACCACGCCCCGCGGCACGCCGGCTTCGTCAAGCGTCTTGACCAGGTTGTAAGCGGAAAGCGGAGTATCTTCCGCCGGCTTGATGACCACCGTGTTGCCGCAAATGAGCGCCGGCATGATTTTCCAGGCGGGAATCGCCATCGGAAAATTCCACGGCGTGATCAATCCGCAGACGCCGATGGGGCTGCGGACGGACATGCAGGATTTGTCCGGCAGTTCGGAAGTCGTCGTCTGCCCGAAGAGCCTGCGGCCTTCGCCCGCCATATAAAACGTCATGTCAATCGCTTCCTGAACGTCTCCGCGCGCTTCATCCAGCACTTTGCCCATCTCGCGCGTCATCGCTTCCGCAAAGACTTCCTTGCGCTCCATCAGCAATCGCCCCGCGCGAAAAAGTATTTCTCCACGTTTCGGCGGGGGCGTGAGGCGCCACGAGTGATAGGCATCCGTGGCTGCAGCGACGGCCGCCGCAACGTCGCTCGAATTGGATTTTTGAAATTGTCCGGCCAATTCCGAGCAGTTCGCGGGATTGAGATTGTCGAACGCCTCCCCGCTCGCGGATTCCACCCATTCTCCTCCAACAAAATTCTTGTATATTTTCGGTGGCGCCATAGCATGCTCCCTTCGATTTAGGTTTTTGGCTTCGCCGCTCTCGGTCGGAGTGCAAAAGCTGAGCTGACCCAATGACTATAGCAAGAGGGTTCAATCGCCTTCAAGCGAGCTTCGCGGAAAATGCGGATTGCTACGGGACGCTGGTTTGACTTGGGATTGTGCGCGAGGCTAAGATGCGAACTGGGTGCCGAGGGCGTGTAGCTCAGCCGGATAGAGCATCGGATTTCTAATCCGAGGGTCGGGGGTTCGAGTCCCTCCACGCCTGCCAGCTTCAGCCGCTTCGCAAAGCATCAGCCGTTCGGTGAACATCTCGAGCCAAGGAGCCGGAGCGCGAGCCTGTCTTGGTTTGAGGGCGCCCATGGCGAGGCACGCTTTTCATCGGGCGGCGCCAGACGATTGAGCCGTCACTTTTGCGCCGGGCGCACCCACAACGCGCGCGGACCTTTTTCTCCCCGTTCCAACTCGAACTCAACGGCTTCGCCTTCGTGAAGACCGTCGAAATTGAGCTGCTGGAGGCTGCTACGGTGGAAGAAAATCTCTTGCCCGTCGGCAGACCGTATAAACCCGAACCCGCGGTCGCGGATAACTCTCTTGATAGTCCCTTGCATAATCACCTCAATCATGTCGAGAGGGACAGCTTCTAGGCAGGCGAATGATCGTGCAACGACGCCAAGTGACGAAACCTCTCCTCCAGACTAGGCCGACTCTACCAGCATAGACGGCGAAAGTCAAAAGGTTCTTTGTTTCCATGTCCATGGGGAGGACAAGCTTTCAACTGCGCTCGATTCGCCGGGGCGACCAGGCAAGCTATCCCACAGGCGGATGGCTGGAGTGCTCGGAAGGAAAGGAAGCGACGGCGTCATCAAGGGTGTCGAAGCTCTCAAAGACGGTGCTGAGGCGCGTGATTTGCAGTAAATCGCGCAAGCGTCCGGTGAGGTGCAGCAGCTTCAGATCCCCATCGCGGCGGCGCACTGTGGTGTAACTTGAAACGAGCGTCGAAAGGCCCACGCTGTCCATATAGGTGACTTCAGCAAGGTCAATCAAAATTCGCGTGTAGCCCTTATCCAGGCCTTCCGTGATTTTCCCGCGCAAACTCTCCGTCTCAGAGCCGAGCGTCAAACGGCCGCGTAATTCCACCACCCAAACATTTCGATGAACCTTTTCCACGATGTAGAGAGCCATGGGTTTAAGTCCCCGGAGGATGGCCGGCTTGAGTCCTATCTCGCCCGCCACCAGGTCCCAGCATGTTATCACGACCGTTTCGGGAAAGCGAAACTTTGCGCCGCAGGCGGCCCGGTATTTCGATGAAGAGCTAAGGCGTGTCCGGCTCCTGAGGCTCCAGGACCCAGCGGTTTGCGCGGAGAAACTCGCCAATGGCGCTGATGTCCTGAGGGCCGCAGGCGATCAGCCGGCAAAATCCGTCGGCGGTGCTGACCGTCGAATCCATGGCAACCACGTTCCGAAAATCCGCCTGGGCCTGCTGACGCGCGTTCAGTTTCCAGAGTTCAATCGCGCGCAAGGCGAGCATTGACGGCATCTTCGGCGAAGCGGCGAGGGCCGTATTGCATTCGGCGATGGACGCTGGGATGTTGCGCTGTCTCCACAAGACGAGCGCCATCACGCGGTGGCCCTCGGCGGCGCGCGGATGCTCCTCGAGAATGCCCTCAGCCTCGGCCGATGCTTGATTCACATTCCCTTCGCGAAGAGCGATCAATGCGAGCTGCTCGCGCGCCGGAAGGAATCCGGGATGAAGTTTCGCAATCTTCTCAAAAGTAGCTTGAGCCTGGAGCGCCTGGCCGCCGCGGGCGAGAATTTTCGCCAAATCATACTGGAGGTGCCAATCGTTCGGATCGAGTGCAGCGGCCTTTTCAAAAAGGCTGCGGGCTTCGGCAATATGTCCTTGCTCCTCAAGCAGCCGTGCGAGCGCGCCGTAAGCCTCGCCGAAATCGGGGTGAATGCGAATCGCTTTGCGAAAATCGCTTTCCGCCTGAGGGGCGTTGTGCTCTGCAAGAGCCACTTGTCCCAGTCCTAATTCCGCTTCGGCATTCGACGGGTCGGCGGCCAGCGCGTCCTGGAAATCGGCCCCTGACTCGTCCGCACGGCCCATGGCATAATGCGCATCCGCGAGCGTCATGTACGCACGGGCTTTCTCTTTCGCAGATGTGGCGAGCGTAATCGCAAGGCTCGCATCTTTGGCCGCCTGACTGAAATTTTTGCCCGCGAGTTCCGCCTGCACAAGTGCGAGCCGCAGCGAAAAATCCTTCGGCTCGAGCGCCGCCGCGCGGCGGAATTCATCCACAGCCGCGTCCCAGTTCCTTTGGTTCAGATAGAGGTTCGCCTGGCGGACGTCTTTCCCCACCCGTTCGACCGTTTCCACGGAAATGTTGGAAGATTCAGGGGGATTCGGCTTTTGCGTGGCGGGCGAGCCTCGAGCCACCGCAAAGGACGCGAGCGTCGCAGCGCAAAGCATTTCCGCGAATCTTCGCGCCTTATTGCACGTTCTGAATTTGGGTCGAATCCCGCAATACAATTTCAGCTCTTCCATCGTAGGTTGTGATTTCTCCGCTCAGGCGGACTATTCGCCCCGTGATGGAGGCAAGATTACCAAAGCGCGGGCGGTCGGAGGCGAAAACCACGCTCGAAAAGGGGCAACTCCGATAATCGCGGCAAAAATCGAGGAAGGTGGCGCCGGAACGCGCGGTGTAAACGCGAAGCACCCGGCCTTCGACGCAGCCGTCCTCGCCCGAATGCGGCAGCGCTTCCTTGATCGAGTAACATTTACCGGATTGAGCAGCCGAAAAATGGGGTAATGAACCTCGTGGGCGCGCAACACGATAGGCGATAAATGCGCTCAAGCCCGATGCAGCAATCATCGCCGAACCGATTCCCGCCCACCGCCTAGTAATACTAGGTTAAGTATCTGTTGCTCTCCCGACCGGTGTCTGCTACATTGTCGGCATGACACCGCGAACCTTGAAAGAACTCGAGGCCCGGTTGACGCATTTTCTCGAAGAGTTGCTGGAA